>JACQUZ010000158.1 GCA_016210055.1 Deltaproteobacteria bacterium | reverse complement strand
GTCCAACTTTCTCGACGAGAAAACCGCTAAGTGATCGAAATGATCCAGCTTTCTTCGCGACGGTATTCAGCCCCTCGGCAGCTGATCATGCGGTTGACGCAGTAGTGCTAAGGCCGATCGCGAAATCGTTTCGCTTCACCTGGAGGGCCTTTCCACGGTCGCGTTCAATGACGTGATGGCTACCTGCGAGCGTAAGCTCATGGACTGGGCTTTGACCAAGAGTACAGGGAATCAGGTGCAGGCCGCCGAGATCCTGCAAATGTCCCGCACCACCCTACGCAGCCGCCTTGCGGTCGCCCGCAATGGTCACTCGGGAACCGGCGAGGATTGATGAGCGCTCGACTTCGGGCGCAAGGCCCTGACGAGATCTCGCCAGCAGAATCGTCCTGAGTGACGAGCACGCGTCACCAAGATCGCGAAGGAATTCGTCGGGTCACGTGTTCCCTGGTGGTTCCCATGCAGTGAGCAGCCGGTGCACGCGGGCATGGCGAGTGCATGAGGGGCCCGTGCCATGCGCACTCGACAAATCATGCTTCCGGTTGTTCTGTTATTAGCGGCCTGTACCGGTGAGAAAGGAGAGCCAGGCGTATCCGGCAAGGACGGACTACCTGGCAAGGATGGACTGCCTGGTACTGACGGCAAGGATGGACTGCCTGGTACTGACGGCAAGGACGGCCTGCCTGGTACCGACGGCAAGGACGGCTTGCCTGGCAAGGACGGCGAAAAAGGCGATCCAGGCACGAGCAAGACGACGGTCGTCGTCCACCTGCGGGATTTCTCCAGCGGAGCGGACATCGCGGGCGCGTCGGTCGTCGCGGAGCCAGGCGGCGCATCAGCCACCACCAACGCCAGTGGTCGCGCGACCTTCCAAGATCTGCCGACTGGCCTCTATCGCTTCACGGCGAAGGCGCCATCTCTGGTGCTTGCCGGCAACACCATGACCGCCTCCGAGACTGTCGCCGTAACGAGCGACTGGACGTCGGCCGTCGCCGGGGCAACGCTCGACTTCGAGCTCCGGATTCGGCGCTATGACGTAGACAGGCTCAACCTCACGACCCTCCACACCAAGGACCATGCGACCTTCCAGGTTGCCAACTGCCAGGCTTGCCACGGCGCTCGCAAGAGCGAGTTGTCGCGCGATCCCGCCAAGCCGCCGTTCCATTCGCTCGGCGCTACCACGGGCGGCCACGCCTCGGTCAATTGCGTGTTCTGCCACGGCACGGTGGACCTTGCCGGGCAGTTCGGAAATCGATCCGGCGCGACTTTCCGCAAGCAAGTGGACATCGCGAAAGCTTGTCTCCTTTGTCACACCAAGTATCCGACCAGTTTCTGCGTCGGAGCACAGTGCCAGTAAGGGGGTACCCAATGTCGCTCACGAGACGCGGATTCTTGAAGATAAGTGGGGCGGGCGCCGGCGCCGCGATCATTGCCAGCAGCCTCCCTTGGCCCTTCCGGAAGCTCAGCAAGGCAGAGGCTGCCGAGTATTCGACCTACGCCACTGGGAAATGGATTCCGTCGTGCTGCAACATGTGCGGCGGCCAATGCGGCGTGCTCGCATATGTCGAGAACGGGGCCGTGCGCAAGATCGAGCCGAATGGCGCCAATCCGAACAACGTCGCGAACGTAAGCACATCATTTGACAAGGCCAAGGCCGCCGGCGATATCGGCCGCCTGTGTTGCAAGGGGAACTCCGCAATCAAGTCCCTGTATGACCCTGATCGCCTGACTACGCCCCTCAAGAGAGTCGGGCCCCGCGGCTCGGGGGACTTCGTTGCCATCTCCTGGGACGAGGCCATTGCGGAAGCGGCATCGCGGCTCTTCGCGGTGACCTCCGCCTACGGCGCCAGGTCACTGGTGTGGTTTGGCGAAGACCACTCCTTTACGCACGTACAGACGGACTTGATGGATGCGCTGGGGTCGCCGAATTACTCCAATCACTCCAACCTCTGCGACACATCGCGCAAGGCCCATTACAAGATCACGATGGGGCACGACCGCCCCTTGGTCGACATGGAGAATGCCGACTTCCTCCTGGTCTGGGGGTGGAACTTCCTGTCGGCGCTCAAGTGGGTCCATCTCGCCCCGATCTTCACCCGTGCCCGGGCGACGAACCCGAACTTCAAGTTCGCCTACATCGACCCGGTATTCAACACGACTGCGTCGAAGGCTGATACCTGGATCGCGCCGAGGCCTGGAACCGACGCAGCCCTCGCCCTGGCACTGTGCAAGCTCGTTATTGACGCCTATACCGACGCGAGCCCGTCGTATGACAAGGACTTTGTCACGAACTTCTCGCTTGGCTTTGCGGAGTTCAAGAAGTACCTGGACGGTAATGGGTACGACAATCAGGCAAAGACGCCGGAATGGGCGGCCGCGATTACCGGCGTAGATGCGGCGGCCATTAACAAGCTCGCCAATGACCTGATCGCTGCCTATCGTGCCAAGCAGAAGATCTGCATTGACACGTGGAGCGGCCCGGGCCATCACACCAACGCCACGCAGGGCGGTCGCGCGATCAATTGCCTGAACATCCTCTTCGGTGCGATCGATCGGTCTGGCACCCTGATTTTCCCGAACCGGAACGGCCCTGGCAACAGGAGCAAGAAGTCCTCCTGGCCTGCAAAGGACGGGTGGCGGGCCGATGGCCGTGATGACGTAACTATTCCGGCTGGGAATCCCGACGGAACCTCGAATCCGGTCTATGGCGCAATCAAGAAGAAGTACAGCTACTCGCACGGCTCGGGGATTTACTGCGAGATGCGCGATCGAATGATCGAGCAGAAGGATTTCGTCGGAAATCCCTTTCCGATCAAGGCCGCGGTCTTCGTGTTCCAGAACTTTGTCATGTCTACTCCGAACACGAAGAAGAACATCGAGGCCATGAGCAAGATGGACTTCGTGCTCTGCGTGGACACGCATCTCTCTGAGACGGCGCTCATGGCGGACATCGTGGTCCCGGGGACGCACTTTCTTGAGCGAAACGACTTCAACGCCAACTGGGTGACGTTCCGCTCGCTAGGACTGCGCCAGCAGGTCGTGCCTTCTTGGATCGGCGGCTTGACAGAGACCCAGTTCTTCCTAGAGCTCGGCAACGCGCTTGGACTCGAAGGGTTCAAGACCAAGGCCGGCGAGGACGACACTGACGCGAACTTGCTCAAGACCGAGTGGACGACCTTCATGGCCACCGGGAACAACAAGGGACCCTGGAACAACCAGGTCAACTGGGACAACCTCAAGGCAACGGGGGTGTGGATCGAGACCGGCGCCACGGGCGGGACCCAGTACGAGAGGTTCCTGGCGAAGAAGAAGTTCGCGTCCGGCGACACGATCTCCGAGATCGTGGCTGGCTCCGAGAAAGCCTACGTGATCAAGGGCTCCGACGGGACTGCCAAGGGGATCGCGACTGGCCCGACGATGAACGTCGACGACGAGTACTACGTCGGCTTGGCCACCGACTCGCGCAGGGCCCAGTTCTGGTCGCCCACCATGGACAAGTACTTCACCGGTCAGATCGCCCCGGCGAACAAGGTCGTTACCGGCGACCTGCGTTATCACCCGCTCCCCTACTACCTACCCCCTGAGGACGCGCCGAGCGCGACGTACCCCCTCTACTTCATTTCGTGGAAGGAAGTGGAGCACACGCACACTCGTACCTTCAACAATGAGTGGCTCATGGAGATGAAGCGGCAGAACCGCATCTTCGTGCACTCGACCCTCGCTACGGCCAAGAATCTCTCCGAAGACGACTGGGTCTGGGTCCAATCCCCACACGGCATGGTGCGCGCGCGCGTGCACATCACCGACGGGATTCAAAAGGAGACGGTTGGATTCCACCGCGGATTTGGGCACTGGGCGCTTGGGAAGGTTGCCAAGGGACAAGGGACCCACGATGGCTGGCTTCTCCCGGGCAAGGCGGAAATCCATTCGGGCCAGGCGGTTCACAAGGAAGTCGCCTGCCGCATTACCAAGGACATTTGATAGGAGAGCCACATGCCTCAATATGGCTGGCACGTCAATATCGACAATTGCATCGCCTGCAGGGCTTGCGAGGGCGCATGCAAGCAGGAGTTCATGCTCCCCACGGGTGTCCGACGCAGGCAGGTGATCGTGCACGAAGGGGCTTCGAACGGTAAGCCATTCCGCGCGCACCTCTCAATGGCTTGCATGCATTGCGCTAGCCCGGCGTGCATGACCGCGTGTCCCGTGGGACGGTACTGGAAGGACACCGCGGAAAACGAAGCCTTGCGCACCGCTTTCGGCATGAACGCCAATGCCCCGACAGGGTTGGTCCTCATGAAGCCCTCGAAGGCGCAGGATCCGGTGAACGGCGTCGATTGCATCGGCTGCAAGCGGTGCATGTCCGCCTGTCCATACGGAGCGATCGAGTTCGACGAGACCAACAAGCGAGCCGACAAGTGCATCGGCTGCTACCACCGGCTGTTCAACACCAGCCTGCCCGAGGAGAGGCGGAAGCCGGCGTGCGTGGTCACGTGCACATCGCTGGCCCTGCATTTCGACGATCTCACCAAGATCGACGGCGGCGCCTACGGCACGGTGCAAGCCAAGCCAGGGATCCCGGGGAAGGACATCACTGACCCGAATCTCACCAAGCCCTCAGTCCGGTTCACGCCGCAGCGGAATATCGGATGACCGCTGACCTCGCACCTCTCGGTGATACTTGCCGCCTGCTCGGGCGCTTGCTACTCGAAGGGGCGAGCACGTCTCTCCTCGACGAGATACGGCAGCAGGAGCTGTTTCGGTCGCTTGGAGAGAGGTGCGACGGCAAGCTCGGCGAGACGCTCAAAGACGTGAACGAGTCGCTCCAGCGCCAGGACACGCTGGCGCTTTCCCGGGAATACACGCGGCTGTTCGTGGCAAATGCCGTGGAGGGAAAGCGCCAGCCAATCCTGGTGCCACCGTGGGAGGATTGTCACTTGGGCAGTTCCCACCAGGTGATGGGAGAGCGAAGCCGGGCTGTCTTTCAGGCTTATGTGGCGGCCGAGCTCGGTTTTGACGACATGCTCGGGAAGCCGGCTGACCACATCGGGCTCGAGCTCCTGTTCGTCGCAGCCCTGATCCACGAGGAACTGGGCGGAGAGAGGGACACGAAGGCGCGGGAGAGCTTCTGTTCTGAGCACCTTGAGGAGTTCGCCAAGACGATTGGTGAACGTGTCGCCGGTGCCACGCACGAGCGGTTCTGGAGGGGGATAGGCGACGCCGTTGCGACGCTGCCGGCATACCTATAAATAGACGACCGGTGCCCGGTTTTCTGCTACACCTGCCGGGCCGGAGGTGAATGACATGTTCGGACTGGGCATCGGCGAGCTCCTCATCATCCTCGCCATCGTTGTACTTCTCTTTGGGGCCAAGAAAATCCCCGACTTGGCGACCGGGATTGGCAAGGGAATTCGAGGCTTTAAGGCCGCGGTCAGCGGTGCGGATGAGCCACGCTTGATCGACCAGCCCCACTCCTCGAACGAGCAGTCGAGGCAGTAGCCCCGAGCCACTCCTACCACACACGGGGTGACAAGCTTGCAGTGTGCCCCGGTCATTCGTCGACAGCCTCCAACGTCGACAGCCTCCAAAGCCGCGAGAAAATGCACGAGCAGGTGCTCGCACGGTTGCGTCTTGAAAATGAATTTCATATCTTATTGATAGACACCCCATGGTGACCGCAGCCAAGAGTCCCGTCATTCTCCTGGACCAGCTTCGACCCGGCGCGCACGCTCGCGTGCTCCACCTCAGCGTCGATGACGAGCAGGCTGCTTGGTTGGGCGCGCTGGGGATCTTCGAGGGTCAGCGTCTCAGCGTGCTCAGGCGAGGGCTTTTCGGCGGACCGTTGCACGTGCGCTCTCGATCGGGCGGTGAGTTCGCGATCGATCGCTCTCTCGCCAGGCTTATCCGCGTAGTCACGGAATTCCCCGGCCGACCGGATGCGGACATCCCTCCCATCGGCAACGGGGGCGGAGCCCATGGGTGAGGATGCGTCCGCGTCGCGTGCTCGCACGCCGGTTGTCGTGCTCGTCGGTAGGCCCAATGCGGGCAAGTCATCGCTCTATAACCGCCTGACCGGGGGAAACGCGCGTGTAGGCAACTACCCGGGCGTGACCGTAGATATCCTCGAGGCTCTCGTTGACCTGCCTGGCGGACGAGCGGCCAAGGTGGTCGACCTTCCTGGGCTCTACTCCATTTCCGCGACGATCGATCCCGCGACAGATGAAGGCATCGCGCGGCGCTTTCTCGAGAACGCGAGGCGAGACGGCCAGCCGATGCTTGTCATCCAAGTGGTCGATGCCACGCAGCTCGCCCTGGGGCTGCGCCTTACACGCGAGCTTCTCGGCCAGCTTGGACCCCTGCTGCTCGTGGCCACCCAGGCCGACATCCTGGCCGCAGAGGGACGAAGTCTCGACACGAAGGAGCTCGAAGACGCGCTCGGGGTCAGCGCCGTCGCCATCAACGCCCGCTCTGACGCCGTCCGTGACGTGGTCCTCGGCCGAATTGCCACGTGTCTCGATCGGCTCGACGCCGTTCCACCCCTGCGAGAGGCCAGCGAAGGGACGTTCGACCCAGATGAGCTCGCCACCAGGGTGATATGCGAGCGAAGCGCCGCTGTCTCGCGAGGAAGGCGCAACCTCACGGCCCGGGCAGACGCTCTGCTCCTCCATCCGCTGGCTGGACTGGCCATTTTCGCTTCGGTGCTCACCGTGCTCTTCGCCAGCGTGTACCTGGTGGCAGACCCGGTGAGTCAGCTCCTAGACGCTGCCAGTCGGGTGCTTGCCGGTTGGATTGTGGCCGGTTTCGGTGAGGGGCTGGTGTCGTCGTTCCTGGTCGACGGCGTTCTCGGTGGGGCGGGAACCGTGCTCACCTTTCTCCCTCAGGTGGTCATCCTCACGGTCGCCATGGAGCTCCTGGAGGCCACGGGCTATCTCTCCAGGGGTGCGTTTCTCGTCGACCGGTTGCTCTCAGTGGCAAGGCTTGGTGGTCGCGCTTTCATCCCTCTTTTGACCGGGCACGCCTGCGCCGTCCCAGCGATTTACGCGACCCGGATTCTTCGCGACCCGAGAGAGCGGCTCACGACGATCCTCATCCTGCCGCTCATGACATGTTCGGCGCGCATTCCCGTGTACGGGCTGCTCATCGCGGCTTTTTTTGCTGGTTCCTCAGCGTGGACCAAGTCTGCGGTTTTCGTCCTCCTCTATTTTGCCGGCATCCTCTTCGGATTACTCGCCGCGTTGGCCTTCAGGCGCACGGTTACGAAAGGAAAGAGCTTGCCGATGGCCACCGAGCTCCCTGCCTACCGCAGTCCCGAGCTTCGCGTGCTTGTGAGCTCCATCAAGCGAGCGACCTCGCGGTTTCTTCGCGAGGTGGGGACCACGATCCTTGCCGCCGCCATGGTGCTGTGGGCCTTGCTCAACATCCCTCTCCCTGGCAGGCCGGCAAAAGTGGAAAACGATCCTGGAGCGAACCTCTCTCACAGCATCGCAGGCGGCGTGGGACGCGCGCTGGAGCCGGTGACCGCGCCCTTGGGCTTTGATTGGCGAATCAACGTGGGGCTCATCGCTTCGTTTGGCGCGCGGGAGCTCATGGTAGGCACGCTCGGCATCATCAATGGAATCGAGGGGGCCCTCGACGATCCGTCTCCGCTGGCGAGCCAGCTCCGCTCGGCGAAGACGGAGGACGGCCGGCCGCGTTACCGAACGAGGACGGCGCTGGCTTTGATGGCTTTCTTCGTTCTTGCCTGCCAATGCCTGAGCACGGTGGCTGCCGTGCGTCGAGAGACCCGAAGCTGGCGCTGGCCCGCCTTCGTGCTTGGCTATACGTATGCCCTGGCGTACTTGGCGGCCCTTGTCGTCAATCAGGGGCTTAGGTGGATGGGTGGTTAGAGCAGGCTTGAGCTGCGCTCAGGATTTCTGCGGCACGGGTGCTGTGAAGTTCTTCAGGTGGTCGTAGAGCGCCCATCGCCGGGCCACGAGCTGCTCGGCGCCCTTGAGGAACTCTTGGTAGCGCTCGGGGCTCCGTCCCTCGAGGAACTTGAAGCGTCCCTCGTTCGCGAGGAACTCGCGAATCGGCGTGCGGGGCGGACCCGAATCGAGCTTCAACGGAGGCTCGCCGACCTCGAGCCGCCTGGGATCGAAGCGGAAGAGCGGCCAGGCGCCGGTCTCCACCGCGAGTCGTTGCTGGTCGACCCCGAAGGTCAAGTCGTATCCGTGCGCGATGCAGTGGCTGTACGCGATGATGAGCGATGGACCCGGATAGGACTCGGCCTCGCGGAATGCCCGGAACGTCTGCACGTCCTTGGCGCCGAGCGCGACCGTCGCCACGTACGCGTTGCCGTACGTCATCGCGAGCAGGGCGAGGTCCTTCTTGGCGACGGTCTTTCCGCTCGCGGCGAACTTGGCAGACGCGCCGAACGGCGTGGCCTTCGACTGCTGGCCGCCTGTGTTCGAGTAGACCTCGGTATCGAGGACCAGGATATTGACGTCCTCGCGTGACGCCAAAACGTGGTCGAGGCCGCCGTATCCAATGTCATAAGCCCAGCCGTCACCACCCACGATCCACACGGTCTTGCGGACAAGGTACCCAGACAGTGTCTCAAGGCGCCTGGCGTCTTCGTGGGTGACCGTGGCTAGCTTTTCGCGAAGGATGCGCACTCGCTCGCGCTGCTCCGCGAGGCCAGCCTCCGTGCTCTGGTCGGCGCCAAGGATTTCCTTGGCGAGCGTATCTCCGACCATGGGTGCAAGGCGCCTGAGGTACTCCGCGGCCATGTGAGCGTGAGAGTCGACCGCCAAGCGGAAACCAACTCCAAACTCGGCATTGTCTTCAAAGAGCGAGTTGGACCACGCCGGACCGCATCCAGCGGCATTCGTGCGGTATGGCGTGGTCGGGAGGTTCCCTCCGTAGATGGACGAGCATCCCGTGGCGTTGGCGATGAGGCTTCGGTCGCCAAAGAGCTGCGTGAGGAGCTTGATGTACGGAGTTTCGCCGCAGCCAGAGCAGGCGCCCGAAAACTCGAACAGCGGCTCGAGGAACTGCGAGCCCTTGACATCGAGCTGCACCACGCGCCGATTGGGCTCTGGCAGCTTGTCAAAGAAGGCAAAATTCTCCCGCTCGCGCTGGCGGTGCTCCCAGGCCGGCGCCATGTACAAGGCCTTGCGATCTGGGTTCTGCTTGTCGCTCGCCGGGCAAATCTTGGCGCACAGCTCGCAGCCGGTGCAGTCCTCCGGGGCCACCTGAATGGCGTACTTGTGCTTGGCGAACTCCTTGGCCTTGTAGTCCATGCTCAGGAACCCAGCAGGAGCGCTTGCCAATTGCTCCGGCTGGAATACCTTCGCCCGGATTGCTGCGTGGGGGCAGATCAGCGCGCACTTGTTGCATTGGATGCAGAGCGAGTGCTCCCATTGGGGAAGCTCCGCGGCGAGGCCGCGCTTTTCCCACTTGGCCGTTCCCACGGGCCAAGTCCCGTCGACTGGAAACGCGCTCACCGGCAGGAGGTCCCCCTTTCCAGCGAGCATCATGGCCGTCACGCGGGTTACGAAGGATGGCGCCTCTTCGGGGACTGGGCGCGGCCTTTCGCGGGTGGCGCTGACCTGGCTCGGAACCTTGACTTCGTGGAGATGCGCCAGGGCGCTGTCTACCGCCGCGTGGTTCCGCTTGACCACGTCGGCGCCGCGTTTTTGGAAGGTCTTTTGAATGGCGTCCTTGATGCGCTGGATCGCCTCATCTCGTGGCAAGACCGGGCACAGGGCAAAGAAACACGCCTGCATGATGGTGCTCACGTGGCCTCCCAGCCCCGCCTCTTCAGCCACGCGCTTGGCGTCGATGACATAGAACTTGAGCCGTCGCGAGATGAGGATCTCCTGCACCTCACGTGGAAGAGCGTCCCAGACTTCGGCGGGAGCGTGGTGAGTGTTGAGGAGGAACGTTCCACCGGTCTCGGCGAGCTCGAGGACGTCCAGCCGGTCGAGGAGCTGGGGCTGGTGGCAGGCCACGAAGCCAGCCTTGCGGATGCGGTACGTCGACCGAATCGGCTTTGGGCCGAAGCGCAGGTGCGACACCGTCACGGCCCCGCTCTTCTTGGAGTCATAGACGAAGTACGCCTGTGCGTGGAGCTCGGTCTCCTCGCCGATGATCTTGATGGTGTTCTTGTTGCTTCCCACGGTGCCATCGGAGCCAAGACCGAAGAACACGGCTCGGACGACATCCTCACCCTCGCGATCGAAGCTCTCGTCAACCGAGAGCGACGTGCCGGTGACGTCGTCCCGGATCCCCACGGTGAAGTGGTTGCGCGGTCGCTCGATCTTCAGGTTGTCGAAGACCGCCTTGATCATGGCGGGCGAGAATTCCTTCCCAGAGAGCCCGTAGCGTCCTCCGACCACCCTTGGATCGGCGACGAAGCGCGTTTCCCCTTCCGCACGCGCCTCCGCGAGCGCAGCAATCACGTCCAGGTACAGGGGCTCACCCGGTGCTCCGGGCTCCTTCGTGCGGTCTAGGACCGCAATGGCGCGCGTCGTCGACGGCAGGGCGTTCACCAGCAACTTGCCTGCAAGCGGACGGAAAAGCCGCACCTTGAGGATCCCGACCTTCTCTCCAGATGCGGTCAGTCGATCGACGGACTCGTGGGCGGCTTCGGCGCCAGAGCCCATCAAGATCACGACCCGTTCGGCCTCAGGATGCCCGACATAGTCAAACAGCCGATAACGCCGCCCGGTGCGTGCGGCGAGTCGATCCATCATGCCTTGCACGATTGCCGGGCATGCTGCGTGGAACCGGTTCGCCGCCTCCCTGGCCTGGAAGAAGGTATCTTCGTTTTGGGCAGTCCCTCGCAACATGGGATTGTCCGGGGTGAGCGCCCGTCGCCTGTGAGCGGCGATCGCCTCTTCATCATAAAGCGCCCGGAGATCGTCATCCGCGAGCTCGGTTATCTTGGCGATCTCGTGCGAGGTTCGAAACCCGTCGAAGAAGTGAAGGATGGGCACGCGTGCCACGAGGGTCGCCGCCTGGGCAATCGCAGCAAAGTCGTGCGCCTCCTGCACGGAGTTGGAGCAAAGGAGGGCGACGCCCGTCTGGCGGCACGCCATCACGTCCGAGTGGTCCCCGAAGATGGACAAGGCGTGGGTAGCCACGGTCCGAGCGGCGACGTGCATGCAAAACGACGTGAGCTCGCCCGCGATCTTGTAGAGGTTGGGGATCATGAGCAGGAGCCCCTGCGACGAGGTAAACGTCGTCGCGAGCGCCCCAGCTTGGAGGGCGCCATGGACGGCGCCCGCAGCCCCGCCTTCCGACTGCATTTCAATCACGCGCGGGGTGCTGCCCCAGACGTTCGGGCGCGTCGCCGAAGCCCACTCGTCGCATAGCTCGGCCATGGGAGAGGCGGGCGTAATGGGATAAATCGATATGACTTCGTTACTTCGGTAAGCAACAGAGGCGACCGCCTCATTACCGTCCATGGTGCGAACGCGACGCTGGGTCATCTTGCCTCCAATGAGCAACACCTATGCCACCGGCTCGAGAGTAGCCGGATAGATCCTCCGTCACGAAACCAGAGCATTGCAAGAAGGAAGTTCCCTGGCGTGCGCAATTCCCGCAAGGCACGCGGATAACGTCGCGAGCCACGCAAGATCTTCGCGATGCAATCTCGAACCCCAGAGCAGCGCCCGGTTGCATTTTTTGGACTTCTTCCTGTAGCAAGTGCATAAACTTGGGTTCCCTCACCAGTGCAGGGGAGGTCCATGGCTTCCAGGCAAGCGGGCGCAATTCAGGCGGTTCTATTTGATCTCGACGGTACTCTCGTAGACAGCGAGCTGCAGACCGACCAAGCCATTGCCGAGGTCATGGAGCACCACGGTAGACCCGGCGTCACGCTTCCTCCCAATGAGACCCGTGGAAGGAGCTGGCCCGACATTGCGGCGGCTCTCCTTCGCGAGCACCGCCTTGCGGTACCTCCAGAGCAGGTGGCCGCCGAGCTCGTGGAGGCATGGGCTTCTGGAATCGACCAGATCGAGCCCATTCCTGGTGCCGTAAGGGCCGTCAGCGAGGCGGCCATGGCCATGAAGGTGGCGGTCGTGTCGAGCAGTCCTCGCAACGTGATCGATCGCTTTCTGGATAGGCTCGGCGTTTCTGGTGAGGTCCCGGCCACCGCGCGTATTGGTGCCGATGAAATCAGGCGGCACAAGCCGCATCCAGAGGGGTTTCTCCTCGCCGCCGAGCGTTTCCAGGTCATGCCCCAAGAATGCGTAGTGTTCGAAGATAGCCGCGCGGGTCTCGAGGCCGCGCGAAGCGCAGGGATGTGGTCGGTTGCGGTCTTGTGTCGCTGCGCCGAGCCCGAGCTCTGCCGCTCCCTAGCCACGCGGGCCTTGTGGGATTACGAGGCGCTCCCCGCGGGATTTTGGCAGGATCTGGCATCCAAGGGCGCAAGAGTCCTCGAGGCAGAATGGAAGCGGTAAGCGCGGCCCAGAAGGACAACCAGCCGGATTGGCGCCTGCGGCAGTTCCGCTGGCAGCTTTTCACGGCCACGTGGCTTTCGTACGCCGGGTTCTATTTTACCCGGAAGGTCTTTACGTCGCTCAAGAAGGACATTGCCGTCGGGCTCCAAGTCGACGCCCAAGGCGTCGCCCACCTCTACACGGTCTACTTGGTCACGTATGCGCTGGGTCAATTCGTTGCTGCCTGGCTGTCCAAGCGCATGAACAACCGCTCCCAGCTCATCCTGGGGATGGCCGTATCCATCGCTTGTTGTCTTGCCATGGGCAAGTTCGTGCAAATGGGCAGCGCCGGCTATCCGTTCTTCTTGGTAACGATGGGGATTCATGGCCTCGCCCAAGCAGCGGGATGGCCGAACAACGTCGCCCTCATGGCCAACTGGACCCGGCGCGCCGAGCGAGGTTCCATCATGGCCGTTTGGGGCACGTGCTACCAAATCGGTTCCATCGCCGCCAAGTCGTTTGCGGGCTACATGTTTGTCCTGGCGGGTCTTCTTGGGGCGCACTGGGCGGCCAGCTTCGTCCTTCTCGTTGTTCTGGGCGTGTTTCTCTTCTGGGGGAAGCAATCCCCAGCCAGTGTCGGCCTAACGCCTATCGTGGACGACGACACGCCCGCACAAGACGGATCGGGCAAGAGCTCGGCTGTCAAGAAAAGCGGTGAGTCCTCACTGTCGCGGCGCCAGATCCTCCTCATCGCCTCGATGGGCGCCATCTACTTCACCATCAAGTCGGTTCGCTACGCCCTGGAGAGCTGGGGGCCATACATTGTGAAGGAGCACTTCCATCGGTCCACGGAGTTCGCTGCGAACGCGAGCACCACCTTCGACTGGCTCGGGTTCTTTGGCGTCTTGGCGGCGGGCTGGATATCGGATCGCTGGTTTCGGAGCGCTCGCTCACCGGTCATCTTTCTCATGACCTGTGGGCTTTTCGTCGGATCGATCGCGCTCTGGTGGGTCGGCCTGAGCTCGCTCGCCCTGTTCATCGTGCTCATCGGTGTCGTGGGGTTCATGGACATGGGACCCGACTCGCTGCTCGTGGGCGCTGGTGCGGTCGAGGCTGGGAACCAGCGCCAGGCCGTGGTGGCGGTGGGCATCATCAACGGTCTTGGCTCGATCGGACCCATCGTGCAAGAGGAGGTGATCGCCTGGCTCCAAGTGCGCCAGGGCCTTGGCGCCGTGTGTCTCCTGCTCGTTGGATTTTCCGCTGTCGCCACGGTTGCCACCGGGCTATTGTTCGCAAGCTCACGCCGATATCGACTGGGCCTGTGACGCAAGGAAGGCGAAGGGAGCAGCGCACGTGCTGCCTTCTCCTTTTGGAGGAAGCATGAAGATGCGCGGTGCTCGACGGCACATCCTGATATTTTCGGTAATCCTTTGCGCCTGCGCCAAGGCCGTCCCGGAAGGTGAACCGCCAGAGGATGCGACGGAACCCCCGGTTCGTCCGGTCGGAATAGACGCCAGAAGCGATCAGGAAGACGCAAGGGGTGCCGACGCCCGGGTGGCTGACGCCCGCGCAGCAGTGCCCGACTCGGGCGGGAGGCCAGACGCCGGCCAGGTTGCCGACGCCGGCCCGGCGGACGCAAGCGCGGCCAGGTGCGACTTCGCTTCGAAGTGCCCGACGGTCCGCGAGCTCGGAATGATTAGCGGCGATACCGGGACCGGCAGCCTCAAGGCCTCGGGGACGCGTTCCGAGTGGCTGCTCATGCGCTTGACCGAGGATGACGGTAGTTTTCTCGAGGGGGTTGACGTGAAGGGCAAGTTCACCCTGACATCGCCTACTGGTGCCAACTACGACCTCTTCCTCTACGTGGCGTCGTCGGACGAAACCACAGACGTGGAATGCGAAAACAGCCAGTACAGCTCGTCCAGCGCAGGGTCGAAGGACGAGATTTCCGTAGCGTGGTCAGACAATCGCCCCATTGGCGGTGCAGACGACAGCCGCAACATCACCGTCGAGGTTCGCCATGTATCGGGCACCTGCACGGGCGGTGCTTGGTCGCTGCAGATCGAAGGGAATACCAACTAGCCCTGGCCCCGGTCAGCGATGCCCACCCAGGTGCCCAAAGCGCGAGAGCGTCTTGCGCACGTCGAGCAGGTTGTCAGTCCGCGGAAAGAACAGCGGCACTTTCCGGTTGAGGTCCAATCGGTCCCCCAAGCGGCTCTCGGCCCGGACCGGAAATACCCGGCTCGACGTGCCATATCGCTCGTAAATCCCCTCCTGCAAGTGGGGGTCGTTCTGTGGCTGGTCTTGGACTTCAATGGGCACGAGGCCGGGTGGCTGCCACTTGCCTGAACCCTGTTTCACCCACACGGGATTTGTAATCGCATAGGGTGTCACTGGAAAGGTCATGGGGGGACGCAAGGCCCCGTGCTCGTCGCTCGAGAGGCCCAAGGGTCCGGCCAAGGTGGCCACCGCGTCGGCCAGCATGAGCGGCGGGATCTCGAGAGTTCGGATGATCGGGAACAGGCTTCGATAGCCGATTGCCTCGACGACAAACCAGCTGTCGACCAGGCTTCCGTCCTTTCCGCGGGCAAGTGGGATCTCGACCCGATCCAGAATCGGACTCGTGCTGAGGTCGCGGTTCTCGTCGATCTTGACACTCTCGACGATGATCCCGTTGCGATAGATGTTGACGCGCCCCACGCTCACCCAGGGTGCCCCCTTGACCTCATAGGACACGACGACCTTGCCATCGCTGTCCTGAATTGTCTGGCCCATGGCGCCTTTTTCGGGATCGTTCACGTAGAAATCAATGAAGGGTCCATTGGTGACGACCGCCCGGCGGGAGTTTAGCGCCGTGACGATGCGTTCATCGGTCAGCCCCGATGGCGCGTCCTCGCCGAGGAATAGCATGGTTCGGAATTGCCCGACCTCGTCACCTGAATCGTGCGAATCGCCGGTTCCTACCCCGATATAGCGATATCCGAGATTGAGCAGGTTAAACCAATCGTCCACCACCCCCGGGAACGCTGCGTCCCCTTTTGACGTCTTTAGAATGCTCCCGGTCGGAGGGATGTTGTCAGGCAGCGGGCCCGGAGGAAGGACAGAGGGCACGCGATAGTGGTGGATTTCCCAAAACGTCTTCCACACCCCCAGCTCAATGGCGTCATACTTGAATGAGAATGTCGTGTTCCCGTCCTTGTCGCGAAATGCTGGTCCTGAAGGAGCGGTGAGCTGTCCGAACAGGGTGGAGCTCGCCTCGTCGTGCGTGAACGCGTTGCGAAGGTATTGAGCATAGTAGCCCATGATGGCGCTGCGTGGGTGATTGACCTGTACGATGGTGCGTTCTGGGCCAAGACGGCCGAGGTTGCGCAACCGATCGAAGATGACGTCGGGCGGCTCGCCGACCCAGCCGAATGACCCGTGAGTCACGGGGCCAGGTTGATAGCGCAAGGGATATCCATTGAAATGTCCTGATTCCAGGGTGGTCATTTCAACTCCAACCATGGGATGGAGCCACCTGTTGAGATCGTTGCGGGCCACGTAGGGCGCGTAATCGGTTACGTAGTTGTGATCCGTGGAGACGGCCCACTCAATCCCTTCGGCCGCCAAGGCCCGCACGCGCTCGTCGAGATCCATGCTGGAATCGATGCTGTTGCGGCTATGGATATGGGTGTCCCCAGCCACCCATCCCGTCGTATCCACCACGCGGTGAAGGACGTGGGTCACATGGGCCGTGCGGCCAGGATCCACCGTGATAGAGGAGGATTGGACGTCGTACTCGGGTCCGCGGCTGCTGATGACGTCGTACGTGCCTGGCTTCACCAGGAGCTCCGCCATTCCATCCTTGGTGAACGCGGTCCCCTCAATGTACTGGCGGGTGTCCGGATCGCTGGGATCGTCGGGAACCAGGTCGGCCCCGCGCCAGGACTCCCCTGCCTCGAGGTCAAAGAGGAACGTTCGGGTAGGCTTGCCGGCGTGCTCGGCGGAATAGCGACCAACGGCAGTAGCCTTGGCGGGAAGCGGATCTCCGTCGCTGCTCACAATTCGCACGAGGATTCGTCCGGGAGGCGGGCTGAGGACGCGAAGTCCCGTCAGGGCACCGGCCGAGACGGAGAAGTCGACGAAATCTGAGAGAGGTCGGGAGGGACCTGCGACGCGCAGGCTGTACTGCCCGGGCTCGAGGGTCCCGCCAAAGTACCCATCTTCACGGACGTCGTACTGGCTATAGATCCGCCGGTCGTCTTCGTCCTCGGAGAGACGCTGGTAAACGAGGACGCTTGTCCCCCTGACGGGCGCCAAGGTCACCCGATCGAGCACTTGTCCACCGAACGACCCGACAGGTACCTTGCGGATCTCGTGGATGGTATCCAGCACCGAACCGACGTCTCCTGATCCGACGATGAAGTGCTTTACCACCTCGAAGGACTTGCCCGGCGAAAGGGTTGCCGGGGCGTCAGTGTGAAACACGCCAACAAATGAGCTCGCGACGAATGGAAAGAAGAGCGAGTGCTTGGTAATCGGTGTCTTGCCGTCGTCGTAGATTTCCTTCTTGTTATAGACGTAGTTCTGATCGCTCTCCTCGGTAATTAGCCCATAGCTTGTTCCTTCACCCTGGGACGCAATGAACTCGCCAACAAACCCCGGAAAGGCTGGCCAATCGACCTTTTGATCGTATGCACGCTCGAGCCCAAAGCGGAGGTCGAATCCAACGCCCGGGATGAACACGTGACTCGTGGCCCCAAAAAGGGCTACGTCACCCAGGGGTACCGTGAAACCGTCCAGCGTGAGATTGAGAAAGCTCAGGAGGTTCTTCGCAGCCTCGCTCGGGAACTCGAGCGTATCGTTGCTGATGTTCTTTACCCGGAACCGAATTGTGACGTGGCGCTTGCTCGGGGCGAGCTCGTAGATGGTCGAATAATGAAGACGGCGCTCGGAGTCACCGGACTGGAACGCCTTGTGGGAGCCGGTGATCGCGCGGTTGAGAAGCGCGGCGAGCTCGAGGAAGTCGCCCGCCGTGCCACTTGCCTCCACTTGTGCCGGTCTCCCATCGGCGCCACCGCGCAAGACCCTCACCTTGTCCACGCCGACCGCTTGGACGAAGAACGACGGGAAGAGCTCGCCGAAGGTGTCACGTCCTACGCCAGCGCCGGAGTTCCCCTGGTCGCCCGGACGCCTCAGGTCTGCGTCGATGAGGCTCCCCCCATACACGCCGAACCCACGCGAGTAGCCCGGGCTCTGTATCACCACCCGGATTTGATCATTCTCGAGGAGGAAATCGCCAATATCACCAAGAGCGCGATCGCCCCCAACCAGCTGGGAGCGGCTCTTGATCATGCGTGCCGACGCGACCGGAGTTGGCTCGCTGGAACAGGCCAAAGCAAGGAAGACTGCCGCGGCAACCGCAGGACATGCCAAGGCCCCAACAGGACGATCAGGCGTGTTCATGAGCACCCTTCAAGCAATCCATGGTCTCGGCTACTACCAGATGACCTGCCCGAGGACCTGGAGGTAGTTGTTCTTCAAGTCGCGTGGCTCGGGTTCCGAAGTGATCGTGTACGCGAGATAGCCGCTCATCGGCAACCTCGAGTGCTCGATGCGCAGGCCGAGGGTGTGGTAATCAAGGCGGAATGCATCGTAATTGACGCCATTAGCCGGATTAAATGCCCCAGCCCAGGGATGGAACCGCGCAAAGCGATAGGCAGGCGTCAAGGGCAGCGGTCCGAGCTGGAGACGATAGCCCACTTCGACGTGGAATCCCTCCTGCGTCCGGTCGTCGGCCCCAACGGTCGGGAACGACGTCTTGACCTTGGCGAGCTGGCCAAAGGCGTGAAGTCCACGGAAACGCACTTCTGCGTCGGCAGCAAAGCCGGTGTCCTTTTCAGTATACAGGTTCGGCAATTGCCCGACCGTGCGCTCGTTCTTGAGCACCGCACCGCCGATCTTCACGTTGCGCCCATGGAGCAACTCAACGCGAGCCACCAGGCCGGGCTTGCCGTTGTCGTCCAGGAGCTGGTTTGCTCCATTGCCGTTCATGATCATTCCGTAGTACCTGACGCCGAATGGACCCAAGAAGATGGGCAGCGACGGCGAGAGCATGAGCCCAACCTGTCGGTCAACGGCGATCCCTCGCTCCTGAAACCCACGACCGACAGGGATTCCTTCCTGGGCCACGGCTCTCGACGGGAACATGAGATCCCGGTAGTCGCGCAGCTCCTCGCCAGCAAGCGGGGCCTTGAACTGGCCAAGCTGCAGGCCTGCCCAAGGAACCGGATCGTACCGCACGTACGCCTCTCGGAGCCGAACGTCGAGCTCGCCTTGCGGCGTGTTCACGTGTTCTTGATAATCGACCGCGCCTTCTATGGAGAGCTCATAGGAAAGCCGGTGTGCGGCGTTTCCGCCAAAGAGGCCGATCCTTGCGTTATGCAGGGCAAAGCCATTGTTGCGACCAATGAAGTCGTAGCGGGAATCCTCGCTGACGCTGTCGTATCCCGCACGCACGACACCGAAGTGCGCGATCTCCCACTTGTCGGCCGGCGGTGGTGCCGCTTGAACTACGGGATCGCCGGTGGGCGCATTTTCGGGTGGAGCCTCCGAATCCGACGCGGACGCTTGCGTGCCGGTGAGAATCGAATTGAAAAGGAAGACGGGAATTGACAGTCGGGCGATTGGGAGCCTGGACATTAGTGGCCCGAAGCTAGACTTTCTTTTGGCGAAGGTCAACGCGCGCGCCGTAAGCGACGAGCCGAACTCGTGCCCAGCCGACGCGGTCAGCACCCGTTAGGTCCTTGCCGCAATTTCCGCTTCCTTGGGAGACAGCCTTGTGTTACTCCGTCGCCGATCCAGGAACAAAACGCAAGGAAGGTACCGCCGTGCAGCAACTCGACGAGCGACGTATCCCAGAAATTCTTGCGCAATGGGAGTCTGGAAAGACCTCGGCCATTGCGCTTTTCCAGCAGTTTGGTATCGACGCCGCGACCCTTTCGCGATGGCGCAAGGAGCGGGCCACGCCGCCAAGATCGGATATTGAGGAGAGAGCGGCGAGCGCGTCGAGGCCCGACATCGCGGACGTGTCCACCGACGAGAAAGACCCCCATTCTCGGAAGCCTCGGGTAAGCTACGATCAAAATCAGATCAAGCGGATTCTCGCCGAGTGGCAGTCGACTGGCGCTGCGGCGCTCGAGATTTGCGGGAAATACGGCATTTCCAAGATGACCCTGTACCGGTGGCGCAACCGGCTGGCGGAGAGCACGGTCGCTGACCGTGGGAGATCGCCGGCCATCGCTGCCGAGAGCCGCCGAGAGGCCGAGCCGAAACGTGGACCGGTTCCCAATTCCGCCCAGGCCGACGAGAGCAAGGCGCAGTCCTCACAAGCACGTGCTCTGGCGAGCCCAATCGAAGACCGCCTCCAGGAGATCGTCTCCCAGGCAGCTCAGGGGGTGGCCGCATCGATTTCGCAAGGAGTGCGCGACAAGCTCGAGTGGCTTGCCAAGGAGGTGGCCGTGGCCGTTCGGAAGGACATGGCCGAGCGACTCCTGTCGCGGCTTGATCGCCCGAAGTAAAGGGGACCGGATCCCGCAGTGAGGCGGCCTTAGAACCCGCCTGCGGGGGCCGGGGTCACAGGAGAGACCGAAACGACTTTCAACCTGCCGAGCGAGACCAGAGAGATGAGCTCGAGCACCGCGACCTCGACGTGCCCGGAGCCAACCGTCAACCTTCCCTCGGTCGGATCAATCTCGCGCCAGCCGACACCATCGTGATAGGCCACCCAGGCGTGGGCCACCATTTCACGCCCCACCACGGCCATGCCCTGTCGAACCTCGGCGGGTACTCCGGCGGCGCGAAGGAGCGACACCGTGAGGACGCTGAATTCCGTGCAGTCCCCTCGTTTCCTGTCGAGGACTGCCTGAGCGTCGAGGGTACCGACGGTCACCTCGTATTGGACGTGCTTGTGTACCCAAGCCACAACGGACCGTGCCGCCTCGGCGGCTGGCGTGCCGTGCGGCATGAGGCTCTTGGCGAGCTGCACCAAGCTCGGTGAGTCCACGAGGATCTCGTTGCCCCCGGATAGAAGGCGTGCCCGCGCTTCGGCGGTGAGCGGCATGCTCGTAGTCGCGCTCGCCTGAGGGCGGACTGTGATGCCAAGGTGCCTTGGGTCTTGCACTTCGAGGTCGAGACGAGGCGACCTGGGGAAAGCGCGGGTAGCAAAGGCAGCTGCGTCGTCCACCTCGAGCACCATGCGCAGCGGGAGTGACAGCTCCGCCGAGGTAAGGAGGCGCGGGAGCCTCGTGGCGTTCTTGAGTGCTCGCGTGGCGAGGCTTCTGTCCACGACCCCGAGGTCAACCCGCGTTTCGCCCAGCGTGGGGGTGATCCTGCCTGTCACGACGACTTTGCCGCGTGCATCCACGGTTGCTTCGGCATGCATCGCTTTCGTGGCCCCTAGGACTAGGGTCGCCAAGCGAAGGAGGTCCGCGCGTGCACCCTGTGCGGGGGCGAGCGCGCGTACCACGGCAGCTGCTGCCCGACCATCGAGGGTCCCGACTCCGACCCGCTTCTTTTCGCCAGGATCGGTTGCCTTGGGACGCAGGAGCACCTTGTTTACGAGGTCCCGAGGAGTACCTACGACGAGGAAATCCCCCTTCGGGAGGAAGTGCACCTGGTCGTGCACGGACGGGAGAGAAAGGGAGAGCCCGCGGTCCGCGAGAGCCCTGCGAACGGGAGCACTTAGAGGCATGACGCTCACCCAGCGCCCCCAAAGCACGTCCTTGGGCTGCGAGTACCAGCCGAACGCGAAGCGATCCGTGGCGGCAGCCAGCCATCCCGGTGGAGGAGGTCCGGTGGCGTCGCTGGCGGCGAGGAAGTCGAGTTGTGACTTCCTTGGCCTGCGCGTGCTCTCGGACAAGGCGAGAGTGGAAATCGCTCCAGGCGGGAGGAGGTCCACCAAGGCCCGAACATCTCCGAGCTTGGCGTCCTCCGAGTTGGGCTGGGAACGGAGCACGAACGCCAGGCCAGTGCTATCGACGACGAGCTCCACTGAGAGGTCTTCAGTTCCAGTGGCGTCGTTCCCCAGGAACGCGGCCTGGAGTGCTGCTCCCTGGGTCCAGCCGCCTGCCAGGGCTTGGAATCTCGGTGATTCGGCGAGGGTTCCCCCTTGGTTGGGCGCCGTCGCGACGACCTCGCCTGCGAGCTCCTGGTCAGAGAATACGAGCACCCGATCTCCTACGAGCATCACGAGATCCGACTCGACTGTCGTGTCCTGGTCGGAGATTACGACGATGGAGCTCTTCTCCACGGGCAAGCCCAGCACGTCGCCTCTTGAGCGGAAGCGCTCGGCAGCGATCGTCCTTTGGGGCGTCGTCTCGGCGGGGTCGAAGAGAAGATCGTGAAGGAGGACAGGTGCTACCGGCATCGCCACGGGGGTGGCGAGGGCGAGCCCCGCGAGCGTGTTGGGGAGCGCCAGGCCTGATGAGCTACCTGCCCGTCGCAGCGAGAGCTGACCGAGGACTGCCACCCGGTCCTTCACCCGCGCAGAGCAAGCAAAGCCCTTCCTTGGCTCCAACAGCGAAGCGCATTCCATGGGCTCGGCGAGATCGAGTCCTCCTGCCTCGAGAAGCAGGCGACCGCCGGTCGATGCCGCCATGGCCGAGAAGAAGTGCCTCACGAGGAACACGTCCGCCTCGTCGGGCATGCTCAAGCGGCGGAACATGCCTTCCGCCGTGGCTGCAAACAGGCCGGGACGGCCGATGCGGGAGAAGATCCACTTGTCGCCAGGGAGAAGCGAGGCGAGCGGCGCCCGTTCCAGTTCCTTGAGGGAGCGCGGCTTGGCCGCAGGGACGCTCTTTTCATTGCGTGAGGCGAGCCAACGCATGGCCACGCGGTCATCGCCCGAGAGCTTGACGTGGCGCACCGGCTGTTTCTTGCTGAGCGCTAGAGCACGAGCGTGCACGTCGGCGAGCCACCGCAGCTCCTCTGCTTTCCCCCTTGCGTCCTTCTGGGCCATGGGCTCGATTCCGTCGAGCACGAGGCTTGGGAGACGGGAAAGGCGCTCGCCATCTTGGGCGTCGACGCGCATGGCGAGGAGGCGGCCGAGCTCGAGCACGAGCGCCCGCTCAGGTGGAGCAAGAGGGGGCTTGAGGCCTTCAATGCGCGCCCGGGCAGCAGCGATGTCCTCATCGCTGGCGCTCGTGGAAAGGCCGTGCGCGACCAGCCGTGCTGCGCTGGGCAGCCCGGAGGTGAGCTGCCTGCGCAGGGTATCCCTGTCGAGAGCACCCGGCACCAAGACCCCAGCGACGAGGCCCAAGGATCGCTCTCGATCGGTGGAGCTGGTCACGAGCTCGCTGACGAGCTCGGTGCGTTCCTTCTTCGCGAGAGCGAAGACGACCTCGAGGAGACCGTGGGCAGGTAAGTCCTGTTCTCGCGGATCTCGGGTCACCGTGTCCTCGGGCCCGAGCAAGAGCTGACGGGCGTCCTCCAGGGCACGGGCGGGAAACGCCTGGATGGCCTTGGTGCCGTGCGCGTGAACGTGCATGTCCTCGGCGAGGAGCGCCAAGACGCCGAGGAATGACCCTTCCTCGGAGGTCGGCGCGGCACATGCGAGGAGCGACCTGTGCTGGGACACGCTGCCGGTGCTCAGGAACAAGTCCACGAGCAGCGCGCCCCTCTTTGTGGCCTCGCCTAGCGAGTCGAGCTCCTTCCGAACTGCGCACGTCCTGGCGTTGTCGTGTCGCGCGAGGCTTCTTCGCGCCTTGGCGAGCACCAGGGCAGGCAGCTCGGCGTGCCGAGAACGCAGGCGCTCCGCGCGGGCCGGCGACACCACGGCGTCGAGAGGACGAAAGGACTCGCGGAGAAGCTTCCAAGCCGCCAGGCCTGCCTCGAATCGCTCGGGCGGCGCACGGAACATGAGGATGTAGACGCGCACCCCGATGGGAAGCGCCACCAAGGAGATGAGGTGGCTTCGCGTCGCGAGCATGGCTTCGTAGCCTTGCCCAGCCGGGAGAGAGATGGGGGTCTTCCAAAGGGGGCTCGCCCCGAGCTGCTCGAAAGCGGGGAGGATGGCATCGAGGCACGCTTCACCTTCGCAGAACGACGCCCGGGGAACCGCCTTGAGCGCCAAGACCGTGTCGTTGGGCCCCTGGAAGGTCAAGTCTTCCATCGACGCCCACCCATCGGGTAAGAACGCCTCGGCTGCCAAGGCTGGGCTTGCTCGACGGCTCGGTGCAATGCGATCGACGTCCGCGTCGCCGAGCGCTGCGAGCGCCTGCTCGTAACCGCGTGCCGTCTTGGCCACCGCTGGAACATGAACTTGTGACCCGTCTGGCCCGTCGGGAACCTGCAGCTGGGTGAGCTCTGGGTCTTCTGGGTTGGCCTGGACGAGGTCGGTTCGGGCTTTTCGCGCCTCGGCGTAGGATCCTTCCTGCGCCAAGAGCCGCACCAGGTCTTGCCCCACGAGGTAGTTCCCAGGGTGCTCACCGATCAGCTTGCGACCGATGGCAGCCGCTGTTGCCCGATCTCCGTGCATGGCCTTGGCTTCGAGGACGAATGCGTCGACCACGCGCGAGCGTGGGTATCGCCCGTCGAGCTTGAGAATCCCGTCGAGAGGCATCCTCTCGTCGTCGACAAGGAGCATGGCTTCGAGGAGACCACTCCTATCGAGCGCCTTCTCGGCGAAATCCGCCTCGGCGAGCTGGAGGACAGCGCGGCAGAAGAGGAAAGAGAGCAGCACTTGCTTGTCGGGGCTTTTCGGGCGCACCCGCGCCGCCGTGGAGTAATACGCGCGTGCCTCGAGCAGATCGCCGGAGCGCAAGGCCGTGAACGCGAGGGAGGCATGCCGACCGAAGAGGTCCGGGTAGTTCCTGGCGACGGTGCGACGAACGGAAATCGCGCGGAATGGGGCCTGCACGAAGAGATCCTCGGTCTCGACCGAGGGATCGAACCCCCGAGCCTGGGCCTCGAGCTCCGCATCGGCGGCTTCGCGTATCTTCCCCTCGCCAGCAAGCCAACGAGACTTGTGGTGGAGCCACTCCCCAGCACCTGGGGGCATTCGGAGCTCTGCCTCGGCAAAGAACCGCTCGGGCCCGAGACCGCGGGCCCGGGCCTCGTCGGGACGCGAAAGGACGAGCTCGGACAGCCCCGTCGCCCACTCGGGTTCCACGGGTCCTTCGGACTGCCAGGCGTGCGCACACGTCGCGAGGGCCTCGTCAGGCGCCTTGGACCTGAGGAAGAGCGAGCAGGCGAGGGCGAGCTTCGCATGGGTTGCACCTCCGGCCGAGAGCTCGCGAGCGAGAGCGACCACCTCCTCCGGACGGGCCGCCCAGGACTTCCGGAAGGTGGTCCACGTGGAGAAGGCCTGTGCCTCAGTCATGCCGGGCGCGGGGACGTTCGCCCGCGCCGCGAGGACTGCGTCGCTCGGGGCGGCTTGGCCATCCTTTTCGGACCTCGCCAGCATGGCGAGTGCCCTTTCGCCATTGCCTGCGAGAACCTGGATCCACGCCATGCGATTCAGTGGCCAGCGATCCACTCCTCTGCTCGGGTCGGGAAGGCGCTGGGCCATTGTCCTGGCCAGGTTCCGAGCGTCTGCCGGAGACTTGGCGTTCATGAGCTCGCTCTCCAGCCATGTGAGCGCAGAATTGAGAACTTGCGGCTCGCGTGCCCCGTCGGGCAAGAGATCCCAGGCGCCTTTGGGATCGGAGATGGCGCGAGCCCAGCGCAAGGCCGACTCGCCATCCTTGACGCTGCCCTCCTCGAGACGCCGGCGGAGCGGAAGATACTCCGTGGCGAGTGGCCCCAGCGCGACAAGGAAGGCGCGGGCTCGGTCGAGCTCGCGTGCACCTGCAGGGGCTTGGAGCAGTGCCGTGAGCAGGCGTCCAGCCTCTTCCCCGGAAGGCCAAGCACGGAGTGCTTCCGCTCTGGACTTGAGGTCACCCGACGTGGCGCGGGCAATGGCCCTTGCTTGGGCGATGACGGCGCCACGGGGCCGCGCTGCGCTGAGTCCAGCCAGGGCGCGGGTGACCATGCCGTCCTGCCCTGCTCGCGCCCCGAGGTGCGCCGCGAAGCTCCAAAGCGCTGCCTCGTTCCCTTCGGGTGCGCGTTCCAACAAGGGGGCAAGCACTGCCAGCGCCCGCGCGGCGTCACCTTCATAGGCGAGCGCCACTGCCTGGGCAAGGCGACCGACGTGAGACGTGGCCGGGTGCTCCCGCTCCACTTCGGCTACCCGCTCGGCGCCAAGCTCCTTGGAGCTGTTCCAATCGCTCGTGGTCCAGGCAGGCGTGAGCCACGATTGGGCGAGAGCCTCTGACCCCTTGATTCGGCTCGCGAGGAGATCATCGGCCACGAGGGACAACCAAAGCCGCCAGGGAAGGGAAAGGAGGGGCGCATCGCGGTGCAGGCGTTCCTTCACAGCTGCACCATTCCCACGGGCGACGTCGACGAGCGCGAGTGCGACCACGTGGGGCTCGGTGACCCCGAGGCGCGTGTCCGTCGTGGCCTCGAGCCACGGCGCGAGCTCGGCGACGTTCGGCGCCTCCATCCCATGGATGAGCCGAAGCCAACGCGACGGCGTGTTGCCGAACGCTGCCAGCGTCTTGAACGCACTCGCGAGCTCCTCGCCTTGATCTTCGCCTTCCTCGAGGTGCCACGCGGCGTTCATCAAGTCCTCGCACGCCTCCGTGTTGAGACGCTCTTTCACGCAACGATCGAGGAGTTGGGCCAGGAGTGGGCCCATGCCCTGGTCCGTCTCCTCGAGCTCAGAGATGGCGGCTGCCCGGAGGGCGCGAGGCGCGCCGGAGGCAGCGGCCGTCGCTTGCAGGAGTGACCAGCGGCTGCCTACGAGGAAGCCGCGTTCCACGATCTTCCGGCGGGCGCGCCTGGCCAGCTCCTTCAATGGCTCGGGAAACCCCTCCACCAAGAGCCCTGCTTCGACCTCGGCAAGGTAGGAGGACCGGTCTCCATGGGAGGCAAGCGCCCACGAGTCGTAAGGCGCTCGATCGAATGCCGTGAGGGCGCAAAGGGCCACGAGCTCCCGGGTGGTCTCTCTCGCCAGCGGGCTTTCGGCCTGACGGCCTACGGCGCCGAGGAGGACCTGCGCGTCACCGACCAGCCCGGCCTTGATGAGCTGATGTGCGAGCGCCGTCGCAGGACCAATGGCTCCCTTGGCGCCAGCCCGCGCCCGCTCGAGACGCACGAGCGTGCCTACCTGGCTACTTGGCACGAGATCACTCCAACGGAGGTCGACACCATCAAGGAGGCCACGCTTCTGGTCCGCAAGGAGGAGTAGGACCAGCCGGGCGGTCACGTGCCAGTGGTCTAACTTGAGAAGCGCCTCGGCAAGCGGTCCGAGGTCGGCCACGCGCCCCTCGCGGAGCGCCGTGTCGAGCCGGTTGGCGAGGACAGGGGAGAACCGCGGGCCTAGTCGCGCGAGCTCGGCGATGGCAAGCCCCGAATCTCCGTACCCCGCCGCCTCTCGGCGGGCGGCGGCTTCGTGATCCGACTGAAAGAGCGCGCGGACGTCATGCTCGGCCGCGTCCACGTACCGGGTCGTCGCCGCGCGCCTGTACGCGGCCGCATGGCGATGTCCGGGCGGAGGAGGCTCGCCGATGGCAGCGAGGACCAGGTCGTGATCACGGATCTTGCCAGCGACACCGACGGCGAAGTCCACCGCGTCGTCCAGCGACCTGGTCGCATCAGGTTCACCAAGCCCAAGGGCGGACAGCGCGGCTTCGACCCTTGCCCGATTGACGAGGGATCGGACTGCCTCGCCAGCCTCCTCTCGGTTTCCCAGCGCGACGTGGAGCTCGGTAAGCCTGCGCAGGCGCTGAGTTTCCTCCCTGGCTCCTGGAAGCGCGGCTTCCACGGTGCCAAGGGCACGCGCCGTATCCCGTTCTTCGGCGGTGAGCGCTCGCGGCGAGGGCACTGGGCGAGGCGCCGCGCATGCGACACCCATGACGAGTAATGCAACGTGGGCGGAGTGACGCACTCGTGCTCCTCTGCGGTGGAAACTATCCTTTGTCTCACGGCTGCGCGGGGGAGGGGAAGCGGCGAAAAAATCGCTTGCGCGCGGTGCTACCCGTTGGTAGCTTCTTGTCTACCAAATGGTAGGGAAGCGAGCCGAACCTTCAAGCCAGGCCACGGGGAGCAAGCCGGTCGGTGTTCTCGAGGACGCCCGCGAGAGGATCCTCAAGGCAGCGACGCGGCTTCTCGCGGCGCGAGGGTTCGATGGCACCACGCTCCAGGCGGTAGCAGATGAAGTGGGAATCCGGAAGCCATCCGTCCTGCACCATTTCCCGTCGAAAGAAGACCTCCGGCAGGGCGTTCTCCAGCAGATGCTCGACCATTGGAACGGCGTGCTCCCGCGCCTTCTTCTTGCGGCGAGCACGGGAGAAGGGCGTTTCGAGGCCATCATCCAGGAGATCGTGCGGTTCTTCGTGGACGATCCGGACCGCGCGCGCCTCCTCCTTAGGGAGGTCCTGGATCGCCCCGACGAGATGCGCGTGCTCCTTGCCAGGCACGTGAGGCCCTGGTTGCAGCTCGTCGCGAAGTACATCCGATCAGGGCAAGACCACGGGTTGCACTATCCGAGCGCTGATCCCGAAGCGTACGTGATCCATGTCCTTCACCTGGTCCTCGTGGGGATCGCGCTCCGTGGCACGCTCGAGGCCCTGCTCGAGCCCGGCTCGCACGAAGCCGCCATGGAGCGCCAGGTCCAGGAGCTCATGCGGATCGCGAAGTGCAGCCTGTTTCCACCACAGCCTGACGGCCGCGAGAAAGGGCGCCGCGCCGGCCCGTCCATGAGAAAGACAAGGAGGTAGCAAGATGGCCAATTTCTTCGGTGACAACGATGACCTGCGTTACTACTTCGAAAAAGGCATCGATTGGGAGCCCTTGGTGGAGATCACGGAGCGTGGATACCGCTCCAAGGATGGATTTCGAAACCTCGAGCAAGCCTTGGAGTTCTATCGCCAGATCGCGGAGATGGTGGGTGAGCTCTCGGCGACCGAAATCGCGCCCCATGCGGCGGAGATCGATCGGCATGGCGTGGATTTCCGTGATGGCGAGGCCGTGCCTCCGCCGAGGCTCGCGGGAATCTTCGAGAAGCTCAACGGCTTGGAGCTGCACAGCATGTGCCTCCCAAGGGAGCTTGGGGGGCTCAACGCTCCATTGATCCTCTATTTCATTAACGCGGAGCTCCTCGCTCGTGCGGACGTCTCGACGATGACCCACCACAGCTTCCACGGCGGCATGGCAATGGCCATGCTCATCTTCTCGATCCACGAGGGCTCGTCAAAGATCGACGTGGAGAACGGTACCCTCTTGGACACGCGGTTCCGTAACGAGATCGAGGAGATCGCCCGCGGCGAAGCCTGGGGGTGCATGGACATCACCGAGCCCAACGCCGGAAGCGACATGGCCGCCCTCCGCACGATCGCAGAGCAAGACCCGGACGGCAATTGGTTCGTGACCGGACAAAAGATCTTCATTACCTCTGGACACGGCAAGTATCACTTCGTTATTGCCCGCACGGAAAACGCGTCGGGCGATTCGTCAAACCCAATGGCCGGATTAAGCGGCCTCTCCATGTTCCTCGTGCCCGCCTATGAGGAGGATGCGCAAGGAAACCGCAAGCGCATCGTGACGATCGATCGGATTGAGGAGAAGCTCGGCCACCACGGGTCGGTGACAGCTTCGCTGAGCTTCGATCGCGCGCCGGCGCACCTCATCGGAAAACGGGGCGAGGGCTTCAAGTACATGCTTACCCTCATGAACAACGCGCGCTTGGGCGTGGGGTTCGAATCCTTGGGCCTCTGCGAATCCGCCTACCGAATGGCGAAGGAATACGCCGAGCAGCGCGTGTCCATGGGCAAGACGATCGACCGTCACGAAATCATCGCGGATTACCTGGAAGAGATGCGCACGGACATCCAGGCAATTCGGGCCTTGGCCATGCACGGCGCGGTTCACGAGGAGTTGGCGCAGAAGCTGGCGCTGGTGTTGAAGTACCAGTCCGAGCCTGGCACTGCTTCCGCCAAGCATCTCCAGGAAGAAGCCGATCGCCACAAGGCTCAAGCCCGTCGCGTGACGCCACTTCTCAAGTACCTAGCTGCCGAGAAGGCGGTCGACATGTCGCGGCGTGCCGTGCAGATCATGGGCGGCGTCGGCTACACCAAGGACTATGGTGCCGAGAAGCTCTTGCGCGACGCCATGGTGATGCCAATTTACGAGGGGACCAGCCAGATCCAATGCCTCATGGCCATGAAGGATTGCCTCGGCGGCATCATGAAGAACCCGCAGGACTTCGTGAAGCGCATGGCACAGGTGCGCTGGCGAACCCTTTCGGCGCGCGATCCCCTCGAGAGGCACGTGGCCAAGATCCAATCGATGTCCTTGGCGGCCCAAAACTACTTGATCACGCGCACGGCGGCGCAGAAGCTCAAGTCACTAGGTGACGTGCCCATTACCGACTGGTTCCGTGCCCTGTCGAAGAACTGGGATCCCAAGCGTGATTTTGCCATTGCGCTCCTCAACGCCGAGCGGCTCACGCGCATCCTGGCAGACGAGGCGGCTTGCGAGCTCCTCCTCGCGCAAGCACGCAAGCATCCAGAGCGGCGCGAGATCCTCGAGCGATATGTCGAGCGGGCAGAGCCCAGGTGTCGTTATCTTCTCGACGAAATGACCACCATGGGGCAGAAGATGTTGCAAGCGCTGGACGCGGGGGAATCCGCCCGCCAATCCGTCGCTTGAACCTGAAATCCACGGGAGCAAGGAGACGATCCATGGCTGTCCCAGTGAAACATGTCCTTTCCCAGGGCCCGGTTATCCGGGCGCTCGGTGAAGTGGCGCTCTCTTCCATCCTCCAGGGTCACAGGAATGGGGCTCCGAGCAAGCCGCTCGCGACACCAGGGCCAGAAATTCGGGCGGTTCTTCCCCCGCGGCCTGCGGACTTGATCCGCGATTACCTCCGCCACGTCGGCGGCGATCCGTCTGCCTATCGCGGCGTCGTGCCACCCCACCTCTTCCCCCAGTGGGGATTCGGGTTGGCAGCCAAGACGCTCAGAGGGATTCCATACCCACTCGCCAAGGTGATGAACGGAGGTTGTCGGCTGGAGGTCAAGTCTCCCTTGCCGATGGGAGAGCCGCTCCACGTCACGGCGCGCCTGGAAGGCATCGACGACAACGGAAAGCGCGCCATCTTGCATCAAAAGGTGGTGACCGGCACGTCCAAGGTCCCCGAGGCCATCGTGGCGCACCTCTATGCATACGTGCCCCTCTCGCGCGAAAAGAACGGCGCGGGAAAGGCAGAGAAGAAGGAGAAACAAAGGCCGAGAGTGCCCCATGACGTGAGGGAGCTCGCGTATTGGAAGATCCCCGCGAATGCCGGTTGGGAGTTCGCCAAGCTCACGGGCGATTTCAATCCAGTGCATTGGGTGCCGCCCTACGCGCGTGCGCTCGGGTTTCGTCACTGCATCCTGCACGGGTTCTCGACCATGGCGCGGGCAGTGGAGGGGCTCAATCGCAATCTCCGTTCCGGCGCCACCCAATGGCTCGATTTCATCGACGTGAAGTTCTCCAAGCCGTTGATCCTGCCGGCGCGTGTCGGCCTTTACGTCAAGGACAACCGGATCTTCGTAGGGGATGCGCCGGGCGGCGGCGCGTGCCTGGAAGGAACATTCGCAGCCCGCCAACAAGGGGAGTAAGCCATGGGAGACTTGCTGATTGAAATCGGACAGAACCCACACGCGCGTCGGCTAATCAAGCAGCTCGGGTTGCCCATCCCCATGCCGGAGCGGCTCCGCAGGGCGACCACGCCGTGGGAGGAGCGCCCGCTCCATGATAAGGACGTGGTGCTTGCCGCCGGCGAGAACCCTACCTTGACAGCGGCGGTGGCCCAAACCCTCGCTGCCGCAGGCGCGAGCCCCCTTGTCGTTGGCGACGACTCGCTGCTCGAGCCATTCCGCACGCCTGGAGAGGCCCACGGCCGGCCAGCGCGCAAGCTTCCCCTTGGCGAGGAACTCGATCGAAGGGCGGACGCCATCGTCTTTGACGCGTCGGGCATCGACAGCATTGCCAAGCTGCGCGCGCTCTACGACGTCTTTCACCCGTTGGTCACCAAGCTCGCTCGGTGCGGGCGCGTCGTCGTTCTCGGCCGTCCGCACGAGGGGTTGAGCCCTGCGCACGGGGCGGCCCAACTGGCGCTCGAGGGGTTCGTCCGCAGCATCGCCAAGGAGATTGGCAAGACCGGGTCGACCGCCCAGCTCCTCTGCGTCGAGCCGGGTGCAGAAGAGCGATTGCCGGCCGTGCTTCGCTTCTTCCTGTCTCCTCGATCTGCGTTCGTGTCGGGGCAGCCCATCCGCATCAGCGCGAGGGTACCTGGACCGAAAACGATTCCGTGGGTTCAACCGCTGCAGGGGAAGATCGCCCTCGTCACCGGTGCGGCGCGCGGCATTGGGGCCGAGACCGCGCGGCTCCTCGCGGCCGAAGGAGCGCATGTCGTTTGCCTGGACCGGCCCGACGACGATGGGCCGACGAGCCAGCTTGCCCGTGAAATTGGCGGCTCACCGTTGCTCGCGGACGTGTCGAGGCCCGAGGCTGCGGCAGCGATCGTCGATGAGCTCACCAAGCGCGGGGGCGTGGACATCGTCGTCCACAACGCCGGCATCACGCGTGACAAGACGATCGCCCGGATGTCGGGGGAGTACTGGGACCTCGTGCTCAACGTCAACCTGGACGCGGTCATTCGCATGACCGACGCCATTCTCGCAGGTCCCATGCGACAAGGAGGCCGGATCATTTGCTTGTCCTCAATTGCAGGAATTGCAGGAAATGTCGGGCAAACCAATTATGCCGCTTCCAAGGCGGGCATTATCGGTTTCATCAAGTCACTCGCACCCGCGGTCGTCGACAAGGGGATCACGGTCAATGCGATTGCCCCGGGTTTCATTGAAACCCGCCTGACCGCGGCCGTCCCAGTTGCCATTCGTGAGGTTGCGAGGCGGATGAGCAACGTGGGCCAGGGAGGATTGCCAAAGGATGTTGGCGAGATGGTCGTATTCCTCGCGAGCCCTGGCGCGGTGGGGATTACGGGGAGCGTCATACGTACCTGCGGTGGCGCGTGGATTGGCGCTTAGCCGCCATTGATTGGGAGCAAGTGACATGGCATCGAAGAAACCCAGCGTTACGCAGTCTCGACGGGCCGTCGTCGTCGGCGGCGCCCGGACTCCGTTCGTCAAGGCATTTGGCGACTTCATCAAGATGGACACCATTGCGCTCGGCGTGGCGGCGACTACGGCGCTCATCAAGCGGACCGGAATTTCCCACCAGGAAATCGACGGGATCATCTGGGGAGGTGTGATCCTTCCGGGCACGGCGCCCAACGTGGCGCGTGAAATCGCGTTGGACTTGCGCCTGCCCCCTTCGGTCGAAGGGATGACCGTTACCAGAGCCTGCGCCTCCGGACTTCAGGCCATCACCACCGCGGCTGCCGCCATCGAGCGCGGGGACGCGGACGTGATGATCGCCGGAGGTTCGGATTCCACCAGCAACGCCGAGATCAAGCTGCCTCAAAAGGTGGTTCACGCCATGGCGCCATTGGCGCTTGGGAAGGCAACACCTGCGGATTACCTGGGCATGCTCTCCAAGTTAATGCCCATCACCGATATATTGCCGCAGCGGCCAAAGATCGCAGAGCGCACGACCGGGCAAGTCATGGGCGAAGCCGCGGAGATCATGGCTCGTCGGAACGAGATTAGCCGCGCAGCCCAAGACGAGCTCGCCGTGCGCTCCCACAAGCGAGCTGCGAAGGCCATCGCCGAGGGCCGATTCGACGGCGAAGTAACAGCCGTCCAGGCACCGGACGGGCGGTGGATTCACTCCGACGGGCTCGTGCGCGCCGACACCAGCGTGGAGAAGCTCGCCAAGCTGAAGCCGGTGTTCGCAAGAGACGGGTCGCTCACCGCCGGCAACTCGAGCCCGCTCACCGACGGAGCCTCGGCGGTGCTCCTCATGAGCGAGGAGAAGGCGCGGGCCCTTGGGTTCAAGCCGCTTGCCGCCTTCAGGAGCTGGGCCTATGCAGGGGTGGACCCCGCCGACCAGCTCCTCATGGGGCCCGCACTCGCGATGCCGAGAGCACTCGATCGCGCGGGGCTCACCCTCAAGGAGATCGACCTCGTCGACATGCACGAAGCCTTCGCAGCCCAGGTCTTGAGCATCCTCAAGATGCTGGCCAGCGACGCCTTCGCGCGCGCGCGCCTCGGGCGAGACAAGGCCGTGGGGCAAGTGGACCCCGGGCGGCTGAACGTCCATGGCGGTTCGATTGCCCTTGGCCACCCATTCGGTGCGACTGGTGCCCGCATGGTGACCACGATGGCCAACGAGCTCCACCAGACCGGCAAGCGGACGGCTCTCCTCGGCATCTGCGCTGCGGGCGGCCTTGGCGCCGCGGCGGTCATGGAGCGGGTGGATTAGGCGCCGCGCGGGATCAACCAACGATCGCGCCCGCGCTTGATTCGGTGGGTGCTCCCCGAACCCGGCCTGTGTTATAGATGCGACTCGCATGCGCGTCGGGGCGGTGATCTGCGGATTCCTGGTTGCGTGCTCCGGGGATGATGACGATCGCATTCGCCTCTATCACGCTGAGCCGAAGGCACCCGGGCTGAGCGATGACGCGATCGCCGCGCTCGATCACCTGGGTCCGACAATCTTCGACAGCGGCGTGAACTTCGGCGTTTACTCCAGGAACGCGACGCGCCTGGATCTCCTGTTGTTCGAGGATCCGGATGCTGAGCTTCCGACGCGGCAGTACGAGATGGTCAGGTTCGGTGACGTCTGGAACCTGTTCATCGAGGGGATCGGCCCGGGGATGTCCTACGGCTTCGTGGCCTGGGGGCCGAACTGGCCGGAACACCCCGACTTCTATCCGGGGTCGATCCACGGATTCCTTGCCGATGTCGGCGCCGACGGCAGCCGCTTCAATCCGAACAAGCTCTTGTTCGACCCTTGGGGAAAGGTCCTGCACCGCGACCACGATTGGTCGCGAGGATCTTTGGCATCGGGGCCGGCGCGCACCGAGTCGACCTACGCCGCCGCCGCCAAGAGCGTAGTCTGGAAGTCGGCGTACGAGTGGAGCACCGGGCCCAACGGGGAAGAGGCGTGGCGGCAGATGCGCCGCACCGCGGATGCCCCGGGGCACCGTTGGAACGATCTCATCATCTATGAGGTGCACCCGAAGGGGTTCACCGCCAGTCCGGCGTCCGGCGTCGATCACCCCGGCACCTTCCGCGGCATCGGCGAGAAGGCCGACTACCTGGCCGATCTCGGCATCACGGCGGTCGAGCTGCTCCCGGTGCACGAAAAGCCGCTTGACGGCGGCTACTGGGGCTACGCGACGTTGTCGTTCTTCGCGCCCGAGCTGAGCTACGCGGCGGCGAAGCGCCCGGAGGAGGTCCTCGACGAGTTCAAATGGATGGTCGACGAGCTGCATCAGCGCGGCATCGAGGTGCTCGTCGACGTGGTCTACAACCACACCGGCGAGGGAGGGCTCTGGCGCGAGAAGCTCCTCCTCGACGACGTGATCCTCGATTCGCGCAGCGCCGGGCAGCTCGTCAACTTCGACCCGAAGGAGGTCACTGGCCTTTACGCGTATCGCGGGCTCGATAACGCCGAGTACTACGCGCTGACGCCGGACGGGCAGTTCTACTGGAACAACACCGGCGTCGGCAACCAAACTCGCCCCAACCACCGGCCGATGCGGCGGCTGATCCTCGACTCGCTCCGGTTCTACGCGTCCGAGCTCCACGTCGACGGCTTCCGGTTCGACCTCGCGCCGGTGCTCGGCGAGCGCGACGCTGACTACGACAAGTGGGACGATCCGTCGTTCACCGTGCTGCAGGACATCATCGACGATCCGGTCCTGCGCGAGCACAACACGCGCATCATCGCGGAGCCGTGGTCGCTCGGGCCCTACGGCGTGAAGATCGGCGACTTCCCGGCCGCCACCTCGGGCGACGGCGTCGGCTGGTACGAGTGGAACGGCCGCTTCCGCGACTGGTGGCGCGCGTTCCTCAACAACGACGGCTGGCGGCTCAACTCGCTCGAGGGGGACGCCGACGGCGGCTTCACGATGACCGGATCGATCCGCTACTACGACTGGAACGGTCGACGCCCGTACCACGGCGTCAACTTCGTGACCGTGCACGACGGGTTCACGCTCTACGACGTCTTCTCCTACGACGAGAAGCAGAATAATTGCGGACCGCTCAACCCGTTGTGCTGCACGGAGCCGCTCTCGGCCTGGTGCGACATCGACTCCGGCGAGGACAACAATCGCTCGCGCAACTGGGGGCAGGCGAGCGAGGGCACCAAGCGCGCGCTGATGCGCGACGCGTTCGCCGCGCTGATGATCTCCCACGGCACGCCGATGATCCTCGGTGGCGACGAGTGGATGCGCACGCAGCTCGGCAACAACAACGCCTACTCGACGCTCGCCGACAACTCGTACAACTGGTTCGATTGGGGCAGCTGGCAGGCCTCTGACGAGCGCTACCGGATGCGCGACTTCGTCAAGCAGATGGTGCGCCTGCGCAAGGAACACGCCTACGCGCTGGCGCCGGCGGCGTTCGGGGCAGGCGCGAGCTTTCGCTGGCGCTCTCCGAGCGGTACCGATCCGGACTGGAAGTCGCGCGCGCTGATGATCCATTACGATGACCCAATGGCAGGTCCCGAGCTTCTCATCCTCATCAACCTCGAGCGCGACTGGCGCACGTACACGCTGCCGACCGGCCGCAGCTGGGCGCGGCTCGTCGACACCCAGGAGTACTTGGACGCGCCGGCCTACTTCGACGCGGACCCCGACCTCGATCGACGACGCACCGCCAACGCCTCGCTCGACTCCCCGGTGGCGATTTCGGGGGCCACCTACGGCGCCGCGCCCAACTCGATCGTGATCCTGAGAGCACGGTGAGATTCGTCATTGCATCCCTGATCCTCGTCGCGCTGGTCGCCGAGCCGGCGCGCGCCGACGTACCCAGCGGGCGGTTCCACGCCGCCGGCTACCTGCGCGTCATGACGCGCCCCGACTTCCAGGGCGGCGACGGGCGCCTCGGCTCTTGGAACCTGTACGGGCGCCTGCTCAACGAGGGACCATACGCGGCGCTTGCGCTCAAGCTCGACCTCTTGCCGCGCGATCCGCGCTCGCCCGAGCCATGGGCGAGCGTGCAGGCGCGCATCGAGGGCGGCTCGGTCTTCGCCGCCGACGAACGCATGGGCTCGCTCGACGCGTATCGGATCTCGCAGCTGTACGTGCAGGCGGGCAACGTCCTCGCCCGCGGCTTGACCTGGCAGATCGGTACGCTCGAGCACTACTTCGGCGACCTTGGACTGTACGACATGCGCCCGGCGCAGCTCTTCTCCGACACGATCGGATTGTCCGCGCGCTGGGACGAGGGGCGAGTCGAGTTGCTCGCGGGGGCTGGAGATGCCGGTTACGTCCTGCGGGGCGATCGGTACGCAACCATCTTCAGCGCGGGCGCTGCGGCGCGGCTGCGTCCGATCCGGGGCTTCGAAATCGGCGCCGGCGGCCAGGCTTACGTGGAGCCGAAGATCGCGGGGAACCGGTTCGCGCCGCACCAGACGCCCGGCTTGCCGCTCGAGGACGTGCTGCGCGGCGAAGCGGTGGAGCGCTGGCTCATGGAGAACCCGGGGAAGGAGCAGTTCTTCCCGCGTCCCGAGCCGAGCTCGGCCGGGTCGTGGAAGCTGGTCGGCTATCTCGGCTTCGGCGGCATCGGGCCGCTGCGCTGGAACAACCTCTTTGTCAGCTACTCGCGCCAGCACCCGGAGCAGTTCGTCACCGAGACGGTCGGCGGCGAAGACTACATGATCCATGTGAAGGAGTTCACTGACGAACGCACGGCGCTCATCGTGGGGGACGAGGCGCACGTGGCGCTCGTGCCGGGCAAGCTGGATGCGGTCGTCGGGATGCTCTACGGGCGGCACGTCGACGACGACAACAACATCAAGCCCAGTGATCAGGATCGTGCCTACTACTCGGTGGTCGTGCGCTTGCAAGCGTACCTGCGCGACCGCGTGCACCTGCTCGCCGAGGGCAGCGCGGCGCGCGAGAGGTCGACGGAAGGGAACGTGTACCGCAACCACGCCGACTCGGTCTTCCAGTCGACCGATGGCATCCAGGATCCGCGCGGTCTCGAGTTCGGAGATGCCGACGTCCGCGTGACGTATCAGGCGAAGACGGGCCTGGTGCTGAACCCGCTCGGCACCGGGATCTACACGCGACCGTCGCTGCGGCTGCTCTACGGCGTGCAGCGCTCGACCCAAAACAACGCCTTCGGCAACAGCTTCGTCGAGACGCTCGATCAGTACGGCGTCTTTGGCCCCAAGGAGCAGCACTGGCACCACGTGGTGGCCGTGGAGGCGGAGGCATGGTTCTGATCGGGATCCGCGCGTCGCTGATCGCGCTGTCCGTGGTCATCGCGGGCTGCGGCCCAGTGTCCGGACCCCGGATCAAGCTGCCGGCTCGACAGGAGATCGCGGTGGCGATGGCGCTCGAGACCGATGAATCCGCCGAGGTCCTGGACGCGCCGGATGCATTCCGGGATCGGCTTCATCGGCTGGTCGCGGAGCGAAACTTCGAACCGAGGCCGCTCGATCATCGCTGGGACCGCGTGCGGCTGTCCAAGGACCGACTCGCCGTGATGGCGCAACGCTCCGAGGCGCGATACCTGCTGCTCGTCGAGGCGCGGGCTTCGTTCTACGCGCAGCTTGCCGGCAAGTTTCGCTGGACCGTGACGCTGCGTGCGTCGCTCGGGCGGCGCGGCGAGGAACCGCTGACGACCGATTTCGAGCTCCCGGTGATCCTCGACTTCGATCACGAGCGGGCGCGGGAGGCGCTCGCCGCGAGCGGCGCCGCGGCGATGCAGCGGCTCGGGCCGTTCCTGGATCGATTCCTCGAGCGCGAACAAGCCGTGCGCGACGCGGCGTTGTCCCAGGCGGCCGACCAGGGTGGCCAGGCTCGCCAGGCGGTCGTCCCCGGTGACTACGACGCCATCTATTTCGTCCTCATCGACCGGTTTGCCAACGGCGACCGCGGCAACGACGGTGTCGTCGATGCCAGCGATCTCCGGGCGTTCCACGGCGGAGACCTCGACGGCGTGCGCGCGCGGCTCGACTGGATCCAGGAGCTGGGCTTCCGCACGATCTGGCTCTCCCCGATCTTCGCGATGCGCGACGTGCCGTTCGAGGGGCACGGCGCCTTCCACGGCTACTGGGTGAACGACCCGGCCGCGATCGAGGAGCGCTTTGGCGGACGTCGCGCGCTCGCCGCGCTGTCCGAGGAAGTGCGTCGCCGCAGGATGCGGCTCTATCTCGATCTCGTCGTCAACCACGTCGACTGGGACGCCCCGGTGCGGGCGGCCCATCCCGGCTGGTTCCACCGCCGCGGCACGATCACCGACTGGAACGATCCCGCCCAGCTCACCGACGGAGACGTGCACGGGCTCCCTGACCTCGCCCAGGAGGAGCCCGACGTCTACGCATGGATCGTCGACAGCGCGAAGAAGGTGCTGCCCTGGACCGACGGCTTCCGGCTCGATGGGGTCAAGCATGTCCCCCTCCCCTTCTGGTCGCGATTCAATGCCGAGATCGCCGCGTCAGCCGGTGGCGCGTTCGGGCTCGTCGGTGAGCTCCTCGACGGCGACCCGCGCGTGCTGGCGCGCGCGCTGCGCGAGGGGAACTTCACCGCGCTGTTCGATTTCCCGCTCTACTACGCGATGGTCGACGTCTTCTGCAAGGGGCGACCGGCCGGCCGGCTGGCCGCCGCGCTCGCCGCCGACCGTCGCTATGACGATCCGTCGCGCCTCGTCACCTTCCTCGACAATCACGACCACGCGCGGATCCTCTCGTCGTGCGACGGCAACCTCGACAAGGTGGCGCACGCGCTCGCGTTCCAGCTGACCGCGCGCGGTACGCCGGCCCTCACCTACGGTACCGAGGTCGGGCTCGTCGGCACCCACGAGCCAGCCAACCGAGGCGACATGCGGTTCGATGCCGATCACCCGCTCCGAGCTCGAATCCGCGAGCTCCTCGAGCTGCGGCGCCGTCATCCGGCGCTGGTCCGCGGCCACACCATCGTGACGGCGTTCGAAGGCGACCGGCTGGTCACGACGCGCCTCCTCGGTGACGACGCGGTGGAGATCGCGATCGAGCATGGGAAGGTGTCGATCCGACCGGTGCCGGCCGCCGGGGTCGTCGTTCCGTCGGGGACGCGGCGGGTGGAGATCACCGTCGACGCGCCGCCCGTCGTCGGCGATTCGCTGCGCGTCATCGGCGCCGCCCCGGAGCTGGGCGAGTGGGATCCGGCGCGCGCCCCCGAGGTGCACGGCGGCCGCGTCGTCGTCGCCCTCCCGGTCGGCGCCGTGGAGCCGTTGAAGCTGGCGATCCGTCGCCGCGACGGCCACGTGACCTGGCAGGAGGGAGACGATCGCTACCTGTTTGTGGCACCGGGCGAAGGCCCGCTCGCCGCTCGCTTCTGCTGGACGGGAGCATGTCGGCAGTAGAGCTCGTCCACGTCGAGAAGCGCTTTGGCGAGGCGCTGATCGTGCGCGACCTGTCGCTCGCGGTCGACCCCGGTGCGTTTCTGGTGCTCGTAGGGCCCTCCGGCTGCGGCAAGACGACGACGCTGCGGATGATCGCCGGTCTCGAGGCCCCGACCGGCGGCGACGTGCGCATCGGCGGGCGCCGGGTCAACGACGTGGCGCCCAAGGACCGCGACGTCGCGATGGTCTTCCAGTCGTACGCTCTCTATCCGCACATGAGCGTGCGCGACAACCTGGCGTTCGGCCTGACGCTGCGCAAGCTTGCGCGCACGGTCATCGACCAGCGCGTCGCCGAGGCGGCGCGCATCCTCGGCATCGGGAACCTGCTCGAGCGGCGGCCCAAGCAGCTATCGGGAGGCCAGCGGCAGCGCGTCGCCATCGGCCGGGCCATCGTGCGCGATCCGAAGGTCTTCCTGTTCGACGAGCCCTTGTCCAACCTGGATGCGGCGCTCCGGGTGCAGATGCGCGCCGAGCTGGCCACCCTGCACCGTCGGCTCGGCGCGACGATGGTCTACGTCACCCACGATCAGATCGAGGCGATGATGCTTGCGACGCAGGTCGCGGTTCTCGATCGCGGCGATCTGCAGCAACTCGGAGCGCCGCTCGAGCTCTACCACCGGCCGGTCAACCGGTTCGTCGCGGGCTTCATCGGATCCCCCGCGATGAACTTCATCGACGGAGCCGTCGAGGGTCAGTACTTCGTCGCCCCGGGCGGCGTGAAGGTGCCGGTCCCCGGGCTCGCGCCGTCGCCGAAGGCGACGCTTGGGGTGCGCCCGCACGACGTACAAGTCGGGCCGCACGGGCTGCCGGTGCAGGCGGTCGCGGTCGAGCCGATGGGCTGGGAGGCATACGCGCACGTCGAAGGCCCGGCCGGGCGCATGGTGATCCGGCTCGAGGGTCGGCAGGCCGCCGAGGTGCGGGTTGGGGACACGCGCCGCGCCGTCATCCCGCACGATCGCATCCACGTCTTCGACGGCGAGGGACGAGCGCTCCAGCATCCGGCGACGCCGCACGAGGTGGTCAATGCACGCGGAGAGTAGCTTTGCCGCGGCGTGCTCATGCCTCGTCGCGCTGGGTACCGTCGCGCACGCCGAGCCAACACGGCTGGTCGCGTGGCACAGCTATCGCGGCGCCGAGGAGAAGGCGCTCGCGCAGGTGGCAGGCGCCTATCACGCGCGTCAGGACCGGATTCGCCTCGAGCTGGTGGGGATCCCGAACGACGGGCTCGCCGCCAAGATCACCACGGCGATCCCGCGCGGTCACGGGCCCGACCTATTTATTTTCGGTCACGACCGGATAGGCGGCTGGGCCGAAGCCGGCCTCCTGGTGCCGCTCGAGGTCCCCACCGACGAGTGGTTTCCGGAGACAATCGCGCCGCTTCGTTACCGCGGCTCGCTCTGGGGGCTGCCCCTCGCGTGGAAGAGCGTCGCCCTCATCTACAACCGGGACCTCGTCGCCTCACCGCCGCGCACCACCGATGAGCTGCTCGCGCTCGCCGGCACGCTCGGTCCGGGCCGCTATCCGCTCGTCTACGAGACCGCGAACTTCTACTACCACGCCGCCTGGTACTTCGGCTTCGGCGCCAAGCTGCTTGGCGACGACGGCAGCGTCGGGTTCGACGGGCCGGGCTCGATCGCGTCTCTCGCTTTTGCCCGCGACCTGCAGGCACGCGGCGTGGTGCCCGAGGAGATGTCGGGCGCGCTGGTCGCCAACCTGTTCAATCAGGGGAAGGCGGCGATGGCGCTCAACGGGCCATGGTTCGTCGGAGAGATCGCGCCGACGGTTCGCTTCGGGGTCGCGCCCTTGCCGATCGTCAGCGTGACTGGACGTCCGGCGAGCCCGTTCCTCTCGGCCGAGGCGGTCTTCGTCGCCGAGCGGCGCGCGGGAGAACCGGGCGCGGCGCTCGAGGCGGCGCGGTTTCTCGCCGGCAGCGAATCGGCGCTGATTCGCGGTGTCGTCGGGCGCCAGGCGGTCGCCAGCCGCGCCGCGTGGGACGACCCGCGCCTGATCGGGGATCCGGTGCTTGCCGGCTTCCGCGCTCAGCTCGCCGCGACTACCCCGATGGACAACCGTCCGCGCATGCAGATGATCTGGGAGCCGGCGCTGGTCATGCTGAAGAAGGTGCTGCGCGCCGGCGAGGCGGCCGAGGCGGCCGCGCGCGCCGCGATGCATCGATTCGGCGCGATCACGCGCCCGGCACCGCCCGAAGCCTCCCTCACGGCGTATCTGATGCTCGGCGGCGCGATCCTCTTGGCGCTGCTCGTCCAACTCGGCCGGGCGCTCCTCGGGGTGCTCCGCCGCGGCGAGGCCGTCGCCGCGCGCCAGGGATGGACCTGGATCGCGCCGGCGATGGTTTCCACCGGGATCCTGATCCTCTTTCCGTTCCTGGTCGGGCTGGTCCTGTCGTTGTTCTCGCACCAGCAGGGGACCTGGACCTTCGTCGGGCTCGGCAACTTCGCCGACATCTTGTCCGCGAAAGGCTACGGCTTCCTCGCCCCGCTCTCCTTCTATTACGCGCTCCTCGTCACGATTGGCTGGACCGCGGTGAACGTGGCGCTGCACGTGGTGATCGGCCTTTGCTTGGCGCTACTTCTCGATCGACCGACCCTGCGCCTGCGCCCCGTCTACCGGGTCCTGCTCGTCATTCCCTGGGCCGTGCCGAACTACATCACCGCGCTCATCTGGAAGACGCTCTTCCACAAGCAGTACGGTGCGATCAACCAGCTCCTCGACGCGGTTGGCCTCGACGGTCCCTCGTGGTTCAGCTCGTTTCCGACCGCCTTCTTCGCCAACGTCTGCACCAACGCATGGCTCGGTTTTCCGTTCATGATGGTGGTCTGCCTCGGCGCGCTGCAGTCGATCCCGCGCGATCTCTACGAGGCGGCCGACGTGGACGGCGCCTCGCGCTGGGATCGGTTCCGGCACATCACGCTGCCGTTGCTCCGTCCCGCGCTCATCCCGGCGGTGCTGCTCGGCGTCGTCTGGACGTTCAACCAGTTCAACGTCGTCTACCTGGTCTCCGGCGGCGAGCCGGACAACTCTACCGACATCCTGATCAGCGAAGCGTACCGCTGGGCCTTCGGGCGCCAGGAGCAGTACGGCTACGCGGCCGCCTACGGCGCGCTGATCTTCGCTCTGCTCGTAGGCTGGAGCTTCCTATCGCAGCGCCTCGCCCGCCATGCGGAGGAAGCGGCATGAAGCGGCTCCTCCCCCACCTGATCCTCGCCCTCGCGAGCGCGCTTGTGCTCTACCCGGTCCTGTGGGTGGCGAAGATGGCGCTCACGCCGTCGCAGGCGTTCGACCCGTCGCCCAATCCGCTGCCGGATCAGGTGACCTTCGATAACTTCGTGCATGTCGTATCGATCCCCGGCTTCGGTCAGCAGGTCGTGAACTCGCTGGTCGTGTCGGTGGCGACCGCGCTGGTGGGGCTGGGGCTCGCGATGACCGCCGCGTACGCCTTCTCGCGCTTCCGCTTCCCGGGGCGGCAGGCGGCGCTCACCGCGTTCCTGCTCACCCAGATTTTCCCCGGCGTGGTCATGATGATCCCGCTCTACATCCTTCTCGACGCTGTCGGGCTGCTCGATTCCCTCGCCGGGCTGGTCATGGTGTACGCGACCACGTCGATCCCGTTCTGCACCTGGATGCTCAAGGGGTACATCGACACGCTGCCCAAGGAGCTCGAGGAGGCGGCGCTCATGGATGGGGCAAGTCGCTGGACCCTGTTCGTGCGGGTCGTCTTGCCGCTGTGCCGCCCCGCCCTCGCCGTCACCGCGCTGTTCGCCTTCATGACGGCGTGGAACGAATACATCCTGGCCGCGACCTTCCTCGGCACGCCGGACCGCTACACCTTGCCGATCGTGATCCAGCGTTACGTCGGCGAGCACGGAACAGACTGGGGCTACTTCGCCGCCGGGTCGATCCTGACCAGCACGGTGGTGATGGCCCTATTCTTCGTCCTCCAGAAGCACCTCGTATCGGGACTCACCGCCGGGAGCGTGAAGGGATGAAGCCATTCGCATGCATCGTGCTCGTGCTTGTCGCGTGCGCCGGCGGCAACGGCGTTAGCGAGACCCCGCCAGACGGGCAAGGCGGCCCGGCTCTCGACGCCACGTCGGATGCGGCCACGGACGCCGCGCAGCACTCCGCCCCGGACGCCACGTCGGACGCCGCCCCGTGCGCCGAGGTGGCAACCTGCACGCACGAGATCAGCTGGAGCGGCACGGCGACGACCGTGGAGCTGCGGGGGGACTTCGCGCCGGACGCCTGGAAGGTCGGGATCCCGATGACCCGCGACGGCGATCGGTGGGTCGCGCGGCTCGACAACCGCGCCGACGGCGAGGCGTTCGAGTACAAGCTCCTGATCGACGGCACGACCTGGATTGTGGATCCGGCCAATCCGCGCGGCGTGCCCGACGGATACGTCGGCACCAACTCGGTCGCCTGGGTGAGCTGCGACGACTGCCCGCGCGCGACATTCGATTGGCGCGACGCCGTGATCTACTTCGTGCTGGTCGATCGCTTCTTCGACGGCGACATCACCAACAACGACCCGATGGACGGGGTCCTCGACCCGGCGAACTTCCAGGGCGGCGATCTGGCCGGGGTTCTCGCGAAGCTCCGCGACGGGTATTTCGCCGAGCTGGGCGTCAACGCGCTGTGGGTGTCGTGCCCGCTCAAGAACGCCGACGGGGTCGGCGTCGGCGACGACGGTCGCGACTACACCGCCTATCACGGGTACTGGCCGACCGATCTCGAGCGCATCGATCCGCGCATCGGCGACGAGGAGCTCCTCGCCGAGCTCGTTGAAGTCGCGCACGACGCAGGCATCCGGGTCGTCCTCGACTACGTGATGAACCACGTGCACGAGGAGAGCGCGCTCTGGTCCGCCCACCCGGACTGGTTCCACCCGGCGCCCGGCTCCGGCGGCTGCGTCTGCGGCGAGGACTGCTCGTGGAACACGGTTCCGGATCGGCTGCGTTGCTGGTTCGGCTCCTACCTCCCCGACTTCGACTTCGGCGTCATGGCGGCGCGGAACTGGTCGACGCGGAACGCGATCACGTGGGCGCGGCGTCTCGGCCTCGACGGCTATCGCCTCGACGCGATCAAGCACGTCGCCGACTCCTGGATCACCGAGCTGCGCCGGCGGCTCGCCGCGCTCGTCCAGGTCGAGGGCGCGCCGTTCTACCTGGTCGGCGAGACGCTCAGCGGTGATCGCGAGCTGATCCGATCGTACATCGATCCGGCGACCCGCCTCGACGGTCAGTTCGACTTCCCGTGGCGCGCAAAGGTGGCGAGAGCGCTCTTGCGGCGAGAGGGGACGCTGACCGAGCTCATGCAGTTCCTCGACGACAACGACGGCTTCTACGGCGCCGGATCGGTGATGGCGCCGTTCCTCGGCAATCACGATCTGCCGCGCGCGATCCACCTGGCCGAGGATCCACCGCTCTTCGATATCTGGGACACGGGGAAGGCGCGCGCCTGGACCAATCAGCCGTCGACCCCGACCGATCCGGAGCCGTACGAGCGCCTGGCGCTGGCATTCACGCTGCTCCTCACGACTCCCGGTGCTCCGACGATCTACTACGGCGACGAGCTCGGCCTGCCGGGCGCGGGCGATCCGGATAACCGGCGTGCGATGGGTTGGGATGGGTGGACTGCGGAGCAGCAGTGGCTGCGCGATCGGGTCGCGCTCCTCGCGCAGCTGCGCCGAACCAACGAGCCATTGCGTCGCGGCCGTCGAGTCACGCGCGGCTCCAGCACCGACGCGGCGGTCTACGCGATGGTCAGCGGCGCCGACCGGATCTGGGTCGCGCTCAATCGAGCCGACGAGGCGCGCCCTGCGCCGGGCCTGGACGATGGCACGTTCCGGGATCTCCTGACCGGCGACATCGTGAGGACACCGCTCTTTCTCGCGCCCCGCAGCGCGCGCGTCCTTGTCCCCAAGTAATGGGTGCTAGCCCCGACTTCACGGAACCGCGCCCCTCAGCCCCCTCGCCTAGCCAGCATTATTCACCAGCCCCTCTGCTTCGGTCGCATCCGTCGGGCGCATCGCGGCGTACGTCCTCGTTCGGTCGGGGCCGTACTCCAGTACTGTC
>JACQUZ010000160.1 GCA_016210055.1 Deltaproteobacteria bacterium | reverse complement strand
TGCTCGAGGAGCGCGCCGGCCCGTAGATCTGAAAACGGTTCCCCGGAACGAAGACCGGGGGAAAGAACGGAAAGCCTTGGATGTGATCCCAATGGGCATGAGACAGAAGAACGGTGGCGTCCCCCTTCCCTCTTCCGAACTCGGTGGTCATGAGCCCTCGGCCGAGCCTGACGATACCGGTTCCCATGTCAAGGATGATGAGGTGCCCCGACGAAGTCCTTACGGAGACGCAGGACGTGTTCCCCCCGTGCTTGTTGGTCTCTGGGCCCGGGGCGGGGATGGAGCCGCGAACTCCCCAAAAAGTTACTTCCATGGCTAGTTAGCCCCCAACGAAACCTCTAGCTGCTCATGGGCGGCGACGATTTCCAAGCCCGTGCTTCTTGTCAGGCTCCGCACCTCGGCCAACACCTCGTCCAGCTCGTCGTCGGTCCGCTCGGGCGCATGATGAAACAGCACGAGCGTCTTGACCTTAGCCGCCAATGCAATGTCGATGGCATCGTACGGCGTCGAGTGCCCCCAGTGCGGTTTTGAGCGGTATTCCTCCGGAGTAAACTGCGTGTCGTAGATCAACATGTCGGCGCCTTGGGAGAGCTGGATCAGCCCGTCGCGCATGCGGCGCAACTTCTCAGCATGTTCCGGGACCAGGGGAGCGCCGAGTACTGGAGGCGTCGCGATGAACTCGTGCTCGAGGAGGATGTCCGTGAACGGCGCGGTGTCGGTGGAGTACACCATGGATGCGCCGTCGCAATCCAGGCGATAGGCCATGGCGATCCAGGGGTGGTTCAGCCGGGTGCATCCGACCTTCACCGGGCCTATCTCGAATCGCGCACCCTCCACGAGCTCGCGGAATGCGAGGTTCGCCTTCACGGAATTGAACGGGACCGGGAAATACGGGTCCTCCGACTGGGAAGCGAACACCGCCCGAAGGTGCGTATCATCGCGCTGCCGCGCGTAGACATAAAACTGATTACCCGCCTGGTATAGGGGCGCGAAAAACGGAAGGCCTTGGATATGGTCCCAGTGAGTATGGGAGATGAGGAGGTGGCAGATCCCATTCCCATGACCGAAATCGGCCTGCATCATCTCCTTGCCGAGCTTGCGGATCCCTGTCCCAGCGTCGATGATGATCTGCGGCCCAGAGCGTGGGCGAACCTCGACGCACGACGTGTTCCCGCCATAACGGTTTGTATGCGTACCCGGCACGGGGATGGAGCCGCGAACGCCCCAGAAGCGGATTTTCATTCGCCTAGCTCACCCCCTGGTGGGATCCGGGAGCCAACTCGCCCTCGGACGAGATAAATTACTCGCTTGTACGGTAGCATGGCCAGGAAGAGAGGTCCACCACCTAGAAAGCCCGCCGCGAATCCAGGAGGAGGGTGACTGGCCCGTGGTTCACGAGCTCAACGTCCATCATGGCACCAAAGCGACCCGCCTCCACCTGGGCGACTCCCGCTTGTTGCGCCCCCCCAAGAAAGCGCTCGTACAGGATCTCCGCCTCGGCCGGAGCCATCGCATCGACAAAGGAAGGGCGCCTGCCCTTTCTCGCGTCCCCAAACAAGGTGAACTGGGACACGACGAGGAGTGCCCCGCCGGCTTCAAGAAGCGAGCGATTCATCTTGCCCTCTTCATCGGCGAAAACCCTCAGGTTCACCACCTTGTCGACCAGATAGAGGACGTCCTCGGTGGTGTCACCCCGACCTGCCCCGAGGAGAACGCACAACCCGGAGCCAATTTTTCCGACTGCGTGCCCGGCAATTCGAACCTCTGCCTGGCTGACGCGCTGAACGACAGCTCTCATGATTCAGTGAACAGACACGGATGAAATCGACCGCCAGGGGACAAATATCCCGCCGTACTGGATCTCGTCCTTCTCCCTCTCCACCTTGCTGCCATTGTTCAAGTACACGACCTCAATGGGAGCGACAAAGATCCCCTGATCGGATTGGTCCTGGATATGGCCGACCACCACCGCCGGCACACCTACATGGCGGCCCCACGCCGTAGGGATCAAGGGCGCCTCACGGAGGGCCACGGTTACCTGCTTGCCGCGCAAGTCCATGCGGCGATCATACGCCCCTCGTGGGGGAGTGGCTAGAGCATGGGTCCGCGCCAACCATGCCGTTGCTCTACGTAGTCGGTTGGCAAGTCGCGGGCTCACCCTTGCATGACAGGGAGGCCTCACACTTGTCGGCGACATGGGTTGGATCGCACCGCTCGTCTTGGTTCTTGAGCTCTTTCATCTCGATCGATACGCCGATCGTTCCCGTCGCAGTCGCACCCGTTCCGTCGTCCGACCCATCGATGACAAGGTAGTAGGTACCCGGGGCCACGTCTGGCAAGAGCAAGCGGGAAGCGAATCGGTAGTCTGGGCTCGATGCATCGTCGAGCGCATCGTCGTTGCATCCGAGCTCGGTAGCGGGGTCACTGCAGGCGGTCCGAAGATACAGATAGGTGTCGAGGTTGTCGTCGCCCTTAGGACTCGGGTCAACGTCGGTTCGGGCCACGAGCTCGACGTGGCGCTCACCTGGCACCAGCACGCGCAAGACGGCCTCGCCGAGCCCACGCTTGAACCAGCAGCTCCCCTCGAGGTGATCCTTGGTCTCGGAGGTGATGTTCACGACGTGGTTCCCAGCGCCCACCGTGCCCGTGGCATCTGCGGCCTGGCATGCGCTCATCGCTTGCGCAGGCACGGCGCAACTTTCCGCCTCGCACGTGAGCTCACCAAGACACTCCACATCAGCTTGGCCGCACTGGCCACCTAGGCCAACCCAGGTCGGACGTCCGATGGGTGCTTCCGAGCTCCCCTCTTCTTGCGCGGAATCCTCGACAATCAAGCGGACTGTCCGTGCTTGCTCGAGCACATCCTGTTCAACCCCGAATAGGTCCACGTCGGTCTCCACGGCGAGCATCGCGGTCACCTCGTCCTTGGGCCGCACGAGGTAGCTCGCCACCTCGCCTCCTGAGCCATCGAGCAAGGCCACCCGCACCTGCTGCATGTCTCCGTCGGGATCCTCAGCCTTGAAATGAATGAAGAGCGATCTCTCATTTTGGCCCAGAGTTGCGGAAAGCCTCGTGACCACGGGTCCACCCAGGGGCTTCTCACACTTGGGTGAGCCGCCTGCAATGGAGCAGGCGGTTTCGGGCTCACACAGCCCATCGTTCAGAAACGGGTCACAATCCTGGCCATTGGCCAAAACAGGGACGATTTCTACCTCGAGCGAGTAGTCGAGCGGCAGCGAGAGGTTCTCCCCGTCGAACGTGTCCACGACGATGTACAAGGTTGTTCCTGCAGGCACGTCGCTCGCGGACACCACGCTAAGGACGGTTTCGCCGGTCACGTCGTCGTTGCAGTCGATTTCATCCGACGGTTCCTTCGCGTCACAACTGGTTCTGAGGTACATCACGGAATCGAAGTCGTTTCCTTTGACCGCGGTGGTCGCCCGAACGCGGGACCGATTCTTGAGAGTCAGCCTGTGTACCACCTCGTTCTGCGTGCCCTCGGTGCACTCGGGGGTCAGCGGAGAGAACACCCCAGGTCCGAAAAGGATGCGCCCGGAATACGTGAGCGTGTCGCCGTCCTGCGTCACATTCGCTGCATCATTCAGATCCACCGCGTTGTCGCACTTGCCCACGGAGCGGGCATCGATCGAAGGGCTTGCATCTCCGGACGCCGTCGCGTCCGGAGCTTGGACGCTCGCATCCGGGATCACACCGTCTATCCGGCTCGTCTCGCCGCCCCCTCCACATCCAGCTAAGGCGACCAGCAAAGCTACGACACCCCCCGCCATGCGCATCTGAGCCTCCTCGGAATGATCCGTGGCCTCGGCTTCTAGCCCGAGGGCCAACGTGGGTCAAGAGGAATAGGCGCTCGGTTAGCTGCCAAGCGTGAATGGTCGGGCAACCCGGGTGCCTTGCCATGAGTCAAACCAACATCCTAGTATCCGCGCACGCCATGTTCATGAGACCCCTCATTGCCCCTCGGCTCGTACCGATTTTTTTCGTCCTCAGCGCGCTGGGATGCGGAAACAAGATCGGTGACTCGTGTGAGACCAACGCCGATTGCTCTGCAGAAGGGGGGCGAACGTGCGATCCGGCCCCCAACTCGCCTGGTGGGTACTGCACGATCGCCAATTGTGATTTCGGCACCTGCCCCGACGAGGCCACCTGCGTTCGGTTCTTCCCGGTGTCGCAGATCCAGAAGGAGTGCAGCGCCGGCTGCGCCCTGGACGAAGCCTGCGTCATGGGCAAGTGCGCCCCCCGCAAGACGGAAGTTCGTTTTTGCATGCTCAAGTGCGACAGCCATGGCGATTGCCGAGACAACTACGAGTGCCGGGACGCCACGCGCATGACAGCCCACGGCGGGGAGCCGGTCCAGGACCCCAACGCCGCCGAGTCGAAAGTGGGCCCATCGTTCTGCGCGCCCTCCAAAACGTGCACCCGGAACGAGGACTGCGATCTAGGTGACACGTGCCCATCCCCGACGAGCGCCGGAAACCTGTACTGCCAGCGCCCCTGATTTAGAGCGGCAGCGTTCTTTTGCCTGCACGAGATCCACGCGGTAAATTGCCAACGCGTGTCGCTCGGTGCCTTCATTCTGCGCCGCCTGGGAAGCAGCCTCGCCGCGATTGTCGGCGCGTCGCTGCTCGTGTTCCTCTTCCTGCACCTGGTTCCAGGCGATCCGGTGGACAACCTGGCCGGCGGCGACGCCACCCCCGACCAGCGAGCCGCCATCGTGTCCTGCATGCACTTGGATCGGCCGCTCCACGCCCAGCTTGGGCTCTTTCTAGCCAGCGTGGTCGACGGAACGCTCGGGCGGCAGTGTCCCGACGCACCTCACAAGAAGCCAGTCGCGGACCTCATCTTCAAGGCATTCCCCGATACGCTCAAGCTCGCCCTTGGCGGGATGATCGTGGCAATCCTCCTGGCGCTCCCTCTGGGAATCGTGGCGGCGGTGAGGAGAGGCACCTGGCTCGATGCAGCGGCGTCTGGCGTTTCCCTGGCCGGAATCTCGATCCCCACCATGTGGATGGGTCCACTGTTCATCTTCCTGTTCTACGTGCAGCTCGCCTGGCTTCCTGGTCCCGGCGATACCGACGAGGCTCTCTCACTCCTCATGCCTTCAGTGGTCGTGGGAACCCACCTCATGGCCATGCTCTCTCGCATGACGCGTTCCTCCCTCCTCGAGGTTCTGCACGACGACTACATGCAGACCGCACGGGCAAAAGGCCTCCCGCATGCAACAGTTATCCTCAAGCATGGCCTGCGTAACGCGCTCCTTCCGGTCATTACCGTGGCAGGGATGCAGTTCGGGGCACTCCTCGCAGGAGCCATCATCACCGAGAAGATCTTTGCTCGCCCTGGGATCGGCACCTTGATCTATGAATCCATCCGGCAGCGCAATTACCCGGTAATCCAGGCGTCAGTTCTCGTGGTGGCCACAAGCTACGTGATGGTGAACGTAGTCGTGGACATCCTGTACGGACTCGCCGACCCAAGGATTCGCAAGGCATGAACAGCGGGGGTTCAGCGAGTTCCTCGTCGAGGCTGGGGCTTTCCCCCGGAGCCTGGATCGGGGCTGCGCTTCTCATCGTATTCGCCGCGTGTGCCCTTCTTGGCCCTTTCTTGGCACCGCATTCGCCCACGCACGGCAATCTCGACGAGCGACTCCTCGGCATGAGCTGGGCCCATCCGCTCGGCACCGACGAGAACGGCGTCGACTTGTTCTCGGAGCTCCTCCACGGTGCCCGACTCGCGCTCCTCATCAGTACCACGACGGTCCTGACTTGCGCCACGCTGGGCGTCACCCTCGGAATATTCGCGGGGTATTTCCGAGGGATCGTCGACGAAGTCATCATGCGAGTGGTGGATATCCTGCTGGCGTTTCCCGGAATCCTCCTGAATCTCGCCATCGTCGCGGTGGTGAAGCGACCTGGGGTTGGAGTCGTCGTTTTTGCCTTGGCCTTGAACGGCTGGGTGGGCTATGCGCGGGTGGCCCGCGGCCAGGTCCTCTCGCTTAGGGAACGCGAGTACGTGACCGCTGCTCGCGCGGTGGGTGCGTCGAGCCTGCGCGTCATGTTCCGTCACATCTTGCCGAACCTCCTTTCGCCCGTCCTCGTGCAAATGACCTTTGGGTTCGGCGGTATCATCCTCGTCGAGGCATCACTTTCCTTCCTGGGCCTGGGGCCACAGGTGAACTACTCCTGGGGCGCTCTCCTCGACCAGGGCACCGGGCAGCTCTGGCACACCCATCGCCTGGCGACCGTACCTGGAGTGGCGATCATGCTCGTCGTCCTCGGCTGCAACTTGCTGGGAGACGGGCTGCGGGACCGGCTCGATCCTCGTCGAGAAAAACGCTAGTACCGGCGCCCCCAAGGCACGCGTGTCCGGCACGCGGACACTTCTGTCCGGCAGCCGGACGAAAGGTGTCCGGCCGGACATCGACAACCCAGAATTTCGCGCCCTTGCGCCTGGCATGCGGGTTGCGATGAGGTCGCGGCGTCGGCCGACGAGAAGCTTCGCTAACGCAAGGAGGATGTCATGGAAGACGCCACTACCAGGAAGAAGCGCGTTGTCTGCCCGGTGAGCGCAAAAGACGGCAAGACCTACTGGCTGCGCATGGGGAACGCGTACGTGAACAAGGACAACTCCATCAACGTGTACCTAGACTGCCTTCCCGTAAACGGGCGCCTCCAGGTGCGGGACTGGGATGACCCGCCGTGGGAAAAACGCGAAAACGGCGATTCCCCAAAGGTGGCTCGCCTCCACGCGGTGGAGCGCCAAGAAGACATGCCTTTCTAACCAAGGAGACAGCCATGCGCATGACAAGGCACGAGAATTCCCGTAAACCAAAGCTGCTGCTGGCAGCTACGCTTGCTGCGATGTTCGTCGGTTTCGCCACGTCGTCGGCCCACGCCGCTCCGAGCTCGACCAAGAGTGATGAAGCGTCGTTGAAGGCCGCAAGCGTGGCCAGCGGCACGGTGAACCTCAACGCGGCAACCGAGGACGAGCTCATGCTCCTTCCTGGCGTGGGTCCCTCGAAAGCCGCCGCGATCTTGACCTGGCGCAAGAAGTACGGGTCGTTCAAAAAGATTGAGGACCTGTCCAAGGTCAAGGGCTTCGGGCGAAAGACCCTTCTCAAGCTCAAGCCGCACTTGGCGGTGAGCGGACCAACAACATACCAGGACGGCAAGACGAGCAAGGCCGACAGAGAGTCCAGCCTAGGAGCCACTTCACCCTAGAGGTGCCAGAGGGCGTGGCCGGGAGCTTCCGCTCCCGGCTACGTCCGATACTTCCTCACGCGCCAGCGAAAGAATAGAACGAGCATCCCATCGACGCTCAGCAGCATGATGCAAAGGCCCATGGACACCCACCAGTTCGTGTCGTTCTTGCGAGGAGGACGCGGTTGAAAGCGTGCCAAGCGCTCGGCGCTTTCCTTCAGCCAAGCTACCTGGTTCGAAACAAGTCGTTCCGCGGTACGCTTGAAAAGATCGTGACGCACCTCGTCACTGGCCCGGGCAAGCTCGAGCGCCGCCGAGTACAAGCTCACGTGGCGTCTCAGCGCCGACCCGGCACGAGCAAATCCTGCCCCCTGGAGGCGGTAGAACTGCGCGAGCGTCGCTTGGTCGGGTTTTGGGACCAGGGCCTCGTCCGGGTCCATTCCCGTCTCGAATCTTCCGACGAGGCGCGAAAAGCGCCGTTGTGCAAGCCTTCGAATCAACCGATAGACCTCTGCACCTTCTCGACTCGACGCGTCGATCACCTCCTCGGCAATGTACCTTGCAAACGGTCCATCCACGTCGAGCTTCCGGGCGTCGAGTGCCTGCTCGAGGGCACTGTCCCCTTGCAAGATGGCACCCAATGCCTCTTCCACGCCAGGGTGAGACCACTTCCCTGCCACATGCTCGCGCACTCGCTTGGCGAACAACTCCTCTGCCAAGAGGTGGTGGTTCTTGATGATGTCCACCCCAATGCTCACAAACGTGGGGCGGCTCCGAAGCAGCCCTCCGAGGGAGCGAAGCTCCTCCTTGTAGCTCTCGATCTTAGCGTCGACGAAGAACTCGAAAATCGCTTGAAGCGTATGAATCTGGTTGGCGACGTCCTCTATATAGTGATGGGCGTTTCCAAGGAACAGCCACCCCAGCGTGACACCGCCCGACCTCCCGAGGGTCGCCGCACAGAGCGCCAGGTCGGAATGCATCTGCGCGAACTCGGCGGCGAACGCCCTCGCCGTAGGCGGATATGCGAAGCGCCGAGGCTCGCGCCGGAGAACGTCAGGATCGTCCGAGAAGGGGATCTTGGGCAGGCCGTAGTGGGCGTATGCCTGGCTGGCGGTCCCACGAAGGGGGCCCATGTCGAGCTGGACCGGGTCGGCGGGGAAAGGGTTTCCATGGGGATCGAGCCTCACCCGCCTATCACCATCGTGCGCAAACCGCTCTTGGTTGCGCCGGTCGTCGTCGGGATGTCGTGCTCCTTGGGAGAGTGCCGTCCCCACCGTAGGCGAGGGCCCGAGGTCAGGGATGGCGTCCAGCCCCAGCACGGGTCTATCCGGATTGAACCCCAGGAATTCCTTGAGCGACCACGAGTCAAAGCTTTCGAAGGTGGGGTAGCGCTGCACGAAGTGAGATCGGACTTTTGGATCGGGATGAGAAATTCCCGCGCCCCAGATCTCGCGGCGAAGGAGGTCGACGTCTTGCACAGCGACGCGGGAAACCGGTGTTGCCAAAAGCTCCGCAGGCAGCGCCCGCTCATCAAGGAGAGAGTGAATCTCCTCGTGGTAGGCGACCGCCGGATTCCCGAGGAGAAGAGTCGCGAGCAGGCACCAAGCGAACCATCCTCGGCGTCTCCACGCCAGAAGGAATCCCGGTGCGATCAAGGACCGCATCCACGACCGAGCTTGCCGCGCGCGAGAGGGCATCGGAGATGGCAGTGTAATATGTTTCTCCACTCGCGAAAAAGGACCGAGCCGCCAGCGACAAGGCATCTCGTTGAAGGGGCGCTACGCAGGCCACGATCTGAGTCACGTAGTAACGATCGTCCTCTTCCACGATGCCGATTCCCGAGCGGATCCAGGACGAGGTCAGGACGGGCGCGCTTGCGGCCCTTGGGTCGGCGCCCTTTCCCACGTGGACCGCGACACACGCAGGACCAGCATTCGTGATTGCGGTGGCCCTCTCGTGGAGAGAGCCAGCTCCTGGCGAGAACGGCGACACGAATTGCGAAAGCGCCATGTCCGCGCTGTGAAAGCGGGCGAGCGAAGTCAGTAATGGGTCGGGTCGAACGGGTCTCAGCCCGGCAGCAAGACGTTCACGGTTCACACGGTTCAGCACGCGAAGCTCGGCTTCGTGGTCGACACGGGGCGTGGCATGAGCTGCCAAGGACACGAGCATCGTGAGGAGAATCAGCCAAAATCGCACGGGTCGCTTCTACAGCAAGAATGGGCCCAGTCGCAACAAGTCGAAATCGTTGGCTGATGGAGCTCACCGTGACCCGCGGTTCACAGCCCCTACGTCAACTGGCGTTGGGCGGCGAGTGCGAGCGCCCTCGTGGGTTCTCGCCTTGTGCGGCGAATGGTGTAAAGTGTGGAGAGGAATTTCCTGCCGCTCGAAACGGTAGGGGCACATGAACCCCAGCCAGCCTGCACCCGGGAGTTTAGTCCTTGGGATCGATTTCGGGACCACGTATTCACGCGCGGCTGCGGTGATTCAGGGGAAGATTCAGCTCGTCTCGGACAGCGGTGAGGCTTCGATGCCCAGCGTTGTCTATTTCCCAAAGCAGGGAGAGCCCGTGGTGGGTTGGGAAGCCCTCCGCTATCTTCCGACAGAACCATCGGTGACGATTAGCTCCATCAAGCGCCTCCTCGGCCGCAACATGTCCGAAAGCGAGGTGCGCGTGCTCAATTATGGCGTGGGTTATGCCATCAAGCCGGGGCCGGGGAACATGGCCGTGCTCCGAATCCACGACGCCGACTACGCCCCGGCTCAAATCGCGGCGGCCATCATCACGAAGCTGCGCAAGATGGCCGAGCGCCGCTTCGGCGGGGTAATTCGTCACGCCGTCATGACGGTCCCAGCTGAAGCGTCCGGCGACTATCTCCTCGCCCTAAAAAGGGCCGCTTCCCTTGCCCAGCTCGAGGTGATCCAGTTCATTGCCGAACCGGTGGCAGGGGCGCTCGCCTTCGGAATGCACAAGGCGCCGACGAACCGCCGGATCGCCGTGTGCGATTTTGGGGGAGGTACGTTTGACGCCAGCCTTGTCGAGCAGCAAGGAATGAACTTCCGCGCGGTCGGCTATGGAGGCGACTCCTTCCTGGGCGGAGACGACTTCGATTCGGCGCTTGCCGAAGCAGTGGCCGGGGTCGTCTTTGGCAAGTCGCAGGTGGACTTGCACCGCGACGCGATTCGCTGGCGCGAGCTGCTGCTCAGGTGCGAGTCGGTGAAGCGGCAGCTCTCCGGCAAAGACGAAGCCAGGTTGCGAATGACCGAGGCCTACTTCGCCAGCGGAACCCTGAATGACCTGGACTTGAAAGTCGAAAGGAAGTGGATCGAACCGCGATGGCAACCGCTGGTCGAAAGGGGCCTGGGCATCACCGAGGAGCTCCTTACATCGTCGAGCTGGGATGCCACCTCGGTCCAGGAAATCGTGCTCATTGGCGGAACGACCCTCATGCCACTGGTGAGGCAGGGATTCACCAAGCTCTTCAATCGCCACGTAAAGACGTCGGAGCGCGCAGACGTCGCCGTGGCCGTGGGCGCGGCCCTTCAGGCGGCCGCGTACAGCGCGCAAGCCGCGGCGCAAAAGTAACGACGCCGTCAGAACCCAAGACATCGTCGACACGACCGACGACGCTCGCTCGATGTCGAGTGCCGCAAGATCGCCCAAGTAGCGGAACACAGGTGAGTCGACCCACGGCATGCCGCTTGCTAAAGACCTTCCCGTGCGCAAAGGCCTGCTGCTCTTCTTGGGGATGGCGTCGAGCGCGCTGCTTTGGATTCGACCAGCAAGCGCGGATGGATGTCTCAATCCATGCGTCGCCGTCCGCGCTGGTCAGGGGCTTTCCTTGGGAGGTGGAAGCAGGGAAGTCACCTGGAGACCATCGTCTTTTCAGGCTAGCGTGCTCACAGAGAGTGCCATGTACGAGAGCCCCCGTCTCGGGCTCCTGGGAGGAGTTATCGTTGAGGTAGGTGGCCGCCTCGGTGTCGGTGGACAAGCCGGGCTCCGCTTGCATCCCGTGTCCGGCCGCATGCGGTTCTCGGGCACCGTCGACTACATGTTTCGCCCATACAGTCTTCTGGGAGTCGGGGCCGAGGTAGGGGGCTGCACCCGCTGGAAGGACTTGCCCCCAGTCTTCTGTGTCGACGTGCGGGGCTCTGCCTACTTCGTTGGGAGCGATCTGCCCGATGGGAACATGGTGGCGCAGTTCCTCGCCGTCTTCGGAGCGGAGTTCGATGTTTTCTAGGCTGCGGGCTTGGAGCGCCGGCATCGTCTTGGTCTTGGTCTTGGTCTTGGCACTCGCTGTCGGATGCGACAAGAGGTGTCAGCGGCACAGCGATTGCGCTCCCGACCTTCAATGCAGCGCCTTTGGAGCGTGCGTTCCAAGGGCAGACGCCGCAATTCCTATCGACGGTAGCCCAGGCACGATCGATGGGAGCGCGGGGCAGGGCGACGCTACGTCGGCTGACGCGCCACCCGTTGACGCCCCGAGCGAGCCCACGGATGCCGTCACAGACCGGCCGGTCACGGATGGGACCGCGGATGAGGGTGATGCCGACGACGGATTAGGCCAGGACGGATCGGCGGAGGACGAGTTGGACGCGGCATAGCGGGGGCCTAGGTGGAAGGCCTAAAGCTTTTTGGGAGTCCGCCGATCGAAACGCTAAGTCCAACGCCCACCCATCGGTGGCATGCGACACGACGCGTAAGGCAGGAGGCAGGGCGAGAGCCCGGAGCGAGGAGCCGATGCAGCGGTCGATGATCATCGTAGGGAACGAGCCGGGTTCCCGAGAGAAGCTCGCGCAAGACATGCGAAGGGAAGGGCATGAGGTGGAGGTGCTCTGCAGCACCGAGGACGCGCGCGAGGCGCTTAAGGGGCGAGGTGCCGATGTCCTGGCGGTAGACGTGTCGATGGTTAATGACTCGGGCGATTGCCTCCTCGCCTGGGCGCTTCGCGAGCGACGCGCGCGGGTCGTTGTGAGCTTTGGCGGTGGGGGGGAGATGGGCGCCGCCAGTGAGGCAGTGCTGGCGGTTCCTCCTCGAGACGTGTTGGCCCTGGCGGCCAAGGCCCGGTCTGCGATTCAGGATCCGGATGCAGAAGAACGGGCAGCCTGGCGCTCGGCAAATGCTCCCACCCTGATTGGTGAAGCCGCGGAGCTCATCGAGCTCATTGACGTGATGCGTAATGTCTCGGATACCGACTGCAGCGTGCTCATTACGGGCGAGAGCGGCACGGGCAAGGAGCTGGTCGCTCGTGCGCTTCACGACGCGGGCCCTCGCAAGAACAAGAACTTTGTGGCCCTCAATTGCGCCGCGATCCCGGAGCAACTCATCGAGGCGGAGCTCTTCGGTCATGCCAAGGGTGCCTTCACTGGCGCCCACGTAGCGCGGGAAGGCCGCTTCGTCGCCGCCCACGGGGGGACGCTCTTCCTCGACGAGATTGGGGACATGCCCCTGCTCTTGCAGGGAAAACTGCTCCGGGTCCTACAGGAGCGGTCGATTACCCCCATCGGGGACTCTGTAAGCCGTCCAGTCGACGTGCGCATCGTCGCCGCCACCCACCAGGATCTCGAGGCTCTCGTCGCCGCTGGCAAGTTCCGGGCGGACCTGTATTTCCGGCTCAACGTCATTCCGCTCCGCCTGCCGCCGCTCCGGGAGCGACGCTCGGACATTCCCAGGTTGGCGAGGTACTTCCTGTCACGGATCAACCAGCGGCTGGGACGGCACGTGTCTGGTTTTGACTCTTCGGCGGAGCAACTCCTTGCAGCTCATCCGTGGCCGGGGAACGTTCGGGAGCTGCAGAACCTCGTCGAGAGGATGGTCGTCCTCAAGGGAAAAGGGACCATCGCAGGGAGCGACCTCATTTCCCATCTTCGCCGGAGCGAGCATGTTCTTCCGGCGACTCCGCCGCCGATGTCGGTCCTCCCGGTCTATTCCGCCATGCCAGCAGAAGCTTCTGCCCCTCCGCAGGTGGTCCGAAGGCCGGAGAGCCTGGATCTCCGCACCGCGCAAGACGAGCTCGAGAAGCAGTTGATTCAGGAAGCCCTCACGCGGACCCATGGCAACCGTACCGAGGCCGCGGCCCTGCTGGGGCTAAACAGGACTACGCTCGTCGAGAAGCTACGCAAGATCGCGTAGCGTCCGAAGCTCCTCACAAGTCTCATCAACCGTCAACCGCAGGTCCATGGAACGTACGAGGAGCGCACCTTCCCTCGTTTCGCGTCTTTCGGCACCTGCATGCCCAAGGGAACGGCCGCTGGCGTTCCGTCAATCTCGGCAGGCGTGTCGCCACCGCTGACGGCAAGCCCGCGCGGAAAGCGGAAGATACCGTGGAATTCCCGCTCGTTGTGCCTTCCGGGACGATGGCCTCGCGCTTGCTACTCAAGCCGCCTGAAGGAGGCTCACGTGAAGACGGTGTTCGACTCCGTGAACAAGATGGAGGCCGTAATGGGCTTCCACCGCGACCGGCACTCGGTTCTCGCCGGGAACGTCGCCAACTTGGACACGCCGGGGTACGTGCCCTTCGACCTCACGCTCGAGCGATTGCCCGAGAGCGAGGCTGAGAACCACGTGCCTGTCGCGAGAACACACGGGAACCACATCCCCGTGGCCGATCCCGTCACGCCACCGGGCGTGCGCGTCACCTTCGAGGACAGGGTGAGGACTCCAGGCGGAGATGGAAACGCCGTCACGTTGGAGCGCGAGCTCGCCAAGGTGGACGCGAACCGGGTGCGATACACGGCGACTTCGGAGATGGTGTCGCGACGACTGGCACTCCTCCGTTACACGGCGAGCGAGGGCGGATAGCCCGAGGTGAAGTGAAAGGAGCTGGTCATGGATTTCTTCACGGCAATGGAGGTCTCAGCATCGGGCCTGGCCGCCGAGCGAACGCGCATGAACGTGGCGTCGTCGAACCTCGCCAATGTTCAGACCACAGAGACCCCGGAAGGCGGGCCCTACAAGAAGCGGGATGTCATGCTTTCTTCTAAGGTCGTGCCTGGCCAGAAGGTGGCCGGTGGGACGGCAGGAGGGTTCGCCGAGGCCGTGCGCGCAGTCGATGTACAGGCGATTGTCGAGGATGCGACGCCTCCCCGGCTCGAATACGACCCGGACCACCCGAGTGCGGACGCCGATGGCTACGTCGCCTATCCGAACGTCAACATCGTCGAGGAGATGGTCGACATGATCACCGCCTCGCGCGCGTATGAGGCCGGCGTCACGGCGCTCGACACGGCGGTCAGCATGGCTGAACGCGCCCTTTCGATTGGTGGGAGGTAGCCATGGCTGGACCTGTTTCCTTGCAAGTGGGCTCGCCGGTCTTCGTTCCGGGCGATCCCGAGCTTTCGCCACCGGCTCCCCGCGCGAGCGGAGGAGAAGGATTTGGCGATGCGCTGCTCCACGCGCTGGAGCAGGCGAGCGCCGCCGAGAGGGCCGCCGATCAAGCCGCGATTCGCTTTGCCAACGGTGATCCTTCCGTTGGCATCCACGAGACGATGATCGCCGCCGAGAAGGCGATGATCACGACGCGGTTTGCCGTGGCGCTCAAGAACAAGGCGATTGAAGCCTACAAGGAACTCATGAACACGCCCGTGTAGCTAGGAGGTTCATGACGTGCCGGGGACCGACGCAAAGAAGCTCGTAGTCCAGGGGAAGTCGTTCTGGGTAGGCCTGAGCGCCGGCAAGAGGCTCGTCCTCATGCTCGCCGCGCTCGCGACCGTCGGAGCGGTCGTGTACGCGTCCCTCTTGCGGGACTCGGTCGACAAGTACGAGACGCTCTACACGGGCGTTCCTTCCGACGAGGGCGACGCGATCGAAGCGGAGCTCAAGAAGTCAGGAATTCCCTTCCGACGGGACCAGGACGGTGCCGTCATCAAGGTGCCCGCGAGCAGGATGAGCGAGACCCGAGTGGCCATGGCCTCGCGCGGCTACCCCAGGAAAGGGGGCGTCGGCTACGAGATATTCGACAAGCAGAGCTTCGGCACCACCGGTTTCGTGGAGCAGATGAACTACCGTCGGGCTCTTCAAGGAGAGCTGGAGCGAACGATTGTTGGGCTTGCAGCAATTGAGAGCGCGCGGGTGCACATCGCGCTCCCGGAGAAGTCCCTGTTCAAGGACGACAAGGGGCAGCCTTCCGCCTCGGTTGTCGTCAGGCTGTTTCCCGGGCGCGCCCTGTCGCCCGGTCAGGTCCGAGGGATCGTCAACCTGGTTTCCTTTAGCGTCCCGGGGCTCATCACGGAACGCGTGTCTCTCGTCGATGACACGGGCCGCGTGCTCTCGGAGAGCAACATGGGGGCTGGCGACCTGGACTTTCAGCAGGGCATCGAGCACGCACTCGCACGCAGGGTTCGCGGCATCTTGGAACGGGTCGTCGGGGAGGGGCACATCGAAGTGCAAGTCACCGCCGAGATGGACTTCACCAAGATAACGACCACCGAGGAGCTCTATGACAAGGACAAGGCAGCGCTTCGCAGCGAGCAGAGGACCGAAGACTGGAGTGGCAATGGAGGGGGTCCCGTCGCCGCAGGGATCGCCGGGGCGAGGGGCAACCTGCCAGGTGCGCCGCTCCCTTCGACGGTGGTCGCCGGGGGCGGTAGCGGCGCCGGGACGGTGACGGAGACCCGAAACTACGAGGTCTCCAAGACCGTGCAGGTGGCGCATGGAGGGCAACCCAAGGTAAAGAGGCTCAACGTCGCCATTCTCGTCGATGGAGTGGCAGATCCGAAGGCACAGCCCAAGGAAGGAGAACCCGCCCCAACGATCCCTCGGAGCGATCAGGAGCTCGCGCGGCTGGCGGGCCTCGCGAAGCAAGCGGTTGGTTTTGACGAGAACCGGGGTGACAAGCTCGAGATCCAGAGCTCCACGTTCGCTCCAGCTACCGCCCTGCCGCCTGCGCCGCCTACCCAGCATGACTGGCCGCCCTGGCTGCGCTCCTCGAAGAACCAGCTCCTGCTCAAGGCAGGAGGCCTAGCCATCGCCTTGATCCTCGGCTTTGCGGCGCTCGTGATCCTCATCCGTAGCGTTCGCCTGCGGAGCAGCGCGCCCGAGGTGCTCACGTCGTTGCCCCGCCCGGTCCGCGACATCGAGGCCGAGCTCTCGGCAATCCCGGCCATTTCCGAGCCGGAGCTGCCCCCGCCGCAACCTGCGCTTCCGCTGCCGCCCCCAATCCCAATACCCCCCAAGCCACGGGAGGTCGCAGCGATGTCGGCCAAGCGTGACCTCACCCGCACGGTCCGAGTGATCTCGTCGTGGCTGACCGAGCCCATGACGACAGGAGGAGGTAGGTAATGCCCCCTCGAGTGCCTGGCCCAGACAAGGCCGCTCTCCTCATGCTCGCCCTCGATGAGACGACGGCAGCCGACGTGATGCGAAGCCTGAACGAGGCCGAGCTTCGCCGGCTCGCCGCCGCAGTGGACCAGCTCGCGTCCCATCCAAGTGATACGGCGGACGCGGTGTATCAGGAGTTCTGCGAGAAAGTGGAGGAAGGCCTTCAGGCGCGCGAGGGCGGGGAATTCCTGCGGAACGTGGCCGCCCAGGCGTTCGGCGAGGACCGCGCGCGCCGTCTCCTGGCTCCCGCAGCGGCATGGACCGAGCCGCTCGAGTACATCCGCAACATGAAGCCGCACATGCTCGCCGAGGCGCTTGAGGACGAGCATCCGCAGCTCGCGGCAGCGATGATCTCGCAGCTCCCGCGCAACCAGGCGGCCAAGGTCCTCCAAGCGTCGAGCCCCGAGCAGCAGGCTGACCTCATCCGCAGGCTCGCGGAGTTCAAGGAGCTACCTCTCGACGCCGTCAAGGCGGCTTCAGCCGCCCTCGCGCAGTCCCTGGGAACGACAAAGGGGCTCGCCGACGCCGGTGTCAACGCAGAGTTCGACGGAATCGGCTTCGCCGCTGACATCATGAACGAGCTGCCGCCGGCAGAGACGGAGCGGATGCTCTCTGGTCTCGAGATGGAGAACCCGGACATGGTCATGCACCTTCGCCGGGCGATGTTCAGCTTCGAGGATCTCATCCGCCTGCCGAAGCGCGCCGTCGTCGCCTTGCTCAGGGAAGTCCAGGCGGACGATCTCGTCGTGGCTCTCAAGACGGCGAGCGAAGCGCTGCAGACCCACTTCATCTCCGCCATGTCCAGCCGAGCGGCCGAGACATTACGAGAAGACATGAGCAATACGCCACCACTCCGATTGTCCGAGGTGGAAGTGAAGCAGATGAAGATCGTCGAGGTCGCGATGCGCCTGAAGGGCGAGGGGAAGATTGAGATCCCCGGCCCAGGCGGGGAGCAAATGGTATGAACGAGCCCAGGTCGCTCTTTGGCTCCTCGCCGCCGAAGGTCGCGTCCATCCGCGGGAAGCTACGCGACGCATCGGCTCACGAGCCGCGCGACGGGAGCTGGCTTCAGGGGGCGTTCGAGGCGGCGGTTCCCGAAGCACCCGACGAAGAGGCAGAGAAGCAAAAAGAGGAGGAGCGTCTTGCCCGCGAGCTCGAGCAACTGCGAGAGACCCAGGCCCAAGTAGAGGCCACGCTCGCGCGCTACCTCGACGGCATCGCGAAGCTCGAGCAGGTCGCTCGCACGATGCCCGATGCCCACGCCCGCGATGCCGTCGAGCTGGCGTTCGTGATCGCGAAGGCCATCGTCGGGAAGGAGCTCGCGGTGGACCGCAAGCAGGCGATTTCCATGGTGCTCGAGGCCCTCAAGCACGTCGAAGGGCAGAGGGACGTCACGGTGCGCCTGAACCAAACCGATCTCCAGTACCTGCGCGAGCACCACCCAGACCTCGTGGGGTCACCGCTCGTCACGTTCATCGAGGACCCACGGCTCGCCATGGGGGGATGCGTGGTGGAGACTCCCAAGCGCATCGTCGATGCCTCCGTGGAAACGCGCTTGTCCTTGGTGCAAGCGCGCTTGACCGACATGTTCTTGCGCGGCGTGGAGCAGAAACCATGAGGAATGACCTGCTCCTACGCGCCCAACAGCTCGTCGAGGAGGCGGTCGCACCCCGCCTGTGCGGCCGCGTGGTGAGGGTGGTCGGCCTCATGGTCGAGGCCCACGTGCCCGAGGCTCGCATCGGCGACCTGGCCAAGATCGATCGGGACGACGGCACGCAGATCGACGCCGAGGTGGTTGGCTTTCGCCAGGACCTGGCGATGTTGGTCCCCCTGGACCACATGCGCGGAGTCGCACCCTCTGCGCGGGTCTCACTGGCGAAGGGTGGAGCAGAAATCAAAGTGGGGCCCGAGCTGATCGGCCGGGTCGTTGACGCGTTCGGGCGCCCCCTGGATGGCAAGCCTGCCCCTCCCCTTCGAGGGTCGGCGCCGCTCATGGCCCGCGCGGTGAACGCCTTTGATCGGGCGCCCGTGAGCAAGCCGCTCGAGACCGGCGTCCGCGCCATCGACGGGCTCCTGACCTTTGGTATTGGCCAGCGCGTGGGGCTGTTCGCTGGCTCTGGCGTCGGCAAGACGGTGCTCATGACCCAGGTCGCCAGGCAGACCAAGGCAGACATGGTGGTCATGGGGCTGATTGGCGAGCGTGGACGCGAGGTCCGGGAAATCCTGACGGATGAGGGACGCAAGAACACCATCATCGTCGCCGCGACGTCTGACCGATCGCCGATGGAGCGCGCGCGCGGCGCGCTGGCGGCGACCGCCATCGCCGAATGGTTCCGTGACCAGGGCAAGACGGTGCTCCTGGTCATGGACTCCCTCACGCGTTACGCGATGGCGCTGCGCGAGATCGGCCTGGCGGCAGGGGAGCCTCCGGCCACGAAGGGGTACCCGCCGAGCGTGTTCGCGGCGTTGCCGCGGCTTCTCGAGCGCGCAGCGCCTCTTAGCTCTGGCGGGTCGATCACGGGGATCTACACGGTCTTGGTCGAAGGGGACGACCTGGCAGATCCGATCGCCGACACTGCCCGCTCGCTTCTCGACGGGCACGTCGTCTTGTCGCGTGACCTCGCAGGGCGCGGTTTTTTCCCCGCCGTCGATGTCCTGGCCAGCGCCTCGCGCGTGGCCGACGCGGTCATGAGTGCGGAGCACCTGAAGCTCTCGCAGCGCGCACGGGCGACCCTCGCCCGCCGCCGCGATGTGGAGGACTTGCGAGCCTTGGGCGCCTACCAGCCTGGCGCCAGCGCGGAGAACGACGAGGCCCTTGCCATCGGCGAGAAGCTCGACAGGGTGTTGCGTCAAGAGCCGGCGGAGGCCACGACGCTGGCCGAAACCGTCGTCCGCATCAAAGAGGCCCTCACACCCGGCCCGGTGCCCGCCGCCCGAAGAACGGTCGGCACCCAGGGTGCCGCGCCGTTCCCGCCGGCGGGAAACGGAGGGCGTAGATGATCGGTCGACGCATCAAAGCGCTCCGCCGGCTGCGCGACGCTAGGGTTACCCAGCGCAATGTCGCCGGCGGCAAGCTCGAAGCTGCGGAAGACCAGGTCCGCAGGGCGATGGCAGAACGCGACGAGGCCATGACCGCGTCCCTGGGACTCTTGACGAGTGCGCCGGATCGCCTTCGGGCGGCCAGGGATGCCGTAGAGCTGGTCAAGTTCGACCACGAGCGGCAGGTCGCCCTCACGGCTATCGATTACGCCCAGGCTCGCGTCGATCGTGCCGAGGAGGTAGCGACTCTTGCGCGAAAGGTGCTCGCGCAGTGCGAGCTCGAGCTGCGCCGGGCGGAGCGAGTGCTCACCAAGCTCGTCGACATGCGAAACGTGGTCGAGGAGAAGGCCGAGAAGGTTCGGGTGGATGACATCGTGAACGCCAGGTTCCAGCGGGCGGACGCGGAGGAATTGGAGTGACGACGATGCGCGTGGAGAGCGGGAACCTGACTGACATGCTTCTCGGACTTGGTCATGCGGATCCTCAGCTCTCCGCGGATGGTCCGGTGAAGGGCGAGGAGCAGGCGTTTTCTACCGTCATTGCCCAAGCGGTCGATGAAGTTCCGGCCGTGCCCACCCCGGTGCTCGAGGCGCCCAAGGCGACCGGCGCGCCTCCTTTCGTGCCTTTGATCGCGGGGGGACGGAATGCGGCCGGGAGCCCGAATGAGCCAGACCGGATCCCGGAACCGGGAAACGAGCCACGCGCCAGCAAGGAAACCCCGCAGCCCCAAGAAGCTGCGCGTGCCTGGGCCCATTTCCCGCGGCCCGTGAAGGGCTCGGCCTTCGAGGCAGGTCCCCGGATCCCGGAAGGCGCCATCAACCTGCGTGCGACCGAGATCTTATCGAGCGACGGGGAAATGGGCCCATCGCCCACCATGGAGGAAGCTTTCCGAGCACCCCTCCCGCCGGAGATTGCCCATGGCGCCGAAGCGTGCTGTCTGCCGGCTCAAGCTGGCGAGCAGTGGTCGGCAAGCGCCCTAGCGGGACCCGACACGGCCCCCTGGTGGCGACCGGAGGAGACTGCGCTGAGCCAAGCTGGTCCCAAGCTCCAGCCCAACCCTTGGGTGGTTTTCCAGCGCAGCACGCCGCCAGATTCGCGCGAAGAAGGCGCTGAGTTGCCCGGGACCGAGGAAGCCATCGCTGGCTTCCCCAGGGCGGCCGATGAAGGAGCGGCCGATGAAGGAGCGACCGACACGGGCCACTCTATTGTCCCCGCGGTCACGACGCCGAACTGGCGAGGGGCTGCTACGGAAAGTCATCTTGAAGGGGACGACGTGAATGTGGAGATGGCGATTGACACCATCCAAGCGCAGCCGCGCTCGCCCAGCCCGACGAAGGCTATCGTTGGCAAGGGAACACGGGAAGTGGTGGGAAGCCCGTTGCAGTCGAGGAACGACGGGGCACCAGCCCCACGCCCCGAGCCGTCCTCCGAAGACGGCATGCTCCACGTGCCAAGACTGCCACCGCCTATGCCAGCCCGTGGCCAAGCGGCAACGCCCACGCAACCCGCGCCCGTGCCGGAACGCGGCGGCGGCGAAGCCGTCACGCCTCACCTGCC
>JACQUZ010000159.1 GCA_016210055.1 Deltaproteobacteria bacterium | reverse complement strand
CTCCAGTACTGTCCCCTCCCTCACTCCGGGCGTCGCCGCGATCCGCCACGACGGGCTGCGACCTCGCGACGAGGCCTGGTGAATAATGCGGGCTAGCCAGCAACCCCGAAATCGTCCTCTCCAGGTGGTCGGCGTCGACCGGCTTGCTCACGCATGCGGCAAATCCTTCGGCGATGGCCCGCTGTTCATCGCTGCGCATCGCGCGGGCCGTGAGCGCGACCACGGGAATGGCGGATGTTGTGGGGTCAAGGGCGAGCTCTCGCCTCGCAGCGAAGCCATCCTTTCTGGGCATGGCCAGGTCCAGGAGTACCAGGTCGGGGGAGTTGCGACGGGCCGCCTCTACTGCGGCCTCACCATCCTCCGCCACGAGCACCTGGTAACCCCTGCGCTCGAGGAGCGTGCGGCACAGCTCTCGATTCAGATCATGATCATCCACCACGAGGATAAGCGTGGACTTCCCATTGGTCGTAGCGCCTGCCCGGTTCCTGGTCACGCGATTGATCGTGGCGATGAGATCCTCGGGGGTAAGGTCGCCCTTCTGGGCCACTGCAGCCGCGCGAGTCTTGAGCCGGCTGCGTTCTTCGGGCGAAAGCGATTGGGCCGTGAGTACCAGAAGGGAGCTCCCCGGAACCTCACTTGCCAAGGCCTCTACAAGCTGGAAGCCGCTCATGTCGGGCAGCGCCAGGTCGAGCACAATCACCGCAGGTGATTCCCTCTTGGCGATCGCGAGCCCGGTGGCCGCACTGCCTGCGGTGGAAAGCCGATAACCTAGGGGCTCGAGGACTCCGCACAACAGCCTGCATGCCGATGGGTCCGCATCCATGACGAGCACGTGACCTGATCCGCTGGCGCGAGCTGCCTGGACAGGCAACTGCTGAGCGTTGCCTTCGACTCGCCGAGAAAGCGAAGGAGATCCTTCCGCATCCACCCATTTTGGAACGGTAAACGAGAACAGCGCCCCACTCCCCTCCTCGCTGAACGCCTCAATGGTTCCTCCGTGCTCCTCAATCAACCGCTTGGAAATCGCCAGGCCAAGCCCAGTCCCCTCGTGCTTCTTGATGAGCGGGTCCTCCCCCTGAACGAACGGCTCAAAGAGCCTCGGCATGAACGCAGCCGTGATCCCCGGCCCGTGGTCCTTGACCCAAAACCGCACGAGAGAGCCATCCTCGCGGGCGCCGACTTCAACCGCCGAGCCTTGAGGACTGAACTTGACCGCGTTGGACAAGAGGTTAATGAGAACCTGCCTGAGCTTGTCTTCATCGGCTCTTACCACCGCGTCGGTTTCCACGCGCTCGGCGAACGTGATTCCCCTTCGCGATGCAGCCCCCTCCACCACCACCCGCGCTCCCATGATCAGGTGTGCTGGAGTAACCGCGGACATGGAAAGGGAGATTCGACCTGCTTCGATCTTGGCGAGATCGAGGACTTGGTTGATGAGCGCCAAGAGATGCCGACCGCTTCCACGGATATCTTCGAGATAGTGCCTATGGGTGGGGGCGAGCTGGGAGGCAAGGTCCTCGAGAAGCAGCTCCGTGAAGCCAATCACCGTGTTGAGCGGTGTTCGAAGCTCGTGGGACATGTTGGCCACGAACTCGGTCTTGAGGCGGTTGGCTTCCTCCACTTCACGGTTCTTCTGCTCGAGCTCGCGTTGTTGCGCGATGAGCTCCTCTCGCTGGGCCTGCAGCTCCTCCGCTTGTGCTTGTAACTCCTCGTTTTGCCGCGCGAGATCGTCGGCGTAGCGATCGCGCTGCGCCGAGAGCTCATGGCGTAGGATGGTCAGCGCGAGTGGAACGGCCAGGTCGGACAGGAGTCCCTCTGCCTCGGCCGGCAAGCGCACCAGGGTTCCGATGGCGAGAATACCAACCTCGCGTTCTCCGACCACCAGGGGCAGCAGCCCCACGGAGCGAGGTCGTCCTCCTACGATCACAGCGTCAAAGCGAAGCTCGACGTCCTCGGGCACAGGTTCCACCCACACGGGGCGTCGCATGGCCAACGCCTCCTTGGCCAGCCCCGGCAGCTCCGACGTGCCGAGCCTCGCCTGCGCGCCAGCGCCAAAACCCGCCACGGGCACGAGGCGCACTCCACCCTCAATCGCATAACAGGAGATGACCACCGCGTCGAGATAGCCCGCCACCTCGCGAAGGGCACTGGCGATCACGTCTGCGAGAGAGTCGGGCCCGGCAAGTACTGCGAGCGCGCGACCATATGCCGAGCTCCTTGCCTGGCGGTGCTCGATTTCCTCGTTCGTCTCGGCAAGAGCACGGTTTTGCTCTGCGAGCTCCACGTTCGCCCGGTGCAACGCCTCGGTACGCTCCGTCACCTTTTGTTCTAGCCCGCGGCGCACGTCGGCCAATGCGGCGGCCATGTCATTGAACGTGTGGCCAAGCTCCCCTAGCTCATCGAACGTGCGTGCGGTAACCCGCGCGTCCAGGTTCCCAGCTCCATATTGTGAGGCTGCCGTCGAAAGGGCACGAATGGGCCTAAGGAACGCCCGATCGGCGAAGAACGAGCCGAGCACAAAGGCGACGAGAAGCAGCGCCAGGGCGGGGAGGGTGCTCGAAGCGAGGAGGACAAGGGCTGGCTCGCGGAGGGAATCCTCTGGGACGAGGTACAGGATCGTCCAGGGAACCGCCTGGAGCTTGCGGGACACGGTCAAGTTCCATCGCTGGTTGCCGGGAGCCCACACCCGCACGTGTTGCCCTTCTCCTAGGGCCTGGAGTGGGATATCGGCGAGCCTTCCTCCCAGGATGACAGGCTGCTCGATGAGGTCCCTTGTCTTGGCTCCGAACCGACGCTCGGCAACCATGGTTTCGATGGTGGCCGTATCTAGGGCTTGGATTGGTCGGAAGACGAGATCTTGCGCGAAGCTATGACCCATCCGAACGCCGTTCTGATCTAGGAGGATGGAGAAGCTGCCCTTGCCGGCAAGCCCATCGGTGTGCCGCACGGCATCCCAGAACGCGCTCGCACGGGCGAAAAGAACGGCAAGTCCGGCAGTGCTGCCATCAGCGCGCCGAATCCTCGCGGCGTAGGCGATCAAGGGGGCCGCACCTTCCTCGTGAGGTGCGAGGAAAACCCCAGACACGCTCGAAAGACCTCGGGAAGCCTCATCCAAGAAGGATCGCGGAATCCCGGAGAGGCCGCCGCCGTGACCGGCGACCACGGCACCTCTCGCGTCGAGCACGACCGCGTGGTGGATCTCGGGCTCCGCTTCGCCGTGTGCTTCGAGAATCGTGCGAACGAGCGCTACCTCGCCCGCACGGTCGTGGGGAGAGGCCTCGACGAGAAGACGAGCCTCCTTGAGCGTGGCGACTTGCGCCACGCTGCGCAGGTAGCGCCTGTGGAACCCATCGAGCTCGGCGATGGCCTGATCCGCCCGGGCCCTAAGGAGCGATAGCGCCGCAGCCTCGCTCTTCTCGCGCGTGGAGCGAAGCTGCATGACCGCCGCCAACGCAAGGGGCAAGGTCGAGGAACACATGAGGAACACGACGAGCTTCCAGCGAATCGGCCAGTCTCGAAGCCGCGCGGTGAACCTCATGCACCAAGCTCCGTCCTGATGAAGATGCGGAGCTTGGGATCAATCCCTGGATAAGGTCGAAAGCGGATCGCCATGCTGGGCGGAAGTGTCTCGGCAGGACCGAGCACGAGGATCCCTCCTGGCACGAGGACCGCAGCCGCTCGCTCGATAGCCCGCTCCTGAAGTCGGCGATCGAAGTAGATGAGGACATTTCGAAGCATGACCACCTGGAAAACCGCGATGACCGCCTCCTTGGGGGCGAGTCTCATCCCCATCAGGTCGTGCTCGCAAAAGCGGACACACCCTCGAATTCTCTCGACGACTCGCACCGCGGGCCCCGCGGTTTCGAGAAATCCTGCCCTCATTTCCACGGGAACGGCCTGGGCTGCTTCCGCGGGATAGGAGCCCTTCCGGGCGGTCTCCAGCACGCCGCTGTCAATATCGGTCGCGAGCACCTCGAAGCTCGCTTCGGATTGACCCGCTCGGGCAAGTGAAAGAAGCACGGCAAGGGAGTAGGCCTCCTCGCCGGTGGCAACGCCGATGACCCACGCGCGAAGGGGGAGCGGGCTGGCAGCGAACGTGGTCACGAGCTTGGGCAGGACCGGATCCTGGAGGGCGCGGAACACCGGCGGGTCCCGGAAGAACGACGTGACAGGAATGAGCAACACGCTGAGGAGCTTGGAAGGCTCCGATGGGTCGCTCTCGAGCCTTCCAAGGTACTTCGTGGTGTCACTCGTTCCGGTGGCCGCGATCCGCAAGGCAAGGCGACGCGCGATGGTCTCGCGCTGGTAGTCGCGAAGATCGATACCCCGCTTCGTGGCGAGCAACCCCAAGACTGCGTCGATCCCATCGCCGCTCGGCAGGGGGAGCTCGCACTCGATGGGCGGCTGGCCTTGCTGCTCGGTCATGCGATGGTCTGGGCAGGGAATACCAAGCGGAACACCGACCCACCGCCTTCGCGCTCTTTGACGCCGACGGTGCCGCCATGGGCAGTGACCACCAAGTGGACAAAGAAAAGGCCCAGCCCGTGGCTTCGTCGTGCAGCGTGCGAACGGGCGGTGACCACGCCGAATTTCTGGAAAAGCGAGCTCCTCTGCTCCTCGGGAACGCCAGGTCCCCGGTCCGCGATCTCTAGCACGAGGCCCTGCTCGGATTTCCGGGCCAAGATCTCCACGGCTTCTTCCTCGGGAGTGTAGTCGATGGCGTTGGACACCATGTTTTCGATTGCTCGCCGTGCCAGAGAGGGATCGAGATCGACGACGCAATCCTCGTCGGTCGTGACCCGAAGCGTGACCCGGGTGGAATCGGCTATCGGCCGAAGGGTTTCCACTACTTGGTCGAGGATCTCATGGATCGCGACAGGCTGGCGGCGGACCGGCAGCCTGCCGGCCTCGAGCAAGCGGACGTCCAAGGTGTCGTTGAGTAGCTCTCCCATCCGACGGGCGAGGCGGGTGCATCGGAGGAGGACGTCGTCGATGTCGGCTTGATTCCTGGCTCGCCTTCCCATGACCTCCAGGTCGAGGACGATGGATCCGAGGGGATTCCGGAGGTCGTGGACGATCAAGGAGAATAGGTCCTCCTTGAGGGCCTGGAGCTTCTTGAGCTCTTCCAGTTGCTGGCGAATGAGCTGCTCCTGCCTGCGAATCTTGACGAAGGAGCCTACTCGCAGCATGAGCTCGGCCCGATTCACCGGCTTGGAGAGAAAATCGTCGGCACCTGCGAGGAGACCGGCATTCCGCTCATCTTGTCCATCGAGCGACGTGAGGAGCAGCACGGGCAGGTATTCTCGGGCCCGGCTCTTGACGGCCCGGCAGGCATCAAATCCGTTCATTCCGGGCATCATCACGTCGAGAATGACCAGGTCCACGTCCACGTTGCCGAGACGGTCCAGAGCTGCCTGGGCGCTGCTCGCCTCTACGATGTCGAAAGCCGCCCGGAGGTATGCGGCCACGATCTGCCGGCTGCAAGGGTCATCGTCGACCACCATGACCATCGGCCTTGCGGGAGCAGGACAAGCGCCTGCGCAGGCGCTTCCATCGCTGCGTATCACCCCTGGCTCGGCGAGTACCTTGGTGTGTTCCTTGCCGGGCCGGTGTGCCATCCCTGGTTCTCCGCTTCCGCTGGACACGTCTAGGAGCAGGGTGGCAAATGAACTGACTTCGGTCAATACGGACGCCAATCTTGCGCGCGCTTGGCCGGCTCCTCCGCGGTCCAGACAGCATCACATCGAGTCGCTCGCGCGTGAGACTATGGAGAAGAGCCCACAGGTGACACCATGAAACAGTCCATCCTCGATCGTATCGACCAAGCCGTGAGCGGGCGCATTCCCCACAACGCTGCACTGGGAATGCGCGCAGTCGCCTGCGGTCCGGACGACGTGACGCTCTCGGTACCCTACGACGCTCGCCTCGTCGGGAATCCAGAGACGGGAGTGCTTCATGGAGGCGTGATCACCACCCTGATCGACGCCACCTGCGGCATGGCGGTATTTATGAAATTGGGGAAGCCCACGCGCATCGCGACTCTCGATCTTCGGATCGACTACCTCAAGCCGGCCTCGCCTGGTCGCGCCGTCCTGGCCACTGCCGAGTGCTACAAGATGACGCGTCAGGTGGCTTTTGTGCGGGCACTCGCCTACCACGACAGCAAGGATGACCCAATAGCCTCTTCGGCGGGCACGTTCATGATCTTCAGCGAGGGCGCATCGCCCATGGTCGACGAGAAGGCGAGGGAGCCATGAGCGGCCTGTTCACGACGCTCTCGGAGGCGCGCGCCAGCGGGGATTTCTCGGCCCTGGTCAAGGCGGTCCCCTACGCCCAGTTCTTGGGCATCTCCGTGGACACCTCACAAGGGGACCTCATCGCGACCCTCCACTTCTCCGAACACCTGGTGGGCAACTCACTCATCCCCGCCCTCCACGGCGGCACCATCGGTGCACTTCTTGAGTCTACGGCGATCTTCAAGCTCCTTTGGCAGGCAGAGGCGGCGAAGGTGCCCAAGATCATCAACGTCACCATCGAGTACCTGCGCACGGCTCGTACGGTGGATACACGCGCCCGGGCTGTGATCACCCGCCAAGGAAGGCGAATCGCGAACGTTCGGGTCGAGGCCTGGCAGGAGGACCCCGCGAGGCCCATTGCGGCTGCGAGTACCCATTTCTTGCTCGACGGTGGGGGGTGATTTCGGTTCTTGGCGAGCGGTCACTGGGCGAGCGGATTCCGCACGAGGTAGATGTGTTGCCCCGTGGCCCCCAGGTTGGTCGCGGCTGATTGGAAGACCACGGTGCGGCCGTCCGCCGAAATCCGCGGCTCTAGGCAGGATGCATTGGCGGGCTCTCCTTTCGAGTTCAGGCTCACGCGGGCCGTCTTGCGCGTTTCTCGGTCGTGCACGTAGATCATGGCCCCGCTCACCTGCCCAGCCACGAGGTTCTGAGCGGTGGACCAGAACGCGACGAATCGGCCGTCGGCCGAAATGGATGGGTCGCCATTCCGGCCCGGACTTCCCGTAACGCCCTCCGATGGACCGCTCACCAGGCTCGTCTCGCCGGTCTGCGTGTCATGGACAAAAACGTCGGCGTCCCCGTTGGTGTCGTTTTCCACCAGGTTGCTCGCGTACGACTGAAACGCCACGTACCTGCCGTCCCCCGAGATGGACGGGGACTGGGATACCCGGTCCGCCTGCTTCCCGCCGGTGGCCACGCTCACGCGGACGGTCTTGCGGTCTTTCAGGTCATGTACAAAAACGTCGCCCCGCTGGTTCGTATCACCTGGCACCAAGTTGGTGGCGTTCGACGCAAATGCGACGAACCGGCCGTCCGAGGAAATGGAAATCGGATCCAGGCACTCGCCATTTCCGTGCTCGCCCGTCGAGCTAATGCTTGCCTTTGAGAAGTTCCCGGTGTCCCGGTCCCACGCGTACACGTCCCGGTGTTCATTGTGCGGTTCGTCGGGCAGGAACCCACGCCAGCGCATGAAGGCTACGTGCCGTCCGTCGGCGGATGCCGCAGGGCGGCTCCCTTGCTTGTTGACCGGCTGGAGCTTGCCCGTGGCAATCTCGCGAAGCCAGAGATAGGGCCCATCGCCGTCGGGCGGTGGGCTAGGGGCCATGCTTGAGGAGCCCACAAAGGCCACGTACTTCCCGTCCGATGACAAGGAGGGCGGGCCGGACGTCACGGGCGATTGCTTGCCGTCCGTCCATTCATTCAAGCGCGAGGTCTTGGTGCCTGGGCGGTCGCGAAGGAATGCGTCCGATTCGCCGTTCGTATCGCTTGGGATGAGGTTCTTGGCCGCGGAAGAAAACGCAACGAGCTGCCCGTCGGCCGAAACCGAGGGGGTTTCGCTCACCCCGTCTCCCGGAACGCCGGTGCTCGATACGTCGATGAGCTCGATGAAGTACATGCCGCTGTCGGGGCCTTGGGCGTCAGCTTCTGCGACAGGAGCATCGACGCCTGCGTCGTGACTTGCGTCGGGCGGTACGCCATCCGGCTTGCCATCTCGGCGAGCGTCTACGGCGCCGACCACATGGCCATCCAGGGCTTGGCCATCTGCCGGTGAGCCATCGCGGCCATGGAATGAACCCGATTGGTCAAACGTGCAGCCAATTAGGAAAGCCGCCATGAGGAACAAGTGACGCAGGCGGTACTTCATGTTGCTACTCCTGCGTTCCATTCGGAACAGGAGTAGTTATAACCCAGGTGTGTGATTTGTCCTAGGTGTTACTTCTAATCACCCGCCGGCGTGACTTATCGCTTTGCCGAATGGGGCTTCAGGGATTTCGCAATGAGTCCCAGTCCGCCAACGAGCAGCACGAGCATGACGATGGTCTGGAACAGCGACGTGGGGCGGAAATAGATGTGCATGTTCGCAAGGATCCCCCCCAGGATGAACAATGCCCCCGCCACGGTGAGGAGCCAACCGATCTTGCTCTTCGCGTCATAGAAGAGCAGTCCGACGCCCAAGAGCATGGGGATTAACGTTACCCCGAAGCTGTTGGCGCCAAAGAAAGACCAGAAGGATCCGGTGACCGTCACCTGATTGGTTACAAGGTATCCCCCAATGCACGCCATCACGAACCCCAAGAGGAACTCGCCGAATCCCCCTGGAGTCCCACCAACGTCTGTGAAGCGACGGTCAGAGCTCATGCGCGTGAGTCTAGCAAAGGAAGCGGGTCGTGGTAGGCTGCGCGGCTATGAGAAAGACCGCATTGCTCGTGATTGATGTTCAGATAGGCCTCCTCGAAGGGCCTGAAGCGGTTCACGATCCGGACGGGCTCTTGGCCCGCCTGGCGCGACTTGTCGCCGCGGCTCGTCATGAAAGGATCCCTGTCGTGTACGTCCAAGATGTGGACGTGGGCGGACCAGGCACGCGGGAATATGAAATCCACCCCACCATTTCGGCACGAGAAGGCGAGCTCTCCATCCACAAGACGGCGTGCGACTCCTTTTTCGATACGGAGCTCCATGACGAGCTCCAAGCACGCGGTATTGGCCACGTGGTCGTCGTCGGGCTGAAAAGCCAGTTCTGCATCGACACGACGGCTAGGCGCGCCACGTCCCTGGGCTATGACGTGACCCTTGTGGCAGACGGTCATTCGACCAGCGATAGCCCGGTGCTCAGCGCGAAGCAGGTGATTGCGCACGTGAATTCGACGCTGGATGGATTTGGGACTAGGACAGGGGCCTGTGAGGTGCGCCCAATTGAAATGATTCGGCTGGGCGACCGGTAGGTAGGCACTCACCTAAGAATGGAGCGCCTGATCCGTGGCCACCGCGGCGGTGAACGTAACCTCGTCGGGGAAGGCGAGGAGGTCTCCCTGTTCGGTTTCGAAGACGTACACGCGGTCCCCTCCAGGTGCGGCAAGGGAAGCATGAAGAAGCGCTCCGGCGCGCCGCCACAAGTCGAGGACTAGCCTCTCGCGCCCCTTGTCAGTGAGGTATCCGCCTTCCAGAGCCTGGACGTTGTACGCCGGCTTTCCGTTCGCATCTGCGACGACCCCGGCACAGACCCAGTGCTCATTGCGGTAGGCAAAGTCCGGCATTGGGTCGAGGGCTACGGCACGGACGGCGTTCCCTCTCTCGTCGCGCTTGATGATGTACGAGGCCTGCCCGGAGGGCCCACCCATGGTCGTGTACTTCAGGCGGTAGGTTGTGTATCGGAACCTCTTTTCCCCCTCGCCCTTTTCGATCGCGCCGAGCTTGTCGATCCGAATGGTCTTCACCGGGTAATTCCACACCGCCTGACCCGATGACGTGTCGCACGTGAACGGAAGCCCCATGTTCTTGGTGATGAACTCGTGAATGTCGATGACCGAGTCGTAGGCGGTTTCCTGGCCTGCGTGCAGCGCGGCCACGGGGATCGAATCCAGTCGCGAGTGCTCCATGCGGCTGAATCGGTGCTCCGAACGGACGTCGATAACGACCTGCTGGTAGGCCCTCTGCTTGGGGTTGTACCAGTGCTCGACGAGTTTTCCCCCACCCTCCTGATAGAGGTCGACAATTTCGTCGGCTAGCTTCACCGGTCGATCGCTCGCTGGATCGATTTCGACCTGCTCCTTCTTCTCGATCCGGTTCCCTTGGGCATCCAGCGTGATGCACGTGGTCGTAACCGTGAGGCGCCGACCCAGCGCGTCGATCGTGATCTCGTCCTCATCGAGTGCCTGAGCTGCTACCCATTCCGGGTTGGGCGCGAAGGCCCCATCGGGCTCCGGCAGGTCCCTGCGAAACCGCTCTTCGGGGCGCTCGTAGCGCTTGGACGGATCCGACTTGTGCCAGAGCTCCGTCACCAGGGCGTCCACCCGGATCCGCCTGTGACCTGGCCGCGCCAGCTCCAGGAGGAGCCAGTGCCCCCCGTTGTTGCGGCTACCAACGAACTTGGTCTTCTCCACCTGAACCTGGCGCAGCCCGAAAGCACCCATGGACGCAAAACCCGCCTCATGGTCTGACGCGAGCGCACCAGCAATGTCCCAGATATCTTCGGCGCTGTAGCTTTGCCGGGCGGACTCGCGTGGGACCTTGGGGCCAGCGCGGTACAAGTCGACCCCACGCTTTGGATCAAGCCCCAGGGCGTTGAGCGGCGCTTCGTTGTGGCAATGCCCCCACCAGCCGATCTCGATTGGGGCGACGGAGATCATTCCGTCCTGATTCCAATCGAGGGAGATCCGCCCCCTTGGGCTTTCGCCTGGGAATAGAGGCCTTAGCCCAAGCTCGCTCGGAGAGACTTGCTTGCCGCGGACGTAGGGGACGAGCTCGGCGGGTACCTTGTCTCCTGCACGAGCTCCCGCATGGTTCACCACAGCGTCGAATCGCAGGGTACTTTCGGCGTCCGTGTCACGAAAAACGGGGAGGCCGGCGTACTTCGTGAGCGACGGGGGCATCCCGCTTTGGACCACCGACAGCACCTCATATTTTGGCGACAGCGGATGGCTCCCGGGCGCAAGGGAGACCCGGCGCCCGTGCCCCTCGGCGTATTTCCGCCGAAAGACGAGCGCACCGCCAATTGATGCCTCGATGTCTTGCTCGTCGATTTCACGCTTCCAGCCAAACACGGTCTTTCGCGTGAAGATCTCCTCCAGCCGGTTCTTGATGGCGCAGTACTCGTCCGTTCCTGGCAAGGACTGAGCGAGCATCTTGTCGACCGCCTCCCGGAAGTTGTCCCAATAGGGCCAGTAGTTCGAGTGCGAGCCGGTCTCCATCACGTAATCACGGCCAAGGAGCATGGACTCCTTTTCGGTCTCCAGGGCGGCGGCGACGCGAGGGCGCTCGGGTTGCGGGAGGCGAAGGTCCGTGGCGAGGGTCGCCAGGGTCTCAAAGAACTGGTGACGGCGGGCATCCTGGATCCCATGGCGCTCGTTCTCATTGCGGACAGGAAACCCCTCGGCGAGGAAATAGGGTCGACTTGTCGTGATCACCTCCCGCACGACTTGGAGGAGCGACGCCAGATCGGTTGCCGCGAGAAAACGTTGCAGGTTCTCGCGGACGATGTCGCGTGGCGCGGGATCTTTCCACGCGGGCATGTCGAAGACGACCGCGGGGTAGGTCTTTTCCCCCACCCGCGTCGCGAACGAGACGCGCCCGCCCGACATGTCTACGGCCCAGGACGAGTAGCTCCCAAGCCGAGTCCCCTTGGCGAGCGCTGCGGCCAGGACATTGCGGGCTTCACGCGAGGTCACTACGCCCGGCGGCTCCGGGGCTAGCGGGTGCACGGGAAGTCCGGGGAACACGTCGGTGATCCCAACCTCGTGGGCCAGCGTCATGGCTGCCGCGCGAGCTTCGGGCTCCACCCGAATGTCGCCCAGTCCAATTCCGTGTTCCCTCAGGAGGGGGCTTCTCTCCAAGTAAGAAGCAGGTTGAAGAAGCGACTTGATCTCGCCAGAGGTGAGGCCTCGCTCGCGAGCATGCCGGACGATCTCCTCAAAACCCTCCTTGGTGATGACCCCTCGTTGCTTGACCAGCAGGCTCAACATCCGCGTCCGTACACCACTCGTGCTCATGGCGCTCCCCCTTGCTATAGGTGACGCTATTCGATCGGGCCGCCCGAGTCCTGGACCAATGCCTTGGCGGCGCTACTGTTCTGTCGAAGCTCCAGCACCTTACATGAGGGACAAGAGGACTGCCAACGCCCACCGAAGCCAAGGCTTCAGACCGCTCGTGCACAAAAGTTCAAGTCGGCGGGACTGCGTCGGCACAAGGAATCAAGCACCTGCTCGATTCGGGGTGCATAGTCCCCGCGTTCCATGAGGACGGCAGAAGAGAAGGAGATCACATGAAGAGGACGCAGCGCCGCGCGGTAGGTAGGCTTGGACAAGCTTTCGCTGTCAGCAAGTAATCCTCAAACCGACCTGCGACTGTCCCTTGCCCCCCAGGTGTTCCGGAACTGGCTGGGCGTGAGCCCCGTGATGCGCTTGAACATGCGAGCGAATTGCGGGGCGTCACAGAAGCCGCATTCGTAGGAGATCGCAGTCACGTCCCAATCGGTCTCGATCAGCTTCAGCTTGGCGTGCTCAATTTTTTGCCGCTGCTGATATTGCTTTGGCGAGACGCCGAGCTTGGCCTTGAACCGCCGGGTGAGCGAAAAGCGGGAGACCCCATGCTTCAATGCAAGCTCGGCGAGGTTGAGCTCGTCAAACCAGTTGTCGTCGATATGACGCTTTGTCTCTGCGACCGTCGCATCGAACGAGGCCCCGGCCTCCGGCCCATGGGAATCGAGCCTGCCTTGGATTAGATTCCGCAAGGGCAAGGGGATTGCTGCGAGCTCCTTGTCATCGCCCTTGAGACTTGCGATGCAGGCATCCACCACGAATCGGGGAAGACCGCAAAGCTCCTTGAGTGGGGTGCTCCGCGATAGATAATCAGAAAGCGATTGGTTGCCGAGCCCATTTCGGCTCGCGTGCCTTACGGCAAGGACGACGTAGTAGGGCGTGGTTAGCCGCTCTGTGACCAACGTGGCCCGCTCCAAAAGGGCGATGAGGTCATTGCAATCAGCGCCCGTGGACTCGAGTTGTTCGAACGACGACAGGAGGGCCGCGTGCATCGCGGCTACCGGGTTCGCGCATAGCAGGGAGCTCTTCACCTTGGCGAAGGACTCCTTGTCCTCAAAGAGGAGGCAATGCTGGGCCAGGACAACCGCCGACAAGGTCAGAGGAACGAAGAGGTGCAGGCGCGCGAGCGCCTCGGTCAAGAGATCGACGAGCCTCACGTCGGGCGGCTTAAGCAGGTCCCTTTGGCGAATGGCGAGGAAGCAATAAGGGAAGAAATCGCGAAAATAAGGTCCCGGGAGCGCTGCGAGGGCATTTCGCGCAATGCCGGCCGTGGTACTCGGGCACTGGGAGAGGAGCGGCACGTAGTTCCCTTGAGACCAGGCCACGGCCGTCTTGAAGAACTGGACCCAAAATTCCCGGTGGACATTCCCATGCGGGGATTGCTCGATACGATCGAGCATCGCTTTGACCTGGTCATCGCGATTTTTCAGGTAGTAGAGAACCAGGAGGTACCTGGTGCTCCACTCCGAGTGCATGATCATGCCCGCTTGCTCAAATGCCGACCGGCTTTGCTCCAGCTTCGGAATCGCGTCGTTGATGCGGAATTGCCAGCAAGAGTTCACGGCTTCGTAAAGGAGCGCCAATCCATGGCAGCCTCGATCCGGGGCGCCCATCTCGCGGAGGAGCTCGAGCATGCGGTCGCGGGATCCGGTGTCCATGGGGCCCAGGTGGATCTTGCGAAATGCCCACAGGTGGACTACCTGCTCCTTGACCACGTGCGGCAGGTTTCTTGCCTCGAGGATATCGCGCCAGTACTGCTCGGTGATGGGGGGTGGGGCTTTCAGGCCCGACATGAAGACCGCTCGCAAGAAACACACCTGCGCGAGTCGTCGGTCTTCTTCCTCGTCGGATCCGATCAGCGTGTCGTGGATGGCGAGGAGATCTTCGAGCTCATGGATCCGGAGGTGCTCCGTGAGCGCCCGGTAGGCGCCGAGCTTCTCGGCGGCGCTGAGCTCTGACCTCCGCAGCATCTTGAGAAGAGCGGGCTGCAGCAAGGCAAGTTGACCCGAGGACTTGCACTTCGCGATCAGGGTGGGGAATACATCGCGCGCGCCGGCGCGCTCTGCGATTTGGATCGCGCTTGCGAGATCTCGGCCGGAGAGCTGCTCCCTAGCCATGAGAAATGCGAGCAGGCGCGACTCCAGCGCAGGTCGTTCGCCGCTCTCCTCGAGAATTCGGAAGAGGCGCTCCCGAAGTGGCGTGAGAAGCGGGCGTCCTTCTTGCCAGGCGCCCGACTTGGCCAGCTTCTCCAGGATCTCAAAGGTGCAGTGCTCGCGCACCCATTGGAGCTGAAGCGGCGTTTCGACGAGACACAGCATCTTGAGGACAGGCCGGAATTCGACCAGGCTCCTCACGAGCTCGTCCATCCACTCCTGCGTGCTCGCCACGCCCTGCTCGAAGAAGAGACGCATGAGCAGGGGGTGGCCTACGACTTCTCGAGGCAGATCCGACGTGCCTGCTCCATGCGAGGCGCAGAGCTCGCCGACCTCTTCCTCGGACAGCTCCCAGAGGCGGACTTGTCGCACTCGGTTGCTCAGGAATCCGGGCTCGCTCCAGGCCTCCTGCGAAAGCAGGATGACGGCGTGCCTCAGTTCGAGGCCTGTCAGGACGCGGAGAAAGACCGTGGCGAGCCCACGGTCCATGAGGTGGAAGTCATCGACCACCAAGGCGTCGACTGGGACACCGCGCTCGCTGGCCAATCGTGGGAGGCCAGCCGCGAGCCAGCGGGCTAGCTCAAAGCTCGTTGTTCCTGTGGGATGAGACCCGAGAAGCTGGGAAAAGCACTCGACGGCATCGACCTGCTTGGTCATCCATGCCCCATCGAGCTCGATGGTGTTCTTGCCTGCCAGGCACTCGCGGACGAGCTGGGTCTTGCCGATCCCGGCGGGACCCGTGATCCATCGGACGTCGCGGTTACGGACTGCCCGTTCTAGGTCGCTCCTTTCACTTTTTCGTCCGATGAACCGTCGCATGCGCTTCTGTCCAGGATCCAGGTAGGGAACGACTGAGCGCTCCGTCTACACCTGGAACGCGCGCCTGGCAAGGGCAAAAAAGGGCGACGCCATGCGCCGCGGTGTTTCCTAATCTCCTTGCGCCCGCCTTCTTAATCGCAAGGCAACTGCCTGGCCCGTGGGCGGTCGCGCGAGGCGCTGTCGAATCTCGCGCGCGCTAGCCGCAGCGCGCGAGGCCAGCTCCTCATGGACCGCAAGGAGCTGGGCGAGCTCAGTCATCCTCCGGCCGGTCACCGCATCGGCGGGAAGGGCACGAAGCGACTGGATCCAGTGCTCCATGCCCGCAACTCCTTCGAGCGCCCGGAGCCCGCTCTGGAACAAGTTCACCCCTGTTGTGGCACGAAGCCGACCTAAGGCCTGGCTTCTTCGCGCGGCTTGGAGGGTTCGCGAAGCACAAAGGAAGGTGCTCGCGCCCGGACTCGCCAAGAACCCGGCGATGGCCCGGAGTGATTCCTCTCTGGGATCCGAAGGAAGAAGTGGAAGAACCTGTAAGGCGTGCATGAGGAGCGCGCGGGCAAGCGGTCTCACTTGGACCAGATCGCTCACTCGTTCCTCGTGGCGCTGCTCGACACGACGTGCATGGGGACGAGAAGGACTTCGATGCGCCTGTTCCGCCTTCGGCTCGCCTCGTCCTCATTGGGCACCCGTGGGTGGTGCTGTCCGAAACCCGCCGCGACCACCCGTCCTGGGGGAAGCCCTGTGTCTTCCAGGGCCCGTGCCACGGCCACTGCACGGGCAGCCGACAGCTCCCAGTTCGAATCGAACTCCTCGTTACGAATCGGCCGATCATCGGCGTGCCCGCCGATGAGCACCACTTGGTCTGGCTCGTGTTGAAGGAGTGCCAGAAGAGGTGGGGCGAGCTGGGCAATGAAGCCACGCCCCTTGGGCGTAACCTCGGCGGACCCGCTGTCAAACAGGAGCTCCCCTGCAAGGATGACCTTACCGTCCACAACTTCGACCATGCCGGAGGTCGCCAGTGCCTTGAGGCGGCGCTCGACACGGGCTTTTTCTTCCCGAATTCGCGAGAGCTCCCGGTCTCGTTCCACGAGACGCGCGGAAAGCCCTCTCTGTGCGACGAAGCCAACGAGGGCAATGAGGACCAGCGCCGCTACGACGAGGGTAATCGCGTCCACCATGGGCGGCCACACGTTTACCGGGAAAAGAATGCGGCGGGATAGGCGGCTCACGCTGCCCCCTGCGAGGGTTCGGAAAGCCTGTGGAGCGCTTGAAGCTGCTCGATGCTTTCCCCGAGGCGCACGAGCTCGTCCAGAACAGCCACATGGGAGTCCTCGCTATCGAGGCGCGCCCCCAAGAGCGAGAGCTCGCGCGCGAGTGAACCGAGCTCCGGGGCGAGGGCCCGTGCGGACGGGGCGAGGCTCATGGCTCCTGTCAGCAGGTCCGCTGCGGCGCCAGACAGCTCTGCCGCGACTTCGACGAGTCGTGACCCATGGTCGCCGACCTGCTTGGCGATCGCTTGCACGATCGACTGGGTCGAGCTCAAGAGCACATTCGCATGCGCTTCGCCCAAGGCCCCGAGACCAGATTCGAACCGCGCTATCATCTTGTCGCACGACGCCGCCAATCCACTCCATCTTGCGTCGATTGCCGCCAGGGAGCTCTCTTGGTGGGCTGCTAGGCGTTCCGAGGCAGACGATACCAACTTGCCCATGTCACGTCCCAGGTCACCTAGCTCGCGCGCTAGCTTTTCCTGGGCTCTCGCGTGCTCCGCCCCGATCTCGCGGAGCCCCTGGACGGTCGCCATGACAGCCTGGGACAGGGAAGTCTCGACGCTCAGCGAGAGCTTCTCCAGTGCGGTGGCCGTGACCTTTTCCACCCGGCGCGCGGTCGTTTCCGCTGCACGCTCAAGAAATCGGCCGAGCTCAGCCCGCATCGCAGAGATCTCCCTGGCCGTGCGCTCGCCAGCCGACTCGGATGGTGGGAATAGCTCAGGCATGAGCACGTGCCGCGTGCGCTCGTGAAGGCGGGACAAGACGATCTCCTCCGCCAGCACGAGGTCTCCCTGCACGAGTGAAAGCGCAAGGGTCACTAGGATTCCGACCACGCTGGCGCCGAGGGTGACGTCGAGTCCCGTGAGAGGGCCCGCCATGACTTTCAGCGCCGATACGGATTCGTCCATGAGCAGCGGGGCCATGCCACGAAACGTCTCGATCAACCCTGCAAGCGTGCCCACGAGGCCGATCAACACCGTGACTGCGACGAGGTAGCGGCCAAGGTAGGCCCGCCCGCCTTCCCTCGCGGCAGTTGCGCTCGCCAGCGCGTCGAGGTCGGGAACCGCCCCCCGGTCACGGATCTCCAGAAGCTCACGGCGGCGAGCAGCCCAAAGCTCGCCTTGTGGTGGTTGCGACGACAGCTTGCCAAGCTCCTTGCCTAGACGGACTCGCGCCAAGAGGAGGGTTACAAAGCCAAAAATCGCCGCGGCTCCGAGGATGGCAACGACGGCGACCCCGAGCCACGCACCACGTCCCGCGTAGGTCATGAAGGACTTGAGCGCCGCAAGGAGCGATACGGAGGTGAGAAGACCACCCAGGCTCCAGCGCAAGATCGTCATGTCCACCCCCTGGCGACTTGGCATAGGGCGGCGGGAATGTCGAGAAATGGTCGACCCTGAGGAAGGAGGTCGCCTCCGGCGCCGAGCCTGAGGCGGATCAGGGCAGCAAGGCGTCTTTCGAGGAGCTCGAGGAGCGCTACTGCCGTTTCGAGCACGAGCAATGCTTCAACAGCTCGCGCCCTCGCCTGTGTTTCCACGCATCCGGAGCGTGCGTTGGCGACGACCCGCCACTTCCGCATGAGCGTGGACGCTCGCTCCCTAAGCCCGTCATCCATCAGTGTCAACGCATCGGCTTGATCCCAGGCCTGGGTCGCATGGACGAGCGCGTTCGTAAGGGCTGGCTCGGATCGATCCGCGAGGTCACGCAAGAGCACGCCCAGGTCGCGGCAGAGGAGTGCCTGCTCGTCGATGGACACCGGCTGATCCTCGAGCGCGCAAGGGTGGAGAATGGGTGGGGGAACCGGATCCCTCTCGCCAGGAAGGGAGCGAGCGGCGTTGAGAAGTTGCTGCAAGGCAGTGGGCATCTTCAGAAGACTGAGACGCTACACCGTCCCTCTGACACCCGAGGCTTGCGATCCTCACGAGGTCCGGTCATGTCAGACCCGCATGCTACACAAGCAACGTGGAAAACGCCCCAAAAGGGATCTCTCCTAGCAGGACAGAAACCCGGGGGCCGGCAGTTGAGCAGGAGCTCACTCCCGACGATTGGTATCTCCTCGCCCGTCGGCTCGAAAAGGACTCCCTACCCCTTGCCATGATTGCCTGTCGATGGTGCCTGCGGATGGATCCCCGGCATGAAGAGGCATTGGTTCACCTTAACACTACTGCGTCACGTCTCCTGGCGAGCCGATCGGTCGCGCCCGGTCGGGTGAGATGGGCGTGCCCGGTGGCGTGATGGCGTCGGTTGGGCGTGTGTGTCGAGAGCGCCGGCATGG
>JACQUZ010000156.1 GCA_016210055.1 Deltaproteobacteria bacterium | reverse complement strand
GCTGTCAAGCAAGCTGAGAGTTTCCGAGCTTCTGCTGCCCGCCGATGATAATCGGCGGACACCTTTCAGCTCGCCTTGCGGGACACCCGCTCTGCCTGGAACTGCTGGAAGGTGACGCTCCTGTTCCGGCCATTGTGCTTGGCGTGGTAGAGGGCCTGGTCAGCGCGTTCAATGAGGTGCTGCTTCTCCTTGGCGTCGTCGGGAACACCGGCAACCCCCAGGGACAGGGTTACCTGGAACGTCCCCTTGTCTGATTGGAAGACGACCTTGCTCACGTCCTGCCGGATCCGCTCGGCGAGCTGCTGGGCCCCGACGGGGTCGGCCCCTTCCATGATGATGGCAAACTCCTCCCCGCCGTAGCGCGCCACCACGTCAATCTTTCGCACGCTCTCCTGGAGCACGCGCGCCACTCCTTTGAGGACGTGATCGCCGACGGGGTGGCCATAGGTGTCGTTGACATTCTTGAAATGGTCGATGTCCGTGAGGATGAGCGCCAGCCGAAGGCCGTGCCTTTCCGAGCGCCCCAAGAAATCGGCAAGCCGCTCCTGGAAAGTCCTGTGGTTGAGGAGACCGGTGAGACCGTCGGTGGTGGCCATCATCTCCATCTGGCGGTACATCTTGGCGTTGGCCAGGGACACCGCGACCTGGTTGGCGATGACACCGAGCATCTCCCGGGCATCGGTGCCGAATGCGTGGCGCCTGCGCGCCGCCAAGGTAAACGTGCCGATGGCGTCGTCCGCACACACCAGGGGAAGGACCAACAGTGACTCCACCCCCTTCAGCTTGACCTTGCGGGTGTACACGGGGGTGGATTGGTCCCTAAGCTCCCCCCCCGCCGGGAGGTAGTGCTTGTTCTTCACCACCATGGACACCAGCCCCGCGTTGTCACGGAACTCCAGCCCCTCGAGCGCCTCTGGATCCACCATGTCCCCTGCGTCGTCAAAGGCTCTGACCCGGCAGACCCGGTGCCGCTTCTGCTCCTTGTCAAAGAGGGCGATGGATGCCAGGTCGAACGAGAGGATGGCGCGCGCGGCCTCAATGGCGGTATCCATGACCTGCTCGGGCGTTAGGGCGCGCCCCAGCATGGCGCTCGCATGGTAGAAGCGCTCGTGCTCGTACTTCGATCGTTCTATCGCCGAGAACACCCGCTCCGAATGGATGGCCCGGAGCACTTGGCTTGCGGCGCCGACGAGAAGCGCTTCGTCCTTGGCGGTGAACGGCTGTGCGCCTCGACGATCGGCGCAAAGCACGCCGCGCAGGTGGTCGTCCTCGATCACGGGTACCCCCAGAAACGCGCCTACCTCCTCGGGACCTGCGTAGTAGGGCACGTGCCCGCGCTTTGGCGAGGACAAGTTCAAGAGGATGCGGTCCTTCACGATGGCGCCCAGCGCCCCCGCGCCCACGGGCAGCGCGGTCTCCACCACGCAGTCGGCGTCGGTCACCAGCTCCTTGATCTTGAGGCGCTCCCCACCGTCGTCGAGCCACAACAAGACGCAGGTGGTCAGGTCGAGCGACTCCTTGAGGAGCTCGAGGGTGTAGTACATGGACGCATGGATGGTCTCGACTGCTCCCTCGGCAAGCCTGCGCTCCTCTTCTTCCCGACTTCGTGGGGCGCGGCTCTCGGCACCCAGGGTCGCCGCGATGAGCCGGAATTCCCGAGCCTCGTTCTTCATCGCCAAAACTTCCTGCTCCAGGCGTTGCCGGTGCTCGCTCCGCTGCTTGGCGACCAGGCTCCGTAGAAACACGGCGTGCAAGGACATCGAGAGCACCACGAAGGCCGCATTCTCAGCGAGCAGGCCCAACCCAGGAGGCGCCATGCGCAGGGCCATGGTGGCCTCGAGGGCGAGGGTCGCAAGAACCACCATGACGACGCTGGATCGTCCCTGGAAGGTCGCCGAGAAAGCGACGATCAAGTACACCATGGGGTGGGCAGGCGACCCGAGCCCCCCCGTCATGGCGACGATCCCCAGGGCGCCCGCGACCAAGGCGAGCCCCACCTCCATGTCCGCGAGCACCGGCGCGAGGTGTGCCAGAAGAGACACCCGCTGGGCGCGAGCTGACGGGCTCTGAAAGCGCAGGCGAGCGGCGACCGCCGAGGCCACGACCAGGGCTACGAGAAAACAGCTCGCGACGCCTACGGCCGTGACTTCGCCGCGGGTGACATCGGGCAGCACACCCGAGCCAACCACCACGCATGCGATCACCGACATGCCGGTCCCGGTCAGCGCGCGCCCCGTGCGCACGACCAGGTACGTGGCACGCTGGCCGAGCTTCATCGGCCGCGCTCCGACCCTTGACTCCGGTCGATTTGGATGAGGATTTCCCCTTCCCCGACCATGCCGAGCTCGTTGCGCGCCACGCCCGCTACTGCGGAGAGGTCATTTTTCAGCCGCAGCATCTCGCGGCGAAGCTGGCGGTTCTCCTGTCTCAGGGCCAAGTTCCCCTGAGCGAGCCTTTCGTGCTCATCCTTGAGCGCCCGGTAGCGGACGTACCCATCGGAGCCCTGAAGCCGGTACGGGATATACGCCAGCGCCGCCACCACGATCGCGGCTGCAGCAAGCCTTTTCAACCACAAGGCAGAGGCGGCGAGCATTACCGTCCCACGTTAGTGATCAGCGCGGGAGTGGGCAAGAAAACGGTCGGACTGATCGTGCGTTCGCTCTGCTAGCCAGGCGACACACCAGAGCACCGCGGGAACCGCCAGGTAGTTGTCAGCAAAAAACCGCGAGGCGAACAGCGCGAGATACACGAGCACTCCCGACGCTACGAGGGCACGAAAGGGCGTCGCCCCCCTTGCGACCCACGCTCCGAGGCCCGCCGTGCCCAGGACCACCGATGGAAGGAGGAGCCACCCGTGTGGATTTGGCCCCGAGGGGGACTGGACCAAGTCGAGGCCGTACGCCAGCGGCGTGAGCCCGAACCCGTCCCAGCGTACCGGGTAGGCGTCCGCCCCAGCGCCAAGGTTCCAAAGAAGCAAGTCCTCGACGAGTGCGCTCGCATCCCAGGCAAGAAACGGCAGGATGACCGCCACCGGAATCGCCAGAGCAGGCCACGTGCGCCGAAGGACCGTGGAGATATTGCGGCCCCCCTGCATGTAGGCGAGCACGAAGAAGAACGGCAACACGAACAGGGCAAACTGCTTCATGGTGAGCGCCACGCCGAGCCAAGCAGCCGCCGTGCGCCACCGTTGGCGGTAAAGCGCCGTCCCAAAGAGCGCCAGAGGAACCAGCAGGAGCACGTCGTTGCGCCCCACGATGAGGTAGCCCCGAACCAGGGGCGAAAGAAGGACCAGGAGCACGACGATGCGCCTGGGAGCCCCCTTCGGGCAAAGCCGGGCCAAGATCACGGCCAAGGCAATCGCGGCGACGAGGTACAAGATCCGCTGGTCGTAGAAGCCGAGCGTCGCCTGCGCCAGCCACTGGATGGGAGCCGAAATAATGATATTTCCGGGAGGATAGGGAAGATGCTCGAATGCCGGGTTTTGCTGGTATCCGATCGACCGCCACCCCGCTGGGTCGCTATCTTTGGCCCGCGACATGGGCGGCTTCGCGTAGCTTGCGCGGTAGGGATTTTCACCCTTAAGGAGCGCTGTGCTCGCCATCTCTGCCTGGAGCACGCCGCCGTCGTGTGTCATGGAGCGGTACGGCGCCTGGTTTCCGGGCGCCTCGTCGACATGAAGGCGAAGCTCCACCTGGGCGAGCACCGGCCAAGCGAGCCACGCCAGGACAATCCAGCCTGCGACCGCCGTGCGCAACCAGTTGCTCCAGCGAGCCCGCGAGAAAAAGGCGATGACCGCAAGCAGCGCAGCGAGGTTGCCAAGGCCGCGCAAGAGGGCCAAAAAGGGGCGGAGATGCGGAAATCGCTGGGACGGAAGTCCACCCAGGAAGCGTGACAGGGCCGGCTCGGGATCGCGGAGCTCGTGGTACGTGAGCGCCATCAAGGTCGCCAGGATCATGAGCTCCAGGAGGAGCACCAGCTCGGAGCGTCTATCCCCTTCCCGGCCGTCGGTCACGCTGCGGCCCGACCCTTGGGCTGGGCGGCCGCCTTGCGCTTCTCGTATGCCTCCCGCACGATACGCACGTCCTCGAGGAAGGGTTCGAGCTCGTCCAGAAGGAGCGCCTGGGGCCCATCGCACACGGCCTTCTCTGGCGCGGGGTGCACGTCGACCAGGACCATGTTGGCGCCGGCAATGATCCCCTGTGCGGTCGCGTGCTGGATTTCCAAGAGCCCGTCAGGAGCGCGATCCCGCTTCCCGACCGAGTGAGACGGATCGATGCACACCGGCATGCGCGTGAGGCGCTTCACCACGGGCACGTGCCCAAAGTCGACCAGGTTCCGGTGCGGGTCCCCGAGGTGGGTCTTCACGCCACGCAAGCAAAAGACGATGTTCCGATTCCCCTCGCTCGCGATGTACTCGCACGCGTTGAGCGATTCTTCGAGCGTGATCCCCATCCCCCGCTTGAACAGGACGGGGAACTCCTTCTGCTGCCCAATCTGCTTGAGCAGCTCGAAGTTCTGCGCGTTGCGGGTGCCCACCTGCAACATGACCCCCGTCGGCTCACCGGCACGAGCCAGCGCGGAACGAACCTCGTCGACTTGCGATTCGTGCACGACTTCCATGGCCACGACCCGTATCCCGTGCTTGCCGCACAGCTCAAATACGTACGGGAGGCACGCCTTGCCATGGCCCTGGAATTCATAGGGGCTCGTGCGCGGCTTGTACGCCCCCATGCGGGTCGTCTTGATCCCCGCGGCTTCGAGCGCCTTCACGGTCTTCTCGACGTGCTCGCGGCTGTCCACGGCGCACAGGCCCGCGAACACGTGGATCGACTCCTGGTCGAAGGTAAGGCCGTTGTAGACGAACCCGACCGCTTCGAGCTGCCCCTTGTGCCTGCCGAGGATGCGGTACCTCTCGGAAACACGCACGATCCGCTCTACCCCAGGACGGTTCTCGATCGGCTCCGTGGGTACCATTTCGGTCTTGCCGATGAGGTGCACCTCGGTGAGGGTCCGCGTCGCCCCAGTCACGTGGTGCACCATCGTCTTGATTTCAGGGAAGACGGAGAGGTGCGAGAGCAACCCCTGGATCTCTTCTCCCAGAGGGTCGACATCGGGATGGAAGATCACGATCATGGAACGAGTCTCCTTGCGCGAGCATAACCCCAGTTCCGACCTGTCACCAGCTCACGACGCGCTTAGATTGCCTCCATGAGATGCGACGGGCGCGGAAGGCGTGCCCACGGAATGGGATGTGAAACCACGGCGCTCGCACTTTCGCTCATGCTGTGTTTCGCCGGCCCAGCACGGGCCGAACCCGCCGAGACCGCCGGGCCACTCGACGTCATGGACTCGCCGGTTATGGAACAAGCGTCCCACACCACCCATGCACGAGCAGTAAAGGTGCAGCGCCAGCTTCTCGCCCACCTCGGGTTAGAGAATGGCCTACCGCGCGACGGATCTTACGCGCGTGCGTTGGCACTGGACGAGCGGGGAAAGCATGCCGACGCAGTGCGCGAGTACACCGCGGCCTTGGCCGAGTTGGGAGGCTTCGCCACCCGAACCGGCCAGTCTGAAGAAAGGGCCAACAACTGGAGGGCCAAGATCCAGTGGCAACGGGAGCAAAGCGAGGAGATCCTGGAGCAGGAGGCGTATTCCGCCATCATGCCTGGCTCGGCCATGGCGCACTACCACCTCGCCCGCGCCCGCCACGAGAAATTCCTGTCAGCGAGGGCTTTTTTCGGTACTGGTCCAGCGCTGCTCTGGCTCCGGGCCCGCGAGGAGTACCTGCTGGTCCTCGATCTTGACCCCCGCCACGCTCTGGCGCGGGTCGGACTGGCCCAGCTCCTCGCGAACGGCGGTTACTTGGCCGAAGCACGACGCCAGTTCTCTCAGCTCGGCGACAAGCTTCGTGATCCCGACCTGGCCTTGTCCGTCGCAGGATACTTGGCGGCCCTCGGTGACCGAGATGCGGCCTTTCCCTTCCTGGCGCGCGCGGTGACTCGCAAGGAGCAGGCTCGCCACGCTTGGCGGTCGAACTCATTGGACCCGCTTCGATGCGATGGACGGTTCGCCGCCGTTCTTGCACATGTTTTCCGCGGTCTCGACCGACCGGAGTAGGAATATACTGCCCGGATGTCGCGGCGCGGCCTGCCACCAGAATTGAAAAACCAGCTCGGCTCGTTTTTCCGCACCACCCTCCAGCAACTCGACACCGTGAGGGAGGTCGTCACCCAAGCTTCCAAGGAAGGGAAACGTCAGCTCGACCTCACGCTCCTCAAGAGGAAACGCCAGGCGCTCCTCACGGAGATCGGAGAGACGGTCGTGAGACTCGCAAGAGAGGGCAAGCTCGATGAAGGCGATTTCCCCGAGCTCTCTGGCCTTTTTAGCCGCCTGGATGCCTTGGAAGAGCAGCTCGAGGCCTCGTCGGCCAACCCGCGCCCAGCGGGATGGGGCGGGCACAAGGCCGACGACGCGGAACCGCACGAGGAGGACTTGGAGGAGTACGCAGAAGAAGCGGCGGACTTGCCTGACTTGGAACCTGGCCCCAAGAAGAAGTAGGGGATCGAGGTTGGCTTTTGATCTTGACCACCGCGGTTCCTGCTGGTAGTTTCCGCAACCTAATCGGGGCTGTAGCTCAGCTGGGAGAGCGCCTGAATGGCATTCAGGAGGCCGACGGTTCGATCCCGTTCAGCTCCACGAAGCACGAACCGGCTCGCGAACAGCGAGCCGTTCGTGTTTTCGGTTCTAGGCTCGGAGCGAGATTCGGCGTTTCGTTCCGAGTCCTGTAGCGCTCCACAGGGGTACGCGACGGGCGCATGGACGGTGCACGGGGTGATGGCCCCCTCTGGGGCTTCCTCGGCATCCTCATGTTCTACCAGCGAGCGGGAGCCGGTCAGCTACCCGTGGCCTTGATAGGGATATCCCAGTTGTGCAAGCATGCCTTGCGCATGACCACCAACACGCTTTCCCGCTTTTTTCGTATCGTTCTCGTATCCTTTGTATCCCTGGCACCGGGGTGCATCACTGCCAGCTTTGTCCAAACCGACGGCTCATTTGTTCCTCACGAGCTCGCGAGCGGCCCGTCGGTGTACCTGGACCGGCTACCCGAACGGCCCTATCGCTCCGTGGGAATCATCGAGGTAAAGGGACCCGCAGGCTCATTTGACCTGGGGAACCTTCTTCCCGTCGTGCAAGAGAAGGGCAAGGAAGTGGGCTGCGATCTAATCATCGATCGAGCTATTTATCGCGTCTCCGGGGAGTTGCCGACGATGGGTGTTCTTGTCGCAGGCGTCGGCGCCGGGTACTACGGGCAGACCACGACCAACACGCCCATCGTCTACACCGAATCTGCTCCACCCGGACGCCGCGAGTTCATTTGCGCCGTTTGGCAATAGCAACTTCCTGCGGCAGCCTACTGTGCGCGTACTCCAGGCGACACGTATAGCGTGACGAGCCCCGAGTTCTCGAGGATCTCCTCCTCCTCGATGTCTCGCTCGGAGAGCAAGCCGTTCAGCTCCAGGACCGGTGCCACTCGGCCAAGCGAGTGGCTCGCTCCGACGTCGGCCTGAAGCATGTTGCCGGCCTGAAAATTCGTAGCGCCTTCTGTCCGCACGTGTACGATGGCGTCGGCTGATAGCTCAAAGCCAGCGTGTAGGCGGCGCCGGACAGGCGAAAGCGTGGCCCAAGTCGCATGAGCATCCAGGAACACGTCAATCGGTGTCCCGCCGCCGTATTTCACGGCGTTGGTGAGCAGGTTCACGAGCACCTGCTCGACGCGCAGGCGACCGAAGCGGCCCACGACGTCGGGCTGGATGCGTAACGACACGGTGGCCCGCCCTGCCCGCGTTCGATAACGTCGCGAAGCCGCTCGACCACCTCAGCGACGAGCCGTGACAGATCCAGATCCTTTCAGTCGATTCCACCCCACGAATACGCTATAGGGTCATCCGGCGAATGACGGCAATCCTCACGGTCCAGGGGGTGGAAAAGAGCTTTGGGCCTCGTCGAGTCCTAGAAGGGGTGTCGTTCGCCGTGCATGAACGGGATCGGATCGCCCTGGTCGGTGTCAACGGGTGCGGCAAGACCACGCTCATGCGCCTCCTCGTTGGCGCCTCGGAGGACGAGGCTCCCGACGCCGGCATCGTCACGCGGAAAAGAGATCTCACCATCGAGCACGTGGCGCAGGAGCCGCGCCTCGATCCCTCTCGTTCCGTCGGGGAAACCGTCCGCGAGGGGCTGCGGGCACACGCTGAGGCGCTCGCACGGCTCGAGAGCATCCAAGCGACAATTCAGGCGCAGGAGGGATCGGCGCTGGATGCGGCCCTCTCCGAGCAGGCAGCGCTCCACGCGCGCATTGCCCAGCTCGGGGGCTGGGATCAGGAGTACGAGATCCGGGGCCTCGCAGCAGCGCTCGAGCTCCCCCCGCTCGACGCCGCAGTCGGCAAGCTTTCTATCGGTGAGCGGCGGCGCGTGGCCATCGCCCGCGCGCTTCTTGCACAACCTGACCTCTTGGCGCTGGACGAGCCCACCAACCACCTCGACGCCGCTACCACCGCGCGGCTCGAGGAGCGCCTCGTGTCACACTCCGGAGCACTCCTCCTTGTCACGCACGACAGGTACTTTCTGGACCGCGTGGCAACGCGGATTCTCGAGCTCGATCGCGGGCAGCTCTACGCCTACGAGGGAGGGTACGCCCGGTTTCTCGAGAAGCAGGCGGAACGACTGGGCGAAGAAGCCCGCCGCGAGCAGGAACGGGCTGCCTTTGTCCGGCGTGAGCTCGATTGGATCCGCCGAGGCCCCGCGGCGCGCACCACCAAGCAGAAGGCGCGCATCGACCGTTTTGAAGCGGCTGTGGCGGCGCGGACCCAGCCAGGCGAGCGGCCGCCTTCCCAGGTGGCGCTCAAGTTGCCCATGGCCACGCGGCTGGGCAAGACAATCCTCGACCTCCGCGGTCTCACCAAGAGGATGGGCGACAAGCTGCTATTTTCCGATCTGAACATGACCTGGAAGCCCGGCGACCGGGTCGGCGTGGTGGGACCCAACGGCGCCGGGAAGACCACCTTGGTACGAACGATCCTAGGACAAGTGACGCCCGATGAGGGCACCGTCCTGGTTGGGCAAAACACGAGCTTTGCGTTCCTGGACCAGGGTCGCGAGGAGCTTAGGGACGATCGAACCGTGCTCGAGGAAGTCGCAGGCGATAATGACCAGGTATTTTTGCCCCACGGGCCGGTCCACGCCCGGACGTTCCTCAGAATGATGTTGTTTGACGACGGGTTCGCCGACACGCCCGTGGGGACCCTGTCTGGGGGTGAGCGCAACCGCGTGCAGCTGGCGAAGCTCCTCCGGGCGGGCGGAAATTTCCTGATTCTCGACGAGCCCACGAATGACCTCGACCTCATGACCCTCGGCGTCCTCGAGGAGGCGCTCGCATCCTTTCCAGGTTGTGCGCTCATTGTCTCCCACGATCGCTGGTTCCTCGACCGGGTCGCCACGGGGATCCTCGCTTTCGAAGGCGACGGAATGACCGGCTTTTACGAGGGGAACTGCTCTGACTACCTCGCCAAGGAACGAGCGGGCCATCAGGGTACCACCGACCAAGGCCGGGCCGCCGCAAGCCAGGGAAGCCGGGCCACGCCAACGCCGCAAGCGGTGCGCCGCCCAGTGAGGCTCAGTTTCAAGGAGAAACAGGAGCTCGCTGGGATGGAACAGGCGATCATGGAAGCCGAGGCAAGGGTCGCGGATCTCGAGCACGCTCTGCAGGATCCGTCGCTCTACCAGTCCCGCGGCGCCGAAGTGCCCTCGCTCGTCGAGGCACTGGACGAGAGGCGGCGCGACGTGGAGCGCTTGTATGAACGCTGGCAGGCCCTCGAAGCGATCGAGCGCGGATAAGGCTCGTGATGTGGCGCCGTGGCAGCCGCGAGCTATGGACTAGGGTCCTGCCGCGCGCTGGGCGAAAACCCCACGAAGCCATGCACGCCCCAGGACCCGCTCCACGTCGTCCATGGAGACGATGCCCGTGAACCGCAGGCTCTCGTCCATGACCAGAAGACGGCGCACGAAGTGCTGAGCCATGATGCGAGCGACCTCCTCGATATCTTGATCTTCGAAGCAATAGAAGACCTTGGGAGTCATGGCCTGGCGGACCACAGTCTTGGAGGGGTCGAGGCCCCGGGCCATGACGCGCACGATGATGTCCCGATCCGTGAGGACACCGACCAGCCGATCGGCATGGCACACCGGCAGGACTCCGAGGTTCAGGTCACGCATCCAAGTGGCCGCCCGCTCGATCGTGTCTTCGGGTCGAATGGTCTCGGTACGCTGAGACATCACGTTCTTGACCTGCATGTCGCACGGGATTGCATCCCGCATGCCCGTTTCGTCCCTGATCTTACCGACGGTGAAGAAGGCCTGTCGTCCAGACTGCGATGACCCCGAGGACAATGAGAAAGACCTGGAGCATGGCTGCCGCGGCGCCGCGGCGGTGGTGGAGCGCGGGGACCAGGTCAGCGAGCGCGATATAAAAAAAGCCGCCAGCCGCAATGGGCAGGAGCCATCCGAGGAGGTCCGCGGACCCCGAGGTCCACGAATACATGAGCAGCGCGCCCGGGATGGGGGTGAGGGCAACGAGATAGTTCAGTGCGAACGCCCGCCCCTTGGGCATGCCCGACGCCAAGAGCACCGCAAAGTCGCCTATCTCCTGGGGAACTTCGTGGGCGATGATGGCCAGGGAAGCGGCGAGCCCCATCTCCACGTCAACCCCGAAGGCGATCCCGAGCACGAGCCCGTCGATCAGGTTGTGAAAGGCGTCACCCCAGAGGACCATCGTCGCGGTCGCGCGTTCGACCGCGGGGTGGTGGGGAGCTTCGGGATGCGGGAGATGCGGATGCCGCCACCTTAACACCCGCTCAAAGATCACGAAGACCAGGATTCCAGCGAGCAGGAGCGCCATCGTGCGCTCTGCCGGCGCGTGCTCAAGCGCCTCGGGAAGAAGCCCGAGCGTGGCCGTGCCGAGGAGAGTACCGATCGCGAAGGAAAGGAGCCACACGGCCGCCCCCTCGGCACGCTTTCCAATCATGAGAATCAGGCCACTCCCGATGAGCGTCGCGGTGCTCGCCACGAGGCCCGCCAGGACTGGCCAGATCCAGCTCACGGTAGGACAATAAGCACCGAAAAGCTTGCGCCTTCTGGGCGCCCCGCGGTGTGGATTTCCGTCGCGCACGCCGATATACTTTCCGCGCCATGGCTGACCAATCTGAACTGAAACTCCCCGGACAGAACATCCAACTGCCGATCGTCGTGGGGACCGAGGGCGAAAAAGCGGTCGATATCGCCAGCCTGCGCGCGCAGACAGGCTACGTGACCATCGACCCAGCCTTCGTCAACACGGCATCGACCACGAGCGCCATCACGTTTCTCGATGGCGAGAAGGGAGTCCTGCGCTATCGAGGCATCCCAATCGAGGAGCTCGCCGAGCACTCGACGTTTGTCGAAACATCGTACCTCCTGATTTATGGCCACTTGCCTGACAAGGCGGAGCTATCACGCTTCTCGACGCTCCTCACGCGGCACTCGATGATTCATGAGGACATGAAGCGGTTCTACGACGGCTATCCCGGGACAGCCCATCCCATGGCGATCCTGTCTGCCATGGTGTGCTCGCTGTCGAGCTTCTACCCGGAGGCCATCGACGCGATGAACGTCTCACAGCGTGACGCGACCATCGCACGCCTCATGGCCAAGCTGCGCACGATCGCCGCGTATGCCTACAAGAAGAGCATCGGCCAGCCCGTCGTTTATCCCCTGAACCACCTGTCCTACTGTGCCAACTTCTTGAACATGATGTTCTCGGTGCCGGCCGAGCCGTACGTGATCGACGACGATCTCGTGAAGGTGATGAACCTCCTGCTCATCTTGCACGCCGATCACGAGCAAAATTGCTCCACTTCGACCGTGCGCCTGGTGGGAAGCGCCCAGACGAACCTGTTTGCTTCCATCTCGGCGGGCATTTGCGCTCTCTGGGGACCACTTCATGGTGGCGCCAACCAGGAAGTCATTGAAATGCTCGAGCGGATCCGAGACGACGGCGGCGATGTGGCCAAGTACGTCGCGCTCGCCAAGGACAAGAAGTCGAACTTCAAGCTGATGGGGTTCGGTCACCGCGTGTACAAGAACTACGATCCGCGGGCCAAGATCATCAAGCGCGCGTGCGATCGCGTGCTGTCGAAGCTCGGCATCAAGGAGCCCCTGCTCGAGATCGCCATGAAGCTCGAGGAGGTAGCGCTCAAGGACGAGTACTTTGTCGAGCGCAAGCTCTATCCGAACGTGGACTTCTACAGCGGGATCATCTACCGGGCGATGGGCTTCCCGACGAACATGTTCACCGTGCTGTTCGCCCTGGGCCGACTCCCCGGTTGGATCGCCCACTGGAAGGAGATGATCGAGTCACCGGGTAGCAAGATCGGCAGGCCGAGGCAGATCTACACCGGACAGACGCTCCAGCACTACGTGCCCATCGAGCAGCGCAGCTAGCACATCACTCCACGTTGACCGTCCCGTTCATTCCCTCAGCTTCGTGAATCCTGCAGAAGTACGGCTGGGAGCCCCGCGTCGTAAACGTGAACTCAAAGGAGTTCCCGGGCCCGAGGGGGCGATCGAATGCGCTCCCCGCATTGGCCGCCCCTGACCCGCTTCCCGACGTCACCGTGTGATCGTTGGCTCCGACGTTCTCCCAGCGGACCGTAGTTCCAGCCCGGATCGTCACCGTCGCAGGGTCAAATCGATTGTCCCTGACGCGCACGACCACTACCTCAGCGGCCCCATCGACCGTGGGTCCCGCGTCCACCACTGCGGCGTCCGGGAGAATCGGCTCCTCCGTCGTTTCGTCGTCGTCACAAGCGGGCGCGGCCAGCAAGGTCACGCCCAGGAAAATCATGGCAAGCTTTCGCATCGTCTCCTCCTGGCTTTTGTCCCCTCCTGACGCTTTCGACACCGCGTAGCTCTTGGGCAAGATTGCTCATGATCAGCAAGGCCGAGCATGCCGACGAAGGAGGCAACCACGCCGTCGGCGCCTGGCGCACTTGGTGAACTGACCTTCCCGCTCGCGGCGGAGCTTAGCGAAGCCGGCTAGTCCTGGCCCCAGCGCGCGATCTTGACGGACTTGTCGAGGTGCACTGCGGCTGCGTAGGTCGCCTGCAGCTCCTTCGCGCGCTTGCGGATCAGCTGGGGGTCAACGGTCGGGAGGTCTGCCGCGTCGGTGCCGGGCTCGGAGGAAAAACGAGCTATCGTCATGCACGATGCGGGATGACGCACGATGAAGTCCAATGTCCGGCCAAAGGCCGCATCATCCTCGGTCGGGTATCCCACCATGATGTCGTAGTAGAACCGAACTCCCGGCACGCTTCTTCGCAGGTCCTCAATGGCGCTCGAGACCTTCTCGATGGGGTAATCCCTTCGCATCGCCTTGAGCACTGCTTGGTCGGCCGATTGGATGGGCAAGAACAACCACTTGCTCGCATGGGGTGATCCCAAGAACGCCTTGATGGCCCCGAAGTACTCGAGGAACCAGGTCGGATGGATGTTCCCCAGGAGAACCGAGAACTCGCCGGGGATGTCGTCGATTGCCGACAGGAGCTCGGCGAGGCTCGAACCGGTATCCAGGCCATAGGAACCAAGGTCATCCCCCGCCAGGAGGAAGCGCCGCTTGCCGAACGCCACGTTCCGACGGAAATCTCCTGCGATAGCGTCGACCGGGCGGCTCCGTATCGCGCCAATGCTTCGCTTGATGCTGCAGTACGAGCAGCGCTGCGCGCAGCCCCTGCCGATGGGAACCAGCACGCGCTCGCTCGACTCCTGGAACTGGTAATCGGGCGTCTGCTCGAACCGCACGAGTCGAAAAAAAAGCTCGTCGAGCCGCCCCAGGTCACGGTGGCCGCACACGAGGACTGGCCGCGAAGCCAAAAGGATGTCCGGGGCGATGGCACCAGCGCAGCCCATGACGACGAGCTGCGCTTCGGGAGCCTCGGCGCATAGGCCAGCGAGCCGCTCTTCGATCGCCTTGCGGTGCGAGGGCAGAAAGGCACACGTGTTCAAGACGACATGGGTGGCCTCGCGTGGGTTCTCCACCACCGAGTGACCGTTGAGGAGCAGGTAGTTGATGACCCGGAGCCCCTCGAGGGTGGTCGACTCGCACCCCACCTTGTTGCCCACGTACACCGAGTACGTCTCCGCCACGCGGGAGACCATAGCATGGTGCCCCAGGTACGTCGCGGGTGTCACAGCGCGGCGAGCCGCAACCAAGACAACAGGCGAGGCATCCACGGCGCCGCGCTGTGGCCCTTCCGGACCTCCGCTTGGCGGAGGTTCCTCACGTCGGGGGGCGCTCGCTCCGCTCCCCCCGAACCCCCCAAGCTACTGAAAAAAATTCTCTCCGGGCTCCAAGAATGCCAGGATTCGTAGTACGGCGTTGCCATAGATTCCTAGCGTGGCGGACAAAATATCGAGCGAGCACGAACTGGCCGGGATCGCCATGGCGCTCGGCGCCGCGACCGTCCCCCCGCTTTCGCTTGCCGAGCGCCATCTCTTGGAAGCGGCATCTCGTGAAGCGGCTTGCGGCCCGAGCGCTGCGCTCGTCTCACGGGTGCGCGACGCGATAGCCGCTGGGTACGACCCCCTTGGCGAGGCGTTCTGCATGCTGAGGCCACCGGCCGCAAGGAGGGGGCTCGGGGCCACGTTCACCCCAACGGACGTCGTCGGCTCGATGCTGGCATGGGCCGAGCGCCATGGGCGACCCGTGCGCGTGGTCGACCCGGGAGCAGGCTCGGGCCGATTCATCGTGGGCGCGGGCCGCATCTTCAAGGATGCCCAGCTCGTCGCCGTGGAGCTCGACCCCCTTTCCGCGCTGCTCACCCGGGCAAGCGCCTGTACGAGTGGCCTCGCCAGCCGGGCAATGGTCTTGCTGGACGATTACCGCTCCGTGGTCCTTCCACGAGCGTCAGGTCCCACCCTGTTTGTTGGCAATCCGCCCTACGTGAGGCATCACGACATCGAACGCCCCTGGAAGCAGTGGCTCACCCACGTCGCGTCCCGCCGAGGCCTCTCGGCGAGCCAGCGCTCCGGCATGCACGTGCACTTCTTCTTGGCCACCCTGGAGCACGCGTGCCCGGGAGACTATGGCGCATTCATCACGGCCGCCGAATGGCTGGACGTGAACTACGGCTCACTCGTGCGCCAGCTCTTTCTCGATGGCCTCGGCGGTACCGCCATTCACGTGCTCGATCCCTCACAAAGGCCTTTCCCCGACGCGGCGAGCACGGCGGCCATTACCTGCTTCCAGGTGGGCTCCCACGCCCCTCTTCCGACCATGCGGCGAATCGAACGCGCGTCAGGCCTGGGTCTTCTCGAGGATGGCCCAGGAATCGAGCGAAAGGTCCTCGAGGCGTCGCCACGATGGACAATCCTCACCCGACCCGCACGCGAGCTGCCGACGGGATTCGTCGAGCTCGGGGAGCTTTGCCGGGTGAGACGTGGGCAGGTGACCGGCGCGAACGATTTCTGGATAGCCGGACCCCATGCTGGGCGGCTGCCTGGTTGTCTCACCTACCCCGCCGTGACCCGCGCCAAGGAGCTGTTCCGCGCGGGTAGCTTCCTCGAAGACCACTCGCAGCTTCGGCGGGTCATCGACCTGCCGGCCGACCTCAGCTCCCTGCCTGCCGAATACCTCGAGATCGTCGAGGAGCTCCTGCACCACGGCCGAGCGCGCGGCGTGGACAAGGGTTACGTCGCTCGTCACAGGCGGGCATGGTGGTCCGTGGGGCTGCACGAGCCCGCGCCAATTCTCGCCACGTACATGGCCCGCCGAGCCCCCGCGTTCGTGCGCAACCTGGTGGGCGCCCGGCACATCAACATCGCGCACGGGATTTACCCGCGTGAGCGGCTGCCTGAGGCCCAGCTCGACGCGCTGGCCGCCCATCTCGCCGCCACCACCTCTGTAGCGCAAGGCCGTACCTATGCGGGCGGCCTCACCAAGTTCGAACCTAGGGAGATGGAGCGACTACCCGTACCAGCCCCCTGCTCGTTGGTCCCGACCGAAACACTGTAGGCAGGCCTCCACTCGCCTTGCCCTCGGTCCTTTGCGGCCTAACGTGTCTGTGCCAAGCAATGCCGAGAACCCCTGAACTGAACGAGGGCGCCCATGGAGAGCACGCGCCATGCCGTTCCATCCTGGTCGTCGAGGACGACCCGGACATCTCGGAGACCATCCAGGATCTCCTTGAACAGGAAGGGTATTCCGTCACCACGGCAGCGAATGGGAAGGAGGGCCTGGAGAAGCTCGGCCACATGGAGCGGCCGTGCCTGATCCTCTTGGACCTGATGATGCCGGTGATGAACGGATTGGAGTTCCTTGCCGCCCGCGGCGAAAACGATGTCATTGCCACCATCCCCGTCGTGGTGCTCACGGCGTACGGCCAAATGGCGTCCCAGGTCCCGACGTCCGAGGTCGCCGGCATCGTCAAGAAGCCGGTCGAGCTGGAGTCCCTCATCAACAGCGTGCGGACGTTTTGCGGCCCCCCATGCTGAACCGTGCTAAGCCTCCGGGATGCGGCGTCGGCCAGAGCTCCTTGCCCCTGCGGGTGATGCCTCATCACTGCGAGCCGCGCTCGCCATGGGCGCGGATGCCGTGTATTTCGGCCTGGGGGATGGTTTCAACGCGAGGGCGCGAGCGGAGAACTTCTCGCTCGGCACGCTGCGGGACACCATGTCGCTCGTCCATCGCGCAGGTGCGCGCGGATACCTCACCTTAAATACCCTGATCTTTGAGCAAGAGCTCGAGCACGTCGAGAGAATCATCGTCCAAGTGGCCGAGGCCGGCGTGGATGCAATCCTCGTCCAAGACCCAGCGGTAGCGCTCTTGGCGCGTGAGATATGCCCCGACTTGGAGGTTCATGCTTCCACCCAGATGACCGTGTCCAGCGCCGAAGGCGCCCGATTTGCCCGGGGCCTGGGCGCAAAGCGGGTCGTGGTCCCGCGCGAGCTCTCTGTCGCAGAAATACGGCGCCTAGCAGCCGAAACGGATCTCGAGCTAGAGGTCTTCATCCATGGCGCGCTCTGCGTGTCGTGGAGTGGCCAATGCCTCACCAGTGAGGCGTGGGGCGGCAGGTCGGCCAACCGTGGACAATGTGCCCAGTCTTGCCGAATGCCGTACGACGTCATCGTAGACGGGGAACCACGCGACTTGGGGGACGTGAAGTACCTCCTTAGCCCCAAGGATCTCGCGGGCGCCGCGGCGGTCCCCGAGCTCGTGGAGATTGGAGTGTCGGGGCTCAAGATCGAAGGGCGGCTGAAGGGACCGCAGTACGTCGCGACCGCGGTCAAGGGCTATAGGGCTTGGCTGGACTCGGTAGTTGCCGGCCACCGGAATGCGGGGCAGCTCGCCGATGATCTCCAGGCGATGAGCCTATCGTTCAGCCGCGGCTTCTCGGACGGATTCTTGGCAGGTTCCGATCACCAAGAACTGGTCGAGGGCAGGTTTCCCAAGCATCGCGGCCTGTTCCTCGGGTGGGTGAAGGGCGTGGACGGAAATGAGGTGCGCGTCGAGACCGGTCCGACCGGGCGACCGTGGACAGGCGCGCTCGCGCAAGGAGGCACGCGATCCCCAGGGCCAACCGGGCAGCGCTCCTCCCCACTTTCCTTCAAGGCGCCTGCGCTTCCCCTAGAACCTCGCCCGGGAATGGGGGTGGTGTTCGACGACGGCCATCCGGAGGATCGCGACGAGCCCGGCGGGCCGATCTTCGGCGTGGAACGGCGAAGAAACGGATGGATCCTTGCTTTCGGCCGGCAAGGCCCTGATCTGTCGCGGATCCGCCCGGGCCAACGCGTCTGGGTGACAAGCGATCCCTCCCTTTCTCGCTCCGTAGACTCCTTGCGCACTTGGGAGCCCGCGGGCAGGCACCAGGTGGACCTCGATGTGTCGGGAAAGGAGGGGGAGCCGCTCTCGGTCCGCGCCCGCTCTGGTCGACACGAGGCCTACGCGCGGAGTCGAGCTCCGCTCGCCCTCGCGCAAGGAGAAGGGCTCGTCCCAGCGATCCTCGCCGAAAAACTCGGAGCATTGGGCGGCACGCCGTTCACCCTGGGCGTGCTCAATGCCGAAGGGCTGGCCAAGGGTCTTCACGTGCCGGTGTCCGAGCTCAAGGCGTTGCGGCGGCAGCTCGTCTCGTCCCTCTCTGAGCGTGTTTCCGAGGGACCTAGAAGGCACGTGCGCAAGGAACCCGTCCTCGAGCGGCTGCGGGCGGATTCCAAGCACCCGGTCGAAAGAGGCGGCCTCCGAGGGGTTCCAAGCTACCGCGACGCCGAGCAGCCGCAGCTCCTCCCGCTTTGCCGAAGCGACGAGCAGCTCGATGTGGTGATCGAACTGGGGCTCCCGGAGGTGGAGCTCGACTGGATGGAAATGACCGGGCTCTCCCGTGCTGTGGAGCGCGCGCGCCGCGCGGGGCTGCGCGTGACCATTGCCACCACGCGGGTCCATAAGCCCGGCGAGGAGGGGTACGACACCCGTGTCGCCCACCTCTCGCCAGACGCGGTGCTCGTGCGTAACTGGGGAACGCTGATCCATTTCCTCGAGCTCCCGGAGGCCGCGGAGCGACCGATCTTGCACGGCGATTTCTCGCTAAACGTCACGAATTCCCTCACCGCTGCGCATCTCCTTCGCCTTGGGCTGAGCACGCTGACCTGCTCCCACGACCTGGACGAGACACAGCTCATGGGGCTTCTCGACCACGCTCCGTCGGCGCGGGTCACGATCCCTCTCCACCACCACATCCCCACCTTTCATACCGAGCACTGCGTGTACGCGCATCTCCTGTCGAGCGGTCGTGACTTTCGGAGCTGCGGAAGACCGTGCGAAGGACACCAAGTAGCCATCCGAGACCGGATTGGGCTCGTCCATCCCGTCCTCGTGGACGTGGGCTGCCGAAATACGGTCTACAACGCCCAAGCCCAGAGCGCCGCGTCCCTAGTCCCCAAGCTCCTGGATCGGGGAGTCAAGCGGTTCAGGGTGGAGCTGGTTCGAGAGAGCCGAGCCGAAACCGCGCGTGTCCTCGGCACGTATCTCGATCTCTTGAAGGGTCGCGTGTCGCCTGCCCAGGCGGTGCGCCAGGCGGGAGTCCATGAGCAGTTCGGCGTCACGCAGGGAACCATGAGGGTGCTGGGCATGCAACCTGGGCGAAATGCGGCTCCGTGACAGCGGGGCACGGTGCCGGTAGACTCGGCGGCCATGAAACTCCTCGTGGCGGACAAGTTCTCAGAAAAGCACCTTGGTGAGCTTCGTGCGCTTGGGATGGACGTCCGGTACCAACCCGAGCTCGGCGCGGCGGATCTCCCCGCGGCGCTCCCCGGGGTCCATGTTCTCGTAGTGCGCTCAACCGAGGTCACAGCTCGGGCGATCGAAGCTGCGGACGCGCTCACGCTCATCGTGCGGGCGGGGGCCGGAGTCAACACCATCGACCGCGCAGCAGCTTCCCGTCGAGGCATCTTCGTGGCCAACTGTCCGGGCAAAAACGCCATCGCGGTCGCCGAACTCACCATGGGCCTCCTCCTGGCGATCGACCGGCGCATCCCGGACCAAGTCACCGAGTTGCGAGCCGAGAAGTGGAACAAGAAGGAATACGGAAAAGCCGACGGGGTTCACGGCAAGACGCTCGGCGTGCTCGGAGTGGGCTCAATTGGCGCGGAGGTCGTTGGACGCGCCCGTGCCCTTGGCATGCAGGTCGTTGCGTGGTCGCGGTCTCTCAACGACACGCGGGCCAAGGAACTTGGGTGCGAGCGGTGTGCGAACCCCCTCGAGGTGGCCCGCCGCGCCGACGTCGTCTCACTCCATCTGGCCCTCACCCCAGAGACCCGTGGCCTCGTCGGTGCCGAGTTCTTGGCGGCCATGAAACCCGGGGCGATTTTGCTCAACACGGCGCGTGCCGAGGTCGTTGACGCCGAGGCGCTCGCAAGCGCCGTGCGCGAGCGTGGGCTCCGCGTTGGGCTCGACGTGCACGTGGGGGAGCCCGACACGGGCACCGGCCGCCTCTCTTCTCCGCTGGTTGCCTTGCCCGGTGTCTACGGCACGCACCACGTCGGGGCATCTACCCGGCAGGCCGAGGAGGCCATCGCAGGCGAGGCGGTGCGGATTGTTCGCGCGTTCGCCCTAAAGGGTGAGGTGCCGAACTGCGTGAACCTAAGGCGGCGCTCTCCTGCCAAGTGGCAACTCGTCGTGCGCCACTTTGACCGCGTGGGCGTCTTGGCCAACGTGCTCGGAACGCTCAGGCGGCACCAGATCAACGTGGAAGAAATCGTCAACCAGATCTTTGACGGTGCGAGCGCTGCCTGCTGCACGATTCGCTTGGGCGCCGAGCCATCATCTGAATGCCTGGCCGAAATCCGGGGCCGCTCCGACGAGGTCCTCCATGCCGCGCTGATCGCGATTCCGTAGTGTACTCCTTGGAATTACAGCTAGCTCTTCCGCCGTGACGCTTCGGCCAGGGCGCGCGTGATGGCCTCACGCAGGTGGGGGGCGAGCCACGGCTTTCCCATGACTTCAAAGATCGATCCGTCACGGCGGGCTTGTTCCACCTCTGGCGCGTCGTCGTATCCGGTGAGAAGAATGGAGACCGTCTGTGGCCAGCGCGTGCGCACGTCGCGAGCCAGGTCGGTCCCGCTCCGGCCGGGCATGAGGTGATCACAGATCATGACGTCGACAGGACCTTCGTTCTCGAGCACTCGGATGGCCGCGCTTGGGTCCTCGGCCTCACGCACCTGGTAATCGAAACAGAGCACGCGTCGCAGAAGGTCTCGGTTGAGCGGCTCATCGTCCACCACGAGCACGGTCGCCGACTTCTCCCCTTTTTGTGCTCTCGAGAACCCCATGGGTCACCGCTCCGCCGCAGCTTTTTCGGGAGGCTTGAAAGGCAGCGTCACCACAAACGTGGCACCCTCCCCTTCGACGCTCTCGCACGTGATCGCCCCCCCATGCGCACGTACGATGCTCTCGCTGATGGCGAGCCCCAGCCCGGTGCCCTCTCCCACTTCCTTCGTCGTAAAAAACGGATCGAAGATCTTCTCCTGAATGTCGGCCGGAATGCCCGGGCCCGTATCCTTCACGACGACCCGCACCATGTCCCTCCCAGGGTCCGTCGCCACCGTCACATGGATTCGCCCATCCCCTCTTATCGCCTGGGCGGCGTTGGTGAGGATGTTCATGAACACCTGGTTGATGTGGCCTGGATGGCAGAGAACTTTTGGTATCGGATGCTTGAAGTCCTTTTGCACCGCGATGCGGTTCTTAATGAGCGGTGCGATTAGATTTAATGTCGTCTCAATCCCAACGACCAAGTCCACTTCTTGGAGCTCTCCCCCGCCCGTGCGCGAGAACGCCTTCAAGTCCCGCACGATCGCCGCCGTCCGCTCGGCACCCGAGCGGATCGATCGGATGAGCTTCCGCGAGTCCTCCACGAGGAAGTCGAACTCGATCTCGTCCTTCTTGGCCTCGATTCGCTCCTTGGTCTCGCGGTCCACGTTCTCAATGGCGCACTGGTACAAGGAGATGAGCTCGAGCAGGTCGTCCATGTACCGACCCAAGAAATCGACGTTCCCGTAGACGAAGTTGATCGGGTTATTGAGCTCGTGCGCGATGCCTGCGACGAGACGCCCGAGTGACGACATCTTTTCTTGGTGGATGAGCTGTGCCTGAGTGCGCTTGAGCTCCTCGTTGGCCGCCCGGAGCTCTTCGGTCCGCTCGCGCACGGTTTTCTCGAGGATCTCCTTGGCTCGTCGCTCATGGTCGAGGAGCACCTTGTACTTGCGCTGGATGCGCACGTCGGCGGTCACGTCGCGGTACGACTCCACCAGGAGGCCGCCCGGCAGCGGCGACGACGTGACCACCAGCGTCAGCTCCTCGCCGTCGGACCCGCGCGTCGCGCGGATCTCGTC
>JACQUZ010000154.1 GCA_016210055.1 Deltaproteobacteria bacterium | reverse complement strand
CCTCGCGGCCCTGGGGCACGTCGATCGTCTGGATCAGCTCCTTGAGTGAGAGAAACGCGACCTCCTGGCCGTCGTTCTGGTAGCCGCTCGCGAAGTAGAGCGCGCGGGCGTTGTCGACGAGGTACGAGGAGCGCGTCAAGTACAGGCCGTAGCCGGGGAGCGTCTTCAGCTTCTCGAGCGTGAGCGCCGTCTTGCCGCTGCCGGCAGAGCCGACGACGATCAGCGGCAGCGGCGTTTCGAAGACCGAGTTCTGCTCGTCGTCGAGGGAGAGCGGCTTGTCGAGGTAATGGAGCGCCTGATTCGTCGGGTGCGCGTAACCGAGAGGCTCTGCCGCGGCCGGCTCGGGCGCTGCCACCGGCTCGAAGTCCTCCTCGCGGAACGTGCCGCCATTCAGGAAGCGCGCCTTGGCGTAGTCGTGGTTGCGTACGACCTCCAAAACGAGGAGCAGCGTGCGATCCTTGTGGCGAGCGATCTTGAAGAGCAGCCGATCCTTGTCGTCGAGCCTGGCGCGGTACAGCGGAGCACCGCGTAGCTTCTTGACTTGGGCGGAGCGGAAGTCGCCCGTCTGGAGCTGCTCGAGGAGCATGTTGTACGTGCGCGCGACGTGCCGCGTGTCGAGATCGCGCAGCACCAGTGTCTCCATCATGGGTTCGCAAGGTAGCGCATCACCCTGACACCGGCCCTGCAGATTTCCAAGCCATGGCGACCAATCGCCGGCGTGGGTCTCCCACACGTGGGGCGACCTCCGGCACTTCACGTGACGGACGTCTCACTCACCGGTAACACCTCGAGGCCCGACGGGACTAAAGTCATAGGAACCATGAGGCAAGGGGTACGGGCCCGCCACATGAAGCCACCTTCTCGAGTCGCGGTCTTCACTTCAATGGTCGCTGGCCAACTTGCAGGCCTCACCATGGCCATGACCATGATGGGGACGCTTGCCCTTGTATACGGGCGCTCCCCCCTCTTCCCGCTGCAGGTGATGAGCGCGCTCCTCTTGGGGGATTCCGTGCTCACGAACCCGACCCCAGGAGCCCTCGCGGTTGGCTTCCTGGCCCACCAAACAGGACCCACCCTGTTCTGGTCTCGCTTGCTTGGATTCATGGTCGGTTATTCAAAAGCGCCAATCGACCGAACCAAGGCTTTGCTCTTTGGATTACTCGTCGGAACGGTAGCGCAAGTCATTGACATCTACGTGGTCATGGGACCCTCGCAGCAAGCGCGAAACGGCCACAACATCTGGGCGGAGAACGTGCGTTTTCCTTGGGACTGGGTTGGCCACCTGGTTTTTGGCCTGTCCATGGGCTTGTTCTACCTGTGGCTGCAGCCACGAGAGCCGCAGGCAGGAGGCGATGCTGGCTCGTGATCTCCGCAGCATGCCTCCACCATCGCGCCACCGCCGGGCGGCGGCGGATTACTCCCGAGGAGTCGGATCCGAGTGAATCGTCTCTAGCGCTTCAAGAATGAGGACGGGTACGGGACGCACCTTGTACGTCTCGGCCAGCGAGCGCCAGGCAATCCGGCCATTACCGTCAATCACGAAAATGGAGGGCCAGGCGATCCCTTTCTCACCATCCTCGACCCCGTAGGCTCGAATGACCGACAGCTGGGGATCCGAAAGAACAGGGAATGCCAGTCCAAGGTCGCCAGCAAGCTTCTTCGTGACGTCAGGCGGATCGACCGAGATGGCCACCACCTTCGCACCATGCGCCTTGAATGCCTCGAGATTCCCGTGCAGCTCACCGAGCTGCTTTCTACAGAAGGGTCACCAGTGGCCACGGTAGAAGACAAGAACCATCGGTCCGGTGGCCAGCTGTTCGTGTAACGACCACTCGCCCTCCGGGCTCGTCAATTTGAAGTCGGGGGCCAAGGCTCCGACGGCGAGGGCGGTCTTCTCGATTCCTTCCGGAGGAGTCGCACCCCGTGCGTCGGACGGCGGACGCCTGGAAGTGCAGCTGGCCAACGAGAGCGCCATCGCGATGCCCCAGAGCGCATGCCGAACCATGCTTGCCTTGTATTCAACTTTGGCGGGGTGGTCCATGGTTTTCTTCCGAGAGGTGTTCTCTCGATAGCGGCGCAGCACGTGCATCTGTGCCGGCTGGAGATGCGTCGGTCAGCCGTCCCTTTCCCTCGTCAATCCCAGGGGCCGTCGAGGGGCACCCGCCGAGGTGCCCCTTGAAAGACCTCCTGCGGGCGCTCCTGGTCGCGACGGTCGTAGGAACTGCCCTCTCGCTTGTGCATTGCCGGAAGCTCTTTGGAGCACGAGGGATTTACGCGTTTTGCGATTGGCACGTGTACACGTGCTACCTCGTCCCATTTGCGGTGTCCATGGTGTCCGCGCGGATGGCGCGCTCGCGGCGGAGCTGACCCAAGGGCGCTCGTCCATTCTGGAGCGCGGGATTCCGAAATGGAGTGCGGCCCAGGCGCGAGCTGCGACCGGCCAGAGGGGTTTCGCTCCGGCGTGGCGATTGCAGCTCAAAGGCGCGGAGGTGCTCGTGATGAATCAGATAAGACCTTTCTTTCTTCTCGTCATGCTCGCCGCCTTGGCTCCAGCAGCCCAAGGGTGCGGAAAGGACGCTTCTGCTCGGGAGGGAATCCAGGAACCCGCCGGTGGATCGCAACAGGGGTCGAAGACGCAGAAGAAGCAAAGATCGAAGCCAGACGCCGGCACGCCAAGGGTCGATGCAGCGCCGCAGGGCTCTGGCTCGCACTCCGTCGGGACTCCGCCACGGGAATACCAATGATCCACTGGCCTCGCCTCCTCTGGAGGCTGTCGCTCGCGTCTGGCCTGGGGGTGCACGTGATCTCGACCGTTTCCATCGTCCTCGCCGCAACGCCGCTTGGCCAAGCACGACCTGGGCTATTCGCGTCGCTGCCGATCCTCCGCACGATTCTCCTAGGCATGGGGGCGTCCGGCGCGGTCGGCATCGCGCTGCTGACCGCCTCGGGGAAGATCCCAAGAAAGCGCGGGGCCCTCGGAACGTTCGCGGTGGCGCTGCTTCTCGTGACCGGAACCCTGTATGGCTGCGCGCGGACCGTGGAGGTAAAGGCGCTCGCCGTGTCGACCCAATCGGTCGCGGGGAAGAACGTGTTCAGCCACGAAAAGCTCGACGGCCTGCTCGCGACCTACGTCAACGCGCGCGGGATGGTTGATTATCACGGCCTCAAGGCCAATCGCGCGCTCCTCGACGAGTACGTCGGTCAAGTCGCTTCGGCCAGCCCGCGATCAGCACCGGAGCTGTTCCCCACCGAGGCCGATAGGATGGCCTACTGGATAAACGCGTACAACGCGCTCATGCTCCGGGCCGTCATTGACCATTATCCAATCCAGAGCGTGGCGGACATCTTGGTGGCCCACGGCGTGTTCAGCCGGCTGAAGTTCCCAGTGGGGGGCGAGAGCCTCACGCTCGACGACATTGAAAAGGGGATCTTGCTCAAGGAATTTGGCGATCCCCGCGTGCATTTCGCATTGACCTGCGCGTCCATGTCTTGCCCGAAAATCGACCGGGAAGCATTTCGGGGCCAGAATCTCTCGGAGCGGCTCGACGCGGAAGGACGCGATTTCTTGCGCTCGCCGAGCGGTGTCCAGGTTGGCCCTGGAGCGGTGGTGCGTCTTACCAGCTACTTCAAGTGGTACGCGTCGGATTTTGGCCCGGACCCAATCGCCTTCGTGCGCCGTTACCTCGACGGCGAGAAGCTCCGCGCCCTCGATGCCTTGTCGCAGCCGCATGTCGAACACATGTCCTACGATTGGCGGCTCAATGACGCCGCGGCGCCATGGGCGGACCGTTAAACAGGGTCGCATTGATGATGAAGCGCATTGCTGCAATCATTCCTGCCCTGAACGAAGGGGCGTCAATTGGAGAGGTCGTGCACGGCGTGCGGCGCGCCGGGATCGATCACGTGATCGTCGTGGACAACGGCTCGTCGGACAACACCAGCGCTTCAGCCAGGACGGCCGGCGCTCGCGTCATCAGCGAGCCGACCCGGGGGTACGGAGCGGCGTGCGCGGCCGGGATCTTGGCACTTCCCGAGGCCTGCGAGATCGTCGTGTTCCTCGACGGCGACGGCAGTGACGATCCGAGCGAGCTCCCACGCCTCGTCGAGCGCATCGTGTCAGGGAGCGTAGACCTCGTCATAGGCACTCGGACCCAAGGCACCGCCGAGCGCGGCTCGCTCACCTTGCCCCAACGCCTTGGCAACTCGCTGGCCACCCGGCTCCTCTGTGCCTGGCACGGCGTGCGATTCACCGATCTTGGCCCCATGCGCGCGATCCGGCGGGGCGCCCTGGAGCGGATCGGGATGCGCGATCGCGGCTTTGGTTGGACCGTGGAGATGCAGGCGCGCGCGGCGGCGCTGGGCCTGGCCACCGGCGAGGTCCCAGTGCGATACCGCAGGAGGGCTGGGGGCCGCTCGAAGATCTCGGGGACCCTCAGCGGCTCGCTGCGTGCAGGTGCCACTATCCTCTGGACCCTTCTGGCGCTGCGGCTGGAAAGGTAGGTTCACTTGCACAACCACGCGATCCTCGGCCTCGGCGGCATCCTGGTCGTGGTCGGCGCGTTGATCGCGGGGCACGGGCACGCCTCCCCGGCGGCCGTTCTCATGGCGTCCGTGATTTCTGGTGTTGGCTACATGCTCGGCGCGTGGGCCTTGCACAAGATGGAGCGCCTCACGCGCGCCTGCTTTGCTTGGCTTTTCGCCGTGTCGTTAGCAGCACGCACCACGCTGCTCGTATCGCCACCCGTCTTGGAAGATGACCTGTATCGCTATCTCTGGGACGGCGCAGTCCTTCGGGCGGGCGAGAGCCCCTACCGGTTCAGCCCGCAAGAAGTCATGGACCGGCGCCTGGGACGACCCGTGCCGCAAGGCATGGGCGACGAAGAGCTTGCGAGCCTCGAGCGGCTGGCCGCCCTCTCACGGACACTCCAGCTCGAGCCGACATTTCTGCGGATTAACTATCCTTCTGTTCCAACCATCTACCCTCCCATCAGCCAGGGCGTCTTTGCTCTGGCTTCATTCCTCGCACTCGGGAGCGTTCGAGCGTGGAAATTGGTCGTGGTGGGAATCGACCTCGCGGTCATCGGGTTGACCTGGGCGCTGCTGGGATTCACCGGCCAGCCGCGCAAGTGGATCCTGCTCTACGCCTGGTCGCCGCTCGTACTCCTATCCTTCGCGGGCAGCGCGCACGTGGATATTCTCGCGGTCGCGCTCCTGCTCATCGCCGTGCTTCTGGCGCTGCGTCACCAGCCGACGTGGGCGGGAGCGGCCTTGGGGATGGCCACCGCGGCGAAGATCTTTCCGCTCTTGGCCTGGCCCGCGCTCAGGCGAAGGCTGGGAATAAAGGGAACGCTCGTCGCGATCGCCACCGTCGTAGGCTCCACGCTTCCGTTTCTCGGGAAGGGGCGGGTCTTCGACGGGCTCTTCGCCTACGCCTCCACCTGGACGGTCAACAGCGCTGGGTTCGCCCTCGTGTCTTTCGCCCTGCCCGAGAGCCTCGCCCGGGCCACCTGTGGGCTGTTGGCGCTCGCCGTGACGTTTCACGCGGCGCGCCTCACCCACGCGCCAGCAGACGTGGTTCGAGCCGCGACCGCAGCCCTCGCGGCGCTGGTCCTCCTATCGCCAGCGGTCAACCCCTGGTACGTGGCGTGGCTCGTTCCCTTTCTGGCCGTGACGCGCTCGCCGATGCTTCTCGCGCTGACCGTCACGGTGCTCTCGTACCACGCCCACTTCCTGCCAGGG
>JACQUZ010000161.1 GCA_016210055.1 Deltaproteobacteria bacterium | reverse complement strand
TCGCTTACGGACGGTACATCGAGGTCCGTCGCAGCTGCCGCCACGTCGGTGGTGACGGCTGTGATCTCCTCTGAAGCCGCAGCGCGTACCAAGTCGGATCGCGCTGCCCACCCCACGCAGGGGGTCCCTGCGACAAGGAACGCCAGGTAGGCCGAGAGGGCTCGGGTGAAGGGACTTCTGTACATCACGACACCGCCGATCTGGTTGGCGTTGAGGGACTATTGGAACCGCGTCCAGTACCGGTAATCGAGGATCACCTGCACGTCCTTGAGGGCGTTGAAGTTGAACCCGTCGACCTCCCAGAGGCGCAGCTTGTAGGATCCCGTGAGCGGCCGACCACGAAGCTCGCGGTGCTCGTAGGGCTCGAGGTAGCCCTTGTCCGTCGGTGAGATCGGGTTGGTGATGTACCTCTCGGCGGCCAGCGCGCGGGCGTGCTCGATGCGGCCCGTGAAGAGCGGGGCCTCAAAGATGTCGCCCGAGTGGTTGCGCACCTGGTACGGACCGAGGTGAGTGATCGAGTAGGGGATGTTGCCCGAGCTGTAGCAAGTGGCAGGCAGCTCGGAGCTCGAGCAGTCGCGAATTCCAGTGCCCACCAGGTTCACCGCGACAGCGTCGAGGCGGTAGTTGTAGTTGCCGTAGGCGAAGCCGCTTTGGCGGAGGAGACCACCAGTCTCGATTCCTGTGAGGGTAACGTCGAAGGGGAGCTCCCAGTAGCAGAATTCCTGGCCTTTGACATTGTCGTCAAACCCTTCTCCCCCGAGCCGCGTGCAGCCGCGGGTCCAGCGGGTGCGGAACACCTCTCCGGTGATGTCTGCGCAGGCCTGGTCGAAGCCAGTGCCGGCCTTTGTCGTAGCCATGTACCGGCCGGGGCGGTAGGGATTGGCATCGATACCGGAAATGCTCACGTTGCTGGGAACATCGCGGTCGATGTTCTCGAGCATGAAGGCGGCGAGATAAACGTCGGGCGAGACCATTAGCTCGTCGTCTGGATACAGTTGCGCGCTCGGAGGAACGATCGCGAGCTGGTAGTCCCCATTCGTCGGGACGCGGAAGAGGAAGTGCCACCTCGTCCAACCATTCGGAGTCGTCTTAGCTCCAATGCTCGACTTCGTTACGGTCGCCCGCGTGCCATCGGCGTTGCGGATCTCGACCGCCATTGCAGGCGTCAGGCGCACCCCGAATTTTCCGTAGAACGAGAGACGGTAGGTCGTGCCACCGTTCAGGTTCACCTTCTGCACTAGCGCCGAGCTGATGCCCCGGTTCTCGTAGTTACGAGTGAACGAGGACTTGTTGAAGCCGGGATCATCGGCGTACCGCCAACCAGGAGCAAACCTGACCAGGTAGCCTGGCGCTTGTTCGGCCGACCCAGTGCCAAGTGGTCGCACATTCGAGTCAAGCTTCTCGACCGAAATGCAGTTCTTTATGCCTGCGCTGTCACCGGTCACGGGGCGAAGCTCGATCTTATCGAGCCAGAAGTAGCCCCTGCCCATCATGCGCGCATAGATCTCGATGTATTGAGTCGTCGAGTCCACGACGAGCTCGTCGCTCGCGCCACTCGACGTCACGTTCTCCCATCCCAAGTGATTGCCGGCCTGGGCATTGAGCTGCACTTGGGAGGTGATCGCACCGTCTTTGGTGGCAATCGCGCTAACGAACGGTGCGACCGTAGCCACGTCGGTCTGGTACCAGTAGGACAGCCTGTATCGGCCCGGAGGAGGCGCCTGGATGGGCCCCGAGCTAAGTGCGGGTGACTCGCTCTCGGGGTATTGCGCCACGTCGAGTCGCATGGACAGAGAGTCGCCAACGCCGTCGGTGTCGTCGGATACCCACTTATTCGGCCCTATCGCGTCCGCGCTAAGCTCAACCGGCACCAGCTCGACCTGGTCTAGCCAAACGATTCCCTTGTGAGTAATGAATTCGAGATCAATTCGCGTGGTGGTCGCCTCGATCACGAGCGGCTCTGGCGCCACCACCCGCGTCCACGGATTGGTTCCGAGAGGGGCTGAAAGACGGATCGGCCGCGTCTGCACTCCGTTGTTCCACGTCCACACGTCCAGGTTCGGAGCACTCGATCCGGCGGCCTGATCGCTCTTGTACCAGTACGACAGCTGATACTTGCCGGGCGCAGGAACAGGGACCCAGCGTCGGGCAAGGATGGTCCAAGTGCCGTCGTCGGCGGTTGGCCCAACCTGGAACCGAACAGAAGAAGTCCCGTCTTTGACAACCGTCGTGTCCCTTGTCCATGTACCGTCGATGTCGCTGGCGACTGACCAACCAAGCGCACCGCTCCCACCGTCCGACTGCTCGAAGCTCCCGTTGGGGACCAAGCTTCCGCCAGTTCGGAGCGAGATGGGCACTGCCGCATTGAGGTACCATCTGCTGGGCTTGCCAGTGCCGTCCAGTTCGCTGAAGCCGCTATTGGGCACGGTGTTGTCGCCGAGCGGAACGAGAGGCCGGCAATTCACGGGCTCCCAAATGGTGAGCGGCTGGGTGACAGGCGACTCGCCGTCGGTAGCAGAAGTCTCACTTGGCTTGAACCCGGGGTCGGTCATGATATCAAGGCGCGACGAGTAAGCGAGCTCGTTGGGCACGCTGATTTGGCAGCCGGATTGGCCACGGACCACGTCGTCCTTGAGGGAGATGACCGCCGTGTCTTGGGCGTCGGTGAATGGGAAGTCGTGCTCATACGACTGCACGACCCGCTCCAGCTTGCGGACGTAGTCGGCGATGTACTCGTCGGCGTAGTCGCCAACACCGCTGTTACCCTCCTTGCGGATACGGGTGTAGTCGATGCCGGACAGGGTACAAAGGGCGTCAGCCCAGCGCGACGGCGCCTCGACTAGAGCCATGTTGCTCTGCAGGTCGTTGAGCCGCACGCCAAGCCGCTGCTCGACTGCCCGGCGGGCGATAGCCGCCAACCGGACCGCATCGGCACGCGCGGCCTCATAGCGAACGAGCAGCGTGTTGTAGCGTCGGCGCATGACGGTGTTCACCGAGAAGTGGTTGTTCGCTGCGTCGGTGCTGAAGAGGAGTATCTTGCTGAGCTCGCGCCGTCCACGCTCGCGTACGGTGTCGAGGCGGGCTAGGGCAGAGCGCACTTGTAGGAGCTGCGCGTCAATCTGATCTGCTACTTGCTTGAGTACTTCTCCGTGCTCGCGGAAGCGATTCTTGAAGTCGCGCGTAGCCAGCTCGCCAACGAGAGCGTTGTCCTTGATTTGCAGATCTGCCTCCTCAACCGCGAAGCTAATCTGGGCCATGGCGTTCGCACAAACAACCAAGGACGACATGAGCGATGTGACCGCGACCACTCCCCCAGCGCCTTTTGCGGTCGCAACCGAAGCGGGTGCCGAAATGAAGCTGGTCGCACACTGCGCTGCATTCTGGCTAATCGCGGACATCTTCCTAATATTTGCGAGTTCCTCGGCTATTGAACTCCGCTTGAGCGCAATTTTGAGCGCTTCGGCGTCTGAGGCGAACTCGAACAGTTCCGTCTCGATCCGGCGTTGATTCTCCTTCAGCGTGATAAGCGAAGCGGCGAGGTCACCCGCGGCAGCACCGATTTCGCCCTTGAAGCGGAAGGACTCCTGTATCGCGTCGATGGCTACGTTGGGGAGGTCAACCAAGATGGCCTTCTCGGTACGCGCGCTAATATTTCCGGCCACGCAGCGCATGTAACCCGCCATCTTTCCAAGGTCACTCAGCTCACCCACAGTCGGTTGTGAGCATTCGCCCTGGCGTATCGGATCGATATTGGCCGCTTCACAAAGTAGTTCCATGGCGTCGATGGCGTCGCGGTTCTTTAACCCTCCTCTTGCAATCCCTTTTTCGCCAAAGTTGGTGTCAGCCCAGTGCTTGGTGAATGCTAGAAGCGCGCCGTCCGCCGCTTCGGGGCTTGGCCTGAACGCGAGAAGCCACGCCAGAAACGCGCTCGCTTGCGGGGTGCTTGCTGATCCCACGTTGAAGTTAGCCCCATCTAGGCTAAGCCACAACTTGGCGACGCGGAACCCATCAAGGTTATACGAAAGCGGCGACGGGGAGAAACGCACAATTGGATTGAACCCCCTCGGAGGTGAGTAACAGTATGAGCTAAGCGGTGTTCTTTCTTTTCTGTCACTCGAAAGAGTAGTCCAGGCGATTCTTCTTCCCTCATCTACGGTGCAGATAGCCTCCCCGGCTGCAGGATCGTTGCTTTCATCGCCCGTAGCAATGTCAATCGGACCGCGCGCAACGGCCCGACCGTCATGGAGGAGGATGTCCGCAACGTTCCCCTTTGGCCAGGAATATGCAAAAACATGCGAACGTGGTGCGACAAATGAATCGCCAGGGTCGACGCCGGTTAAGATCTTGGCGGCAAGCACTGCCCGCGCCATGCGGTCGTTCATGGTCGCTCTTCGATACCGGTCGTCGCTAACCTGCCCATCGATGAGCGCCCCACCGTCGTTCGTAGGTCCACAATAAGTCGTGTAACTGCAGAATAGGCTCTCCTGTAGCTCTGCATCCTGACCGTTCGCCTTACACTCGGTCGCATAGTCGACGCCAGAGTACGGTACACATGGCCAACCACTCGATGCCGGTGCCTGTACGAATGGGTTCCCCGTGCTAAAGATTGGGACGCCGTCCAAGGTAATGGCACTATAATCATCAAACCTGGCTTCCCACCCGAGGCGCGCTGCCAGTGGCGCAACGTTGGCCGGGGCGAAGAACCCGTTATTCAATGCCTTCACTAGTTCCAAGCGAGGATTCGGCATACCTGGTCGCCTTGGAAAGGCCTCTTCCCTTAGCCGACGAAGCACCTTGCACATCGGCTTCCGCTCCTCGGACGACGAGGTCCTCACGTCCTTCCACAGCTTGAGCGGAAACGTCTTCTGCGCCGTGAGCCCCGCTGGAACCCTGCTCGCGTCATAGTCACACTTGTACTCCCCCGTCGGTCCAAGCTCAGCGGGGAACGGGCACTCCCCAAGAAAGCCAGTATCCCTCGAGCAAATCTTCCCATTCCCATCCACCCAGATACACACCGGCTCGGTCCCCAAGGACACGTACTTCTCCACGTTCTTGTCAGACAGGCACTCGACCAGGTTCACCGCCGCCGGATCGCCCGCCTTCGCCCTGCTCTCCATCGCACTAAGCGCATCGGCGACACAAACGCCGTTCACGCACTTCCCATTCGTGCCGCACTCTTTATCCTCGGTCGCCGTTGTACAAGCCCCTTCTTGGGTATACGGCTCCGTGTCAAAGAAGTCCGCAGTGCTCGCCTGCTCACCACACAAGCCGCTCAGCGTCTCTGCAGCACCCTCGATGCGGTGGTCCATCGCCAGCCCAGCCTCGATCAACTGCTCACCGAGTTGGTCGGCACGCTCCGCTGCCTCCTTCGCACGAACCAAGTACGACCGCCAGGAGGATTCATAGGCATCGCCATCCTGGGAAAGCTCACCCTCGAGCGGCAGCTTTGTCGACTCGTCGATGCCCGCGCACGAATACGCGGCCCGACCGGGCGCTTCCTTGCTCGGCTCCAGTATTTCCGCCACGTCCTTCTCCGCGGAGCTGTCAATGGGTATCAAGAAGCAATAGCGATATGCCATCGACGGCGAATCATGCTTCGGGACGATCTTGAAGCCACCCTTCGGCCGGAACCCAGGAATCAACTTCTCTGTCGCACCTTCCTTTGTCATGGTGTTTGTGACGACGAAAAACGTCTCCATCCCCTTGGAGAGATCGGGCGCAAACGTCATCTCGTAGTACGAGCGGAAACCTGCCGAATCGTCCAAGATGGCCGGGGCATTTTGCGCCCCCCCCTGCTTGTAGGACGCCAGGTTGCACCTATTGCCCTGCTTGTCGTTCCGGTCCTCAATAGCGCAACGCAGGCCTTCAAGCCCCTTGAGCACCGCCGGGAAGCTTGGCCAGCTGTCGACGCCTGGACTCGGATTCGATATCGAGTAGTAAAGACGCAGGCGTACCTCGTCGCGGTAGTTCGTGCTGCCGTCCGGGCTGTAGTAGCGATAACACGCCTCGATTCGACCTGGCTGTTCCTCAGCGATTCGGTATTGACGGCGAATCCCAGCCAATATCGGGCTCGATCTCCGACCCGCGCCAGTCACTTCATAAGCAACTGACCTGGTGTAGTCCTCAAGCTGAGCAAGCCCCCTCACTGCATACGTGGGTGACGGTATGACTGAGCTACTCGCAGAGGGCTTCCCGTCATTGAGCAGGGCATCAAAGGTCAAGCCGTACGACGCGACCTTGCCATCGGTGAGTAACATCATAGAGGTCGTGCCGTCTGACGGCAACGGCGGCAGAACGTCGGGCGCATTGATCATGGCAAAGCGCGCCTCCGTCGCCATGTGCACCGCGGGTGGCGGCGTGGGCTTCGTCGCCGTCGCCGTGTAAATGGGCGCTTTCGTAGTCTGGCCCACCACGTTTCCATTCGCGTCGACCGTGCCGGCAATCGGAATAGCCCCGAGCGTCGCCTCCTCGCTGCGCGAGAACGCCTTGATCTCTTGGCTAATGAAACGACGTGCCTCGGCAAAGTTCTCTCTCGTGAGGCCGCGGCTCTTGAGGAACGTGTCTGGCTCCACAGTGCGAAGCGTGTCATCCCCCAGGCGCTCGGCGAGCCGGTTCCTTACCGAGACATCGTTGGTTGTCGCGGAGCCCTTGAAGAAATCATCAAAGGATACCGTCTCGGGTGGCAAAACCTTCGGCGACGGTGCCGCCAGCCGTATGATGTCCTCGGCCATTTTCCCCTTCAGACTCAGGGGACGCGTCGGTCCAGTCCCGAGTGCGCTGTCAGCAGCGCCACTCGCAAGGCCACCACCGACAAGCAAGTGAGCGGCGCGGGTGCGAGAAATGTCGGAGTCCATCCAGGAAACCCGGGCCGCCTTGTCAAGGCTGCCGATCCTTGCGAAGTCCGAGTCAGCCACCGCCGTGTGGGCCTCGGTCGCTTTCTTCGCCGCTTCCTCTGCAAGAAGCGAGGCCTCTACCAGGTTACTGGCGAGGTTCTCTTCGTAAGAGACCGTCTTTTTCGAACCTCCGTTGGATAGTTCCGCATATGGCCTGTTATCGGAGAAGAACGCCGCGCAGGCTCCCTTGTCGGTCGTCTTCCCTATAGTCCTCCGCAGGTTCTCCCCCGCCAAGGTCACCGCGTAGGCGGCGTAGTGGAACGCCTCCTCCCGGAGAGCCACCACCGACTCGGTATCCTGCGGGGGAACCTTGACCTCGGCCTCCGAGGCGGTGCGCGGGTAAGACAGCACTTCATCCGGCCTGATGAAGTGCGTCGTTTTGTAGAAATAACCGGCGCTCCCCGCGGTGACATTATCGTCAACCGCAGCCTTGATCGCCGTCGGAGCCACCGAGCTCGCGATCTCCATCAGCCTTTCCGCGACGCATGTCGCAACGTTGGCCGAGCACACGGCGACGTGGCACATGTCAGCGTTCTCGGTCCGATACCTAAACACCGGCCCCCCGGCAGGATTCCGCCCCCACTCCACAATGTCATCCGGCCGATCACACTCCGCCCGCACCGTCCCCGTGTTGACATCCGAGTAGTACGCGGACCCCTTCACCGTCTTCTGCAGCGTCGCGAGGCACTCCGGAAGGATCACCTCGCGCGCCAGGATGGCGGCGGGCATGTCGACGGTCTTTGAAGTAGACTCGCCGCTCTTTTGGACTCCCGCCTGGATGCCAAGGCGCTTGCGACGCTCTTCGATTTCGGCGTCGTCGCTGTAGTTCACCTTGTCGTCGGGGGAATTTCCCTTCTCGCCTTCGCCACCGCCGCACGCGAGAGGGAGGAGACTTACCAAGCACCACAGAAGACTTCGTTTTTTCATCAATTGCTCCCTACCTGAGTAGAAAAAGAACCACCGGTAACCGCTCTACCTACAAGCCCTGGGGCTATAACTCGCGGCGCGTCACGCGATCAAGGAAAATCCATTCCGTGTGAAAAGTTCTAGTTGGTGTACAACCTCTGAGGCTCGCCCAAGTTCCCCTTCCTTGACCCCCAAGATCCCGGCGTGATAACGTCTTGTCGGCTGTTTTCGCGCGCTTATGCGCTAACGCCTGATCATGGAGAGGTCATGGACGCTCCCCCGAACCCACCCCGCGGCGGCGACCCCAATTCCAGGGAAACCATCCCCCTCGGCGAACATGCCAGGCGCCTTGAAGCCCTGTGGCAGGGCGAATTCGGCGACGCCTACACCGAGCGCAACGCCCATGTGGCAGCCCATCGACTCCCGTTTTGGAAAGAAGTCCTCTCCGAACATCCCTGCCAGCGAATCCTCGAAGTCGGGTGCAACCTGGGCGCGAACCTGAGGTGGATCGCCACGCTCATGCCCACCAGCGGCGTCTTCGGCGTAGACGTCAACGAGAGCGCGCTCTCCCGATTGCGCACCGAGGTCCCGACGGTCAATGCCAATTGGAGCATTGGACGCGACTTGCCCTTTAGGGACCGCTATTTCGACATGGTCTTTACGACCGGAGTCCTTATCCACCAGCCCCCTACCACGCTGCCCCTCGTAATGGCCGAAATCGTGCGCTGCTCCCGTCGCTACGTGCTCTGCGGCGAGTACTACGCCGACACGTTAACGGAAGTCCCTTATCGCGGCCAATCGGGTGCCCTCTACAAGCGCGATTACGGAGCCCTTTACCAGGAGCTCTTTCCCGAGCTCGCAGTCATCAAGAAAGGATTCCTCGGCCGCGACACCGGATGGGACGACGTGACCTACTGGCTCTTTGAGCGCCCCCAATGAACAAGGTCGCCATCGTCCAGGCGCGAATGACCTCCACCCGGCTCCCCGGCAAGGTTCTCATGGACCTGGCGGGCCGCCCCATGCTCGCCCAGCAGCTCCGCCGCCTCCGGCGCATGGCTCACGTTGACGACATCGTCATCGCCACCACCACGCTGCCTTCCGACGACCCCGTCGTCGACCTATGCCGCAAGGAGGACGCAAGGTGGTACCGCGGCGACGAACATGATGTCCTCTCCCGGTACCTCGGCGCGGCGCGCGAAGCCAAGGCTGACCTCGTCATCCGCATCACCGCCGATTGCCCCCTCATTTTTCCGCACGAGAGCGACCTGGTCGCAAGCGAGCTCGCTTCGCACCAAAGCGCAGCCGACTACGCATCCAACGTCATCGAGCGCACCTACCCGCAAGGGCTCGACACCGAGGCCCTCTACCGCGACGCCCTCGAGCGGACCGCCCGCCTCGCAACGTCCAAGCCCGGCCGCGAGCACGTGACCTGGTTCATCCATCGCGAGCGCCCCGACCTCTTCGAGCGCCGCTCAGTCAAGGACAGCGAGAACAACTCCGACCTGCGCTGGACCGTCGATACCCCCGAAGACCTGTCGGTCATCCGGCGCATTTACGAATCGCTCGGCCTGGGCGAAGAGAGCCGCCCCTACCGCGAAGTCCTTGCGCTGGTGCGAGCGCGCCCAGACCTCTCTGCCGGAAACGCCCACGTGAAGCAGAAGGACTCATAGGGGAGGAGCCCCATGATTCGCTATTGCCGACGCTGCGTCATGCCCGAGACAAAACCCGACCTCTTCATTGACGCCGAAGGGATCTGCAGCGCTTGCCGCAATTACGAGCGCCGAAAGGAAATCGATCAGGCCAGCCGCAAGCAAGAGCTCCAAAAGATCCTCGAGCGGTACCGATCCAAGAACGGCTCCAACTACGACTGCATCGTTCCGGTCAGCGGCGGAAAAGACAGCCATTATCAGGCGCTCCGAATGCGCGAGCTGGGGATGAACCCCCTGTGCGTCACCGCGACCACCGATAAGCTATCCCCCCTTGGACGCCGAAACATCGAGAACCTCAAGAACTGCGGCGTCGATTACATCGAGGTCACCCCCAACCCGCTCGTGCGCCGACGAATCAACAAGTTCACCCTCACCACCGTCGGGGATATCTCGTGGCCCGAGCACGTGGTCATCTTTACCATCCCCGTTCGCATCGCCGTGCAGATGAACATTCCCCTCATCGTGTGGGGCGAGAACCCGCAGCACGAGTACGGCGGCCCGGCCGGCGCCACCGAGGACAACGTGCTCACCCGACGCTGGCTCGAGGAGTTCGGCGGCCTTCTGGGCCTGCGCGTCAGCGATCTCGTCGGACAAGAGGGGATCGAGCCCAAGCATCTCATCCAGTACACCTACCCCACCGACGAGGAGCTCCGTCGCGTGGGTGTCACCGGGATATTCCTGGGCTATTACCTCCCCTGGGATGGTTACGGCAATGCGCTTTATGCCCAGGCCCACGGGTTCGAGACCTACCACAAGCCCGTCGAGGGATCCCTCGTCAATTACGAGAACCTCGACAATATCCATACGGGTATTCACGATTACTTCAAGTTCCTCAAGTTCGCGTTCGGTCGGGCCACGGACTTGGCTTGCCTTCATGTCCGCCGCGACCGCCTCGCCCGCGAGGACGCGATTACCCTGGTCAAGCGTCACGACGGCAAGTTCCCCTGGGTCTACTTGGGCTGCCCCATCGAGGACGTCCTCAAGGACATCGACATGACCCTCGACGACTTCGTGCGCACGTGCGATCGCTTCACCAACAAGAAGCTCTTCACCTGCGACGCGCGCGGGAACCTGATTAAGGATCGCGAGGGGAACCTCACCAAGATCAATTACGACAATGGCTAGCCCGCATTATTCACCAGGCCTCGTCGCGAGGTCGCAGCCCGTCGTGGCGGATCGCGGCGACGCCCGGAGTGAGGGAGGGGACAGTACTGGAGTACGGCCCCGACCGAACACGGACGTACGCCGCGAGGCGCCCGACGGATGCGACCGTAGCAGAGGGGCTGGTGAATAATGCGGGCTAGACCCGTCCTCGTCATCGACTACGGCATGGGCAACCTCGGCTCGGTCACCCGCGCCCTCGAAGAATGCGGCGGCAGCCCGCGCATCTCTAGCGACCCACGCGAAATCAAGAACGCGCCACGCGTGGTCCTCCCCGGCGTCGGCGCGTTCCCCGACGGCATGCGCAACCTCAAGTCACGTGGAATCGACGATGCCCTGGGCGAGCAGGTGCTCGCCAAGCAAGTGCCCTTCTTGGGGATATGCCTGGGCATGCAGCTCCTTTCCACGCGAGGGTTTGAGGTCGAGGAAACCCCGGGCCTCGGGTGGATCGAAGGCGATGTCAAGCGGCTCGTGCCCACCGCAGAGGACCGTCGAATCCCCCACGTCGGTTGGAACGAGGTCCATTTCGCCGGAGCTGGCGCCGCTGCCGCAGCTTCTGCCGCGGCCCAAGCCCTCTTCAACGGGGTCCCGAGCGGCAAGGACTTCTACTTCGTCCACAGCTTCCACCTTGCGCCGAGCGACCCCAAGACGGTCCTCGCGCACACCCCCTACTGCGGCGGGTTCGCCTCCGCGGTGCACAAGGACCTGATCTTCGGCGTCCAGTTTCACCCCGAAAAGAGCCAGAAGGCCGGCCTGCAAGTGCTCCGGAACTTCCTCGCGGTGTGACCATGCTGAAGACGCGCGTCATGCCCACGCTCCTTTACCGCGACGTCGAGCTCGTCAAGGGCGTGGCCTTTGATTCCTGGCGCCGGGTCGGCAGCGCCATGCAAGCCGTCAAGGTGTACAACCTGCGCGAGGTCGACGAGCTCGTGTTCCTCGACATCACCGCCACTCGGGCCGGCCGATCCCCCGACCTCGACCTCATCGACGAGCTCGCCGACGAGTGCTTCATGCCGCTCACCGTCGGAGGTGGCGTGCGCACCGTCGACGACGTCCGCGGCCTCCTGCAGGTGGGGGCGGACAAGGTCGCGATCAACACGGCGGCGGTGGAGTCGCCGGAGCTCATTTCGCAAGTGGCGGCGCGCTTCGGCTCCCAATGCGTCGTCGTGTCGATCGACGCCCGCAAGACCGCCCGTGGCTACGAGGTCTTCACGCGCTCGGGCACGCACGAGACCGGGCTCGATCCCATCGCCCTCGCATGCCGGGCACAGTCGCTCGGCGCAGGCGAAATCCTCCTCACATCGATCGACCGAGACGGCACCATGTCGGGCTACGATCTGGAGCTCACGCGCATGGTCAGCGATGCGGTCACAGTGCCCGTTATCGCGTCTGGCGGAGCAGGCAGCTTCGAGCACATGGCGGCGGCATTGCGGGAGGGCAAGGCGTCGGCCGTCGCCGCGGCCAGTATCTTTCATTTCACCCAGATGACCCCGCTCGAAGCGAAGCGTTCCCTCGGCGGCGAGGGCTTCCCCGTCCGGCTTTGACAAGCACGGGCCGCGAGGCCTACAAGTCCTTCACCCTGTCTTCTAGCCCCGTGCAAAGCCGCTCCACCACGTCCTCGTCAATGCCCAGCACTGACCGGCCAATCATGATGGTCGCGTGCACCTCGTGGGGGGGCGCTTCTCCGGGATAAATCCTCATCTTCTTGGCCATGGCGTTGGCAAAGCACACGAGATTGGCGGGGCACACCCGTTCATTGAGCTTGTAACTGGCGGATTCCTGCACGACCTCGGCGAGGAAGCCGGGTAGCCCCCATTCTGCGAAGAGCCTGATCGCCAGCTTGCGATGGAGCCTTTCCCATGCCTCCTGACAATCTTCGACACGGACGCGAACCGCTTGCCGCGCCGGCCGCTGTTCCTTGAGGAGCTCGAGCACGAACACGAGGATCACGACCTTGCCGATGTCGTGGAGGAGGCCCGCCAAGTAGGACTCCTCGACCTCGGGGCAACCGGTGAGGTGGGCCAGGTCACGACAGAGCACAGAGACCGCCACCGAGTGCGCCCGGAGCTGCTTCATGACCAGCTCGAGCTCGCGATCCTTGCTCACGAACAGCTGAACCGCGACGGCGGTGATGAGGAACGACTTGAGCTGCCTGGCGCCGAGCGCGACCACCGCCTGGCTCAGGTTGGTGACCTTCACGCTCCCACGGTTGGCCACCGAATTGGCCAAGCGCATGACCTGGGTAGCGAGGATCGGCTCCTTCTCGAGCGCCCGGGCGACCGAACGGGCGTCCAGCTCTTCGCGGCGAAGGAGCTCCATGACGCGGGTCGCCGACGACGGCGGCGTGGGCAGGCGCAGGGTCCCATCGGCGATGCGACGCTCGATCATCGGCCCAAGTGCCTGCCCAAAGCCACCTGGCCGGTGGCTCGCGAGCAAGCCTGGGGGGGGATGGCTCGGAGCGCCATTGGGCAAGCCTTGCGTGGGGTTCATGTCGTGCCTCAGGCGAGGATGTTTCCAAGCAATTCCTACGCCCCTTGCGTCGCCGTGGAACTATCAGCACTTGGATGAAGGAATAGGCCGAAATGGCGTCAATTTGGCGGCCGCCGTCCGTATTGGCGCCAACGGAGTGGCGCTCGGCGGGTCAGATCTCCTTCACACGCTGATCGAGACCCACGCACACCCTCTCGACGACCTCTTCATCGAGCCCGAGAATGGAGCGTCCCACGATCACGGTGGCCTGGACTTCCTGATGCCTTTGATCGCCGAAGGAGAGCCCCATTTTCTTGGTCATGGCGTTGGCGAAGCAGACCAGGTTGCCGACCGAGACACGTGCGGTCACGTTGAAGTAGCGCGACTCGCGGATGAGGCCCTCGAGATCGGGCGCCAGCTCCCACTGCGACACCAGCATGGCCCCTACCCGCGCGCCGAGGAGACGGATCGCCTCCATGTAGTCCTGCTTGTCGATGTGGAGGGTGCGGTGGTACGTCGACTGGGATCTCAAGACCTCGAGCACGAAGACCATGACCACGACCTTGCCGATGTCGTGGAACAACCCCGTCAGGTAGGCTTCTTCGACCTGATCGCAACGGATGATGTAGGCGAGATCGCGCGCGAGGAGAGACACCGCCACCGAGTGAGCGCGGATGGCCGACACCGCGTCGTCGATCTCGCGATCGTGGCTAATGAACAGCTCGAAGGCCACGGCGGCCACCAAGAAAGACTTGAGCTGGCGGGTGCCCAGGCGAACCACCGCGTCGTTCAGGCTCGACGTGGTGCCCGTTCGGCGAAAGGCCAGGGTATTTGCCATGCGGATGATCTGCGCGGCGAGGAGCGGGTCCTTCTCGACGGCCCGAGCCACGGAGCGGGGGTCGATGTCGTCCCGACGGAGCAGCTGGAGCACGCGCGTGGCCGACGCTGATGGGGTCGGGAGCTTGAGCGAGCCCTCGTCGATACGGCGCGCAATCATGGGTGCCAAGGCTAGTCCAAGCCCACCTTGGGAAGGCGACCGCGCTACCCCCACCGCCTTCCGCGAGCCGGCATTCCCCACCGACTTGGCAATGTCTCCCCGCACCCTGCTGATTTCAGGAGCAAGAAGCAGGCCGAGCCTGTCGAAACCGGGACCATTGCGTGATTACCCGAATCTCGCCGTCCTCCGTCGCGTCAAGCAACCGACGGCAGGGGACCCACCGTCATTGAAATGGCGTAAAAACAATGACGCTCGTTGTGCATGTTACAAGGAAAAAACGGGCTAATCATCATTGAATATCAAATATCCTTTACCCGTTCTTCCAAGCCGCTGCAAAGGCGATCGACGACTTCTTCGTCGATCCCGAGGACCGAGCGCCCGATGAGGGTATTCGCGACGACCTCGTAGGGGTTGCTCTCACCAAGATATATCTTCATCTTCTTTGTCATCGCGTTGGCAAAGCAGACGAGGTTCCCGGGAGACACGCGCTGGTTCAAGGTATAGGCGTTCGAGTCCTGAATCACCTGTTGCAGGTAAAGCGGCAGCTCCCATTGTTGAATGATCTTTGCGCCAATGGGCCGATGCAGCTGCTGCATGGCAGAGACGTAGTCCTCTTGCCGAATGCGCACGGTCTGCCGGGCGGGCTTCTGGGTCTTCACGATCTCGAGCACGAAGATCATCACGATGACCTTGCCGATGTCGTGGAGCAGGCCGGCGAGGTATGCCTCTTCGACCTCTTCACAGCGGGTGAGCTGCGCCAGGTCGCGCGCCAGGAGCGAGACCGCTACGGAGTGAGAGCGCAGCATCTTCATGGCGAAGTCGAGCTCGCGATCCTTAGTCACGAAGAGCTGCAGGGCCACGGCCGTGAGGAGAAAGGAGCGGAGCTGGCGAGAGCCCAAGCGCACCACCGCCTGGTTGAGGTTGGTCACCGCCATGCCCCCGCGGAACGCGACGGTGTTGGCGGCGCGCACCACCTGCGCTGCGAGCAGGGGATCCTTCTCCAGGGCGCGGGCGACTGCCCGGGGATCCAGGTCCTCCTTGCGCATGAGCTCCATGATGCGCATCGCCGACGCCTGTAACGCCGGAAGCCGAAGGGTCCCGTCCTCGATCTTCTTCTCGATGATGGGCCGGAGCGCCTTCCCGAGGTTGCTCATGCTCGTTCACCTCGGTTCCGGGAGATGGCGTCTTGGGCGTCCTCGATGCTCGAGAACATCGGGAGGTTCTTGGTCTCGATAAACTCCCTCGAATACCCCACGACCTCGGGCGTGACCACAAGAAACAGGTCTAGCCCGAGGTTCGACGTGGCCTCCTTGAGCTTCACGAGCACCTCGATGACGTTCTTTCGCGTCCCGCGAAGCTCCAGCGCATTGATGATGACCTCGTTGTAACAGGCCTCGGCCACCAACTCGAGCCGCGACGGGATGTCGTTGCAGATCCGGTAATAGAAGGCCGCCAGCCGGTCCGCGGCGCCCATCGGCGCGGCGCCGATGGTCACTACGTTCTCTTCGACCTGGATCTTGTCCTTGCTCTCGAAGTATCGGTCGACCAGGTCGATGACCTTGGACGACTCGAACGGCTTGGTCAGCACGCCGTCAAATCCCAAGGTCCGCGCGTCCTCGACCAGGTTGGCCGCAGTCTTGAGCCCCAGCGCATAGAAGGTGGCGTTGGTCTGGAACAGGCTGATCTGCCGGAGGAGCATGCCGCTGTCTACCTTGGGCATCGACAGATCGATGAGGATCACCCGGTAAGTCTTGGTCCGCACGATCTTGAGGGCATCCTCGGCGGTCAAGCAGCCCTCGACCATCACGTTTGATGGAATCAGCTCACGGAACCTCCGCGCGACGTTGACCATGTCGTCGATGACTAGGACGTCTCCGCGCTGGGAGTCCCCTTCCTCTTCGGACTCCTTGACGTTCCCGCTCTGCGGCAGGGTGACGTAGGAGCTACCGGCGTCGCCTTCCGGGGGCAGCTCCATCTCGGGGCTGTCCAAGCCACCCTGTGGCCAGGGCACCGAGTGCTTGGCCACCTCCTCGGGGATGGCCCCTTTCCAGAGGCCCAGGACCTTGTTGATCTTGGCGTACAGCTCCGCGCCCGTGAAGGGCTTGAGGATGAAATCCGACACGCCGAACTGGATGAGCGGTGCGAGGAGGGCAGGGCGCACCTCGCGCGTCACCAAGATGACCTTGGCGGCGGCCGTATCGGGATCCTCGCGCAGCGAGCGAACCATCTGCACGCTATCCCCTTCCGCGAAGGCGGCCTCGCTGAGGATCAACCGGGGCTGTGATCGCTTGGCGAGCTCCAAGGCCTGGGCAGGGCCATCGGCCTCCTCGACCTCGCAGCCCACGTTCTTGAGGTAGTTGACGATGACCTGCCTGATGTCGGCGTTCCCATCGACAGTCAGGACCACAGGACCGGATTGGGCCCCGCGAGTGCTCATGCATGGCTCCTAGACCAAGAAATGATCATAGATGACCACAACACCGTCGCTGCTTCCAAGGGCGAGCCGCCCACGAGCCACGTCGAGGGTAGCACACAAGATTCCTGCTTCATGGCGCTCCGTTCTCTGTCCACCGCGCGGGAGGTCCCAGGCGCAAGCCGTCCCGTCGCCTCCGACTGACCACAACCTGTTCCCGTCGGCGGAAAAACCCATGGCCTTGATCTCGCCCGCATGTCCCCGCAGGGTGACCGAATCGTTGGTTTTGACGTTCCACAGGCAAATGGTCCGATCATCGCTGGCCGAAACGAGCCGCTCGCCGCGCGGGGAGAACAGGAGCAAGGTCACGCGCGCATCGTGACCCGTGAGCACGCGCTCTGCTTCTCCCCAGAGGCGCACGGTGCGGTCTTCTCCCGCCGAGGCGATCATCTTGGCGCCTGGAGCCACGGCCACCGAGAGCACGGGCGCCCCATGCTTCCATTTCGCCGTTGGCTTGCCTGAAGCCACGTGCCAGGCGCGCACCGTGCCGTCTTCGGACCCTGTCGCCACGTCATGTCCTTCGGGCGAGAACGACATGGCATGGACGGGGCCAGCGTGCCCTCGTAGGGCGCGCGGGGATACCCCCGGGATCTCGACGAGGCGCACGACGCCATCGGCGCCTCCAGCGGCGACGATGCGCGAGTCGGGCGAGAACACGACGGGGGGCGTTGGGATTGGTCCACGGCGGCGTCCCTTTCGTCGCATCTCCATCGCGTCGTCGAGCTTCTCCAAGGCGGTAGCTTGGAACAGGTCCCAGGCGCGGATCGCCGACGAAGAGACGGTCACGCCCCACCTGCCGTCGCGCGAAACCGTGAGGCCCAGGATCGGTCCGTCGGGACACGAAAGGATGCGCTCGGCCTCTTCTCCGTCGAGGTCCCAGAGGCGGAGCGTGCCGTCGCTCCCCGACGAAACCAGGCGCTTTCCCTCGGGCGTGCACGCGATCCCGGTCACTCCTCCGCGGTGCCCGAGCAACGTGCGGCGCGTCCTCCGGGCGGTGGCCGAGGGCGTCTTCTGCGGCTGGGCGTCTTTCTTTCCACCCTTCCTCTTGGTCGATGGACCATCCTCTCCGAGGAACAGGGGTACTCCGATGGCGGCGAGCGCCGACACGCCCGCGAGGCCTGCGAGCACGCCCCGGCGGGTGGTTAGACGCCCGGCCCTGGCCTGGGTGTCGAGCTCGGAAAACGTAGGCAACGGGTGCTTCGGAACGGGCACTCGCTCGTCGGCCGGCCTGGACTTCTCGGGTACCTTGGCGATGAGGACCACGGGCTGGTCGCTCGCCGAGGCAATGGCTCTCCCGTCCGGAGAAAAGGAGACCCAGCGGACGCCCGCTTCGTGAGGCCACACGACCAGGCAGTCACCGGTAGCCACCTCCCAGATCCGCACCGTCCGGTCGCTCCCCGCCGAAGCCAAGAGCTTTCCGTCGGGAGAAAACGCCACGTGCCAGAGGCCCGCCTCGTGCGCGAGGATCCGTGTCGCCCGGCCAGCGCCGGCTTCCCAGAGGCGTGCCGAGTGGTCCGCGCTCGCAGACGCGATGCATGCACCGTCGGGCGAAAAGGATGCATGCCATGTGGTGCCCTGATGTCCATGGTGAGCGACGCAGGTGTCCCGCTCGAGGTCCCACTCCCTCACGACCCGATCATGCCCCGCCGAGACGAGGAATCGCCCGCTCGGCGCGAACGCGACCGAGTAGACACCGCCGGTGTGCCCCTCGAGCACGCGACGCCTCCCCAGCCCATCCCCCCAGAGACGCACCGACTGGTCCTCGCTGGCCGTGGCGATACCGCCGAGCGGCGAGACGTCGATGCTCGTGACCGGCGCACGGTGCCCGCGGAGCACGCGTGAATCGAACGACGTGACGTCCCAGGCGCGAGCGGTGTGGTCCTGGCTGGCGGTGAGGAGCGTTTTTCCATCGCGCGAGAAGATCGCGTGGTTTATCGCCCCCTCGTGCCCGCGGAGCACCTTCACGAGCTTTCGCTCCCGCGGATCCCACAGCCGGGCAGTCTTGTCCTGGCCAACCGATGCGAGGAGGCTCCCGTCGGGCGAGAAGGCCACGCGCGTCACGCCGTCGACGTGACCCTCGAGGACCGCCACCTCTTCGCCGAAGAGGTCCCAAAGCCTGACCGTGCGGTCGGCGCCAGCGGTCGCGAGGAAGGCGCCGTCGGGCGAAAAAGCCACGTGCTTGACCTTGTCCTGATGGCCGCGCAAGAGGCGCTGGCTGCCCGAGAAGCTCTTCGAGATTGCGCCCGGCGTGCGTCGCGCCGTCGAATCGCCGCTCGGCTTGGCCACGGGGACGGGAAGCGGGGTGGTGACCACCGCGGGCAGCGGCGTCGTGGGCACGCTGGCGGGCTTTGGCGGCGCGACCGCGGACTCTGCCAACGCCGTCCTGGCTGTCGCGAGTTGCCTTGTGGGCGTACCAGCGGCTAGCACCTGGCCAGTCCGAGGCGGGAGCGGAAGCCGCCCAGGGAGGGGATCCCGCGCGACTTGAGCGACGCCCCCGACGCCCTGCTCCACCACGTCCCCGACCTGCGCTGCCAAGTGAGACACCATGTCCCCGAGGGTGCGGTAACGCACGGAAGGTTCTTTTGCCAGCGCCTTGTCCACAATTGGGTCAAGCCACTCGGGCCCCCCCGTTCGGCTTGGGAGCCGAGGGGGGTCGTTGACCTGCATGAAGATGAGGGTGACGAGGGACTCCGATTCGAACGGGTAGCACCCGGTGAGGACGCGCTGGACAATGACGCCCATGGCGTACACGTCGGTGCGGTGATCGACGTGAAGCCCTCGGCATTGCTCAGGAGACATGAAGAGCGGGGTACCCATGGGCACGCCCGTGCGCGTCTTGGAGACCCCAGCGCCTCCCAGCTTGGCGATTCCGAAATCGAGCACCTTAACTCTCGGAGGCCCCGTCCGATCGGGAACGAGGAAAATGTTGTCCGGCTTGAGATCGCGGTGGACGATTCCGCGCTCATGCGCTGCGTCAAGGGCGTCGGCGATTTGCCGGAAGATGGGGAGCGCGTCGTTCATGGGAATGACCGGCTCGCGATCCATGCGATCGGCCAAGCTCTCTCCCACTAGGTGCTCCATGACAAAGTAATGGCGCCCGCCGGGGAGTTGGCCGAAGGCGAACACGTCAATGATATTGGGATGCGAAATCTGGTTGACCGCCCTGGCTTCCTGGATGAATCGCTGGACGAATTCCGGCTGGGCGTCGAACTCAGCCTTGAGGACCTTAATGGCCACCCGCTTGCCAATGACGGGATGGACGGCTGAATACACCGTACCCATCCCCCCCTCGCCCAGGATGGCGGTGATCTCGTACTCGCCGACGACCTTGCCGATTAGCCCGTCATCCGCCGCGGAAGAAGACATGTCGCCGGGACGATTATACACCCAGAAAACAGGTGACCTCGTGTTATGCTGACGCCGTGGCCCATGGGTGTCCCCTCTGCGGACCAGCTACGGGAGTTGCTAATGGGTGCGGTATCCGAGGCGCTGGGCGGGCTCTATTCGATGCCCATCACGTGGGATCCCGCGCTCGAATTCGATTCCTCGAGCCAAGGGGGCCTGATCGCAGGGCGAGTTGAGCTCCTCGGTGACCTGGCGGGCGCGCTCACGGTCGTTGTCTCCGAGAAATTGGCCAGCGCGTGCGTCGAGATCATGCTCGGGGAGCCGGCGCAAGATCCCGGGCAAGTCAATGACGCGGTCGGGGAGCTCGGCAACGTGGTCGCTGGCTCGCTCTTGACCAAGCTCAGCGAGCTCGTCTCCAACCTCGACCTTGGTGTTCCCGAGGTCGAACCCATGGGGGCGACGAGTAATTTTGCCGACGTCGATAATTCCATCTGGGTGAAGTGCCGGGTCAGAACGGGTCTCGGTGTCTACCCGCTCTTTGTGAACCTTACCTACAACCTGCCCATCCAAAGGGAGGGAGGGGATGCCCCGTGAGACTACTCGTCGTAGATGACTCCTTTACCATGCGAAGGCTGCTCATTCGCGCGTTGCGGATGGGAGGCCTCGAGTTCTCGGATGTCAAAGAGGCGGGCGATGGCCTGGAAGCACTGGCCGCGGTCGGAAAGGATCCGCCCGAGCTCATCATTTGCGACATCAACATGCCCAAGCTGGACGGGCTGAAGTTCTTGGCAGCCTTGAGGAAGCTCTACAATTCCTCCCAGTGCAAGATCGTCATGCTCACGGCCAAGGCGGCCAAGGCCACCGAGGAGGCGGCCCGCAAGGCGGGGGCTGATGGCTTCCTGGCGAAGCCGTTTGTGGCGGAGGAAATCGCCCAGCAGATCCACCAAATCATCCATGGACGGCCCAAATGAGCTTCACGGTCTCACTCCCCTCGTCACTAAATCCCGCCTCGGCGGCGATCATCCGGTCTCGAGCCTCCAAGATCGGAGTGGTCTTCGACGAGATCGAGAACAGCGTGAAGATGCTCCTCGGAAAGCCGTTCAAGTTCCCGAATGGCAACACCGAGCACACGATTCCTGCCAAGGCGATCACGCAGCTCGGCCCGGGCGCGCAGCTCACGAGCTTGCTCGATCAGACGAATAACCTTGCGTGCGCGGTGGCGTGCGACGCGCGGTTCGCGATCGTGAGCGCCGGCATCCTGATGATGATGGGCCGGCAGGTGCTCGACGAGCGGGCAAAGGAAGGCAAGGTCGAAGGGCTTATTGCCGAGACCGCTCGCGAGGTCATCAACGTCATTACGGGGCGGCTGGCGGAGTCATTGCGCAAGGCCACGGGGGATCCCGGCCTCCAGTTCCCCAAGGAAGAGATCGGGGGCCTAGACAAGGTCCCGCGGAACGCCCTCCTCGTGGTCACGGCGCAAGCCAACGCGGACAACATGGCGGCGGGGCAGGTACAGATCTGGTTTTCGGATGCGCTGGCGGCGAAGATCAAGTAGGTGAGCGAGCACGCCAGGAGTGCATGCCATCAACGCGCCACTCGCTTCACCTTCACCTTGATTGGCTTCATTAGGCCAATCGCTTTCCAGCTGTTGTTGACCCGCTCCATGATGGCGGGCGTGACTTCGAGGCCGTGGGCCGCGAGGAGGACGCCGTTCTTGGCGATCACGTCCTCGGCGAACACCATGCCAGCCGAAAGAGCGGCCAGGCTCACTTCCTTGATCTCCTCGTCGTCGATGCCCAGGTACTGGGCGAACACCTCGAGGATGGCCCGGTCGTACCAGCCATTCCGACGGCGCAGGGACTCGAGGGCCTCTTCCTTGGAGATCCCTTGGGACGTGAGGTTGTCGTAGTCCACGACGATCTTGATCAGCCGTGAGCCGTAGGGGATGGCGTCGCCCTTCACGTCGTCGGGGGGGAGGCCAGCGCCGTCATACTGCTTGCTTTGGTAGAGCAGGATCTGCTTCACCTTGTCGAGCCTGGGGATGTTCCCGACCAACCGGGAGGCGACCACGGGCACGCGATCGGCCATGGCCTTTTCGTTGGCCACCATTGGCTTGCCAAAGTAGAGCTTCTCCGCGACCTGGGCAGGCAAGCTGACGGCTCCAAGCTGAGAAAGCACGGACGCGACTTCTACCTCCCATCGCGGGTTGTCAGGACCAGGGAGCGACGGCTTGTCTGCCTGTGGCTTCTTCGCGCCATATGCTGCGGCCTGGGCGGCCGGCGCTGCCGGCTTGTTCTTCGACCCGATGAACATGAGGGTCTCGCTCACCATTTGCCTCACCCGCGAGGCGCGGCCAAACGCGGCGGGGTTGGCGACGGAGAGCACGTCGCTCATCAACTTGACGCTACCGAGGAGCGTTCGCTCGAGGAGCTCCTTTTCGGCGATGAGGAGGCGGTATTGCTCGGTAGAGGCCTCTAGGGTCTTGAGAAGAAGCTCGGTCGGGCAGGGCTTGGTAATGAAGCGGAAGATGAACCCGTCGTTCACCGCGCTAATGGCCGCGGGGATATCGGGGACACCAGTGAAGAGCACGCGAACCGTGGTCGGCCAGTGGGCTCGAACCTGTGCAAGGAAGGCCACGCCGTCCAGTCCAGGCATTCGCAGGTCCGAGACCACGGCCCAGAAAGGCCCCTCCCTGGAGCACACGGCGAGACCCTCTTGCGCGTCCATGGCCGTGACGAGCTCGTACGCGTCGCCAACGGCGCGCGTGAAGGCGTAGTGGGCCTCGAAGTCGTCATCGACATAGAGGAGCTTGGGGCGCCGCTCTGGAGTCTCGCTCATTCGATACCCGGAAGTTCAATGCAGAGCGCCTTGCCGCGAGGCTGGATTTCTTGGATGCGCATCCTACCCCCGTGGGCCTCTGCGATTAACCGACAAAAAGCGAGGTCGCGCCCCTCGATCTTCTTGAGGCTCCCTTCGGGGATGGGCGGACCCTCGTCTTGAACCCGAACCTCGGCCCCCCCCCCCTCGAGCGCGCGCACGCCCAGGACGATTTCCCCCCCGACAGCAGAGTGCTTGACCGCGTTGTCGAGGAGCGTCGCGAGGACGCGCTTTAGGAGCTCCACGTCCGCCGGCACGCTGGGTGCCGGCGAAGGCACGTCGAGTCGCACCCTGGGCCTGCGAAAGCGGGCCCGACGCGAGATCTCTTCTGCTGCTTCTGCAAAGATGGGCGTGATGTCGGCCGGGAACGGATGGACCGTCAGCTCCCCGCGATTGGCGCGGAGCAGGTCCAATTGATTGGCAATGGTGCGCTGCATGGAAGACGTGCAGCTCACGATGTCCCGTGCCACGTTCTTCGCGTCCTCGGGAAAAGAGCTCTCCCGAATCAAGTACTCGGCATTCAAGAGGATAACCCCGAGTGGCCCCGCCAAGTCGTGCATGACGATCCTGAGGAGCGCCTCGGCCTCCTTCTTGGCGTGGAGCAAGGCGGCGTTTTGAAGGCATGCGCCTTCATACTTGGCGACGAGCTCCTGCTTGAGCCTGCGAATCCGCAGCAACGAACCGATGCGAAGAAGGAGCTCCTCCCGCCTAAAAGGCTTGACGAGGAACTCGTCGGTACTCAGCTGGTAGGCACGCTGCATCGAATCGTGGTCGCCCAAGGCAGTCATGAACACCAGCATGGGCATGTTCTCGGCGGCAAACCGGCTCTTGATGCGCTCGCAGGTCGCAAAGCCGTCCATTTGCGGCATGAGGACATCGAGAATGATGATGTCGGGGATTGAGCACTCTAGGAGCTCGAGCGCGCGGCTCCCGCTTTCGGCTAAGGCCACCACGTGCCCCTCTGACGCCAGGCACTTCTCGAGCACGGCCCGGATATCTGGATCGTCATCGACGACCAATATTCGAGCCTCCCCTTGAGGGTGCCCACGCGTGCCGCTTATCGCCCCCATCTCCCCCATGAACCACGTAACCGGGCAAACGCCTGAATTGAGAACCGTCCTGTTTATTTTATCCGCTTCCTGGACGCAGGACTAGATTCGTTTTGCGCTCTTACCCCTTGGGGCTAAAACCCGCGCTTTACCAGCCGAATCGAACCAGGTAGCCTGGAGCGGGATTTCCTGCACTCGACACAAGCACCCATGTCCGGCACGGCAACTGGAATAGGTCGGTATTGCTCCCACTGTGGCGCCACGTTCACGAGCGGCATGGAGAAATGCCCGCGGGACGGCGCGGACATCCTCAACGGCGATCGCGACCCACTCCTCGACATGGTCGTGGCCAACCGCTACGAGGTGCTCGCGCGATTGGGTGGCGGTGGCATGGGGCAGGTATATCGATGCCGGCACAAGACGCTGGGGAAGTTCTTTGCGCTCAAGGTGCTCTTCGGTGAGCTTGCAGGTGACCGAAGGATGGTCGAGCGCTTCCATCGAGAAGCCCTAGCTCAGAGCCGGCTATCTCACCGGAACATCGTTGCGGTGGTGGACTTCGGAGAGACCGACAAGGGGCTGCTCTACCTGGTCACGGAGTTCATCGCGGGGAGGCTCCTCACCGACGAGCCCGCCCAGTTCCCCGTGCCACAGGCCGTGCACTTGGTGCGGCAGATTGCCCGCGGCTTGGCCCACGCCCACCAGAAGGGGCTGGTGCACCGGGACCTCAAGCCAGACAACATCATGCTCGTCGAGGAAGACGGCGATCCCCTGGTGGCCAAGCTCCTCGACTTCGGCATTGCCCGCCTCGTGGACCAAGATACCGCCAGCTCGACCCAGCTCACGATGGCGGGCCTCATCATGGGCACACCGGAGTACATGTCGCCCGAGCAAGCCCGTGGGCTGGAGGCAGACAGGCGCTCGGACCTGTACTCGCTCGGGGTCATCCTCTACGAGCTCCTAACGGGAGGCCTGCCGTTCCAGGCGGACAACCCCATGGACATGGTGACGCAGCACGTCATGTCCGCTCCGGCACCCATCGACGCGCCCAACGTTCCCACAGAGCTCGCGGCCCTTGCGATGCGCCTCCTCGAGAAGAAGCCGGAAGACCGGTTCGACGATGCGGAGAAATTCCTTTCCGCCCTCGAAGAAGCGGCGGCAGCGGCCGAGAAGCCAAGCGAGCGCGACGCCCGAGAACATGGCGATGAGGTGACGCCGCCACCCGCCGAGGCCGATGCGGCAACAGAGCCGCCACAGGTGCCTGCTCAGCCACTCCTCGCCGCCCGGTCGGAGCTTGTCTCCAGCGACCCGCCCGCCCCTCCGGTCGAGACCGTCGCACCGGAGAGCGTCCCGACAGAAGAAGTGCAAGAGGGGGACTGGCGCGCCGGAGAGGCTATCGATGGCCGCTGGGAGGTATTCGGCTGGGCCAAGGGGAGCTCGGGGCCCGTGCATCTGGTGCGGGATCTGGAGTGGGACGGCATGGAGCTCGCCGTGAAGCCCCTCGCCATGGCGTCATCCGACGGCACGGAGCAGGCACGCAAGAGGTTCTTCACCAAGACGGAGGCCTGGCGAGACCTGGGGGTTCATCCGCACCTCGTCGCGGGCTTCTACACCCTCGAGGTTTCTGGCGCTCCTCGGTTCTTCATGCAGTACGTGCCCGGGAAATCCTTCGCGCAGGTGCTCAAGTCCATGCCGGGCCCGCCTCCGTTGCCTCGGGCCATGGACCTCGCGACTCAAATCGCCGTGGCCATGGATTTTCTCCATGCCCGAGGACGGGCGCATGGTGGGCTGCGCTCCAAGAGCTGCCTCACCGTACAAGGGGACAGCGTCCTCGTCGGACCAGACGTCGGGCGGCGGACTGAGCTCACACCTGATGACGCGGCCTACTCGGCACCAGAAGCCTTTCGCGCGCGTGGCGAGCAGGCCAAGGGCGCCGACGTGTACGCGTTCGGCGTGATCCTGCATGAGCTCCTCGCGGGCGCTCGCCCATTTGCGACCACCGAGGAGTGCCTCCGGATGCATGCGGGTAGGATCCCGACTCGCCTGGAGGAGGCGCTGCGCAAGGAACGACGGGACGAGGTGGAAATCCTCAAGATGTTCCACGAAGACGTCGAGCCGTTGCCCCCGTCGGCGAGGGGTCTTGGTACCCACCCTACCCTCGAGGCCTTGGCGCTCCGCTGCATGAAGAAGCAGCCGCAGGCGCGCCCCGAGTTCTCCGAGATTCGCAAGCAGCTGGTCGACCTCTTCCCCGAGGTCGCTGGAAGCGCCTACCGTCGAGAAATCCCACCGCACGATCCGAACGAGGTGGGAGAAAACAACCGCGCCGTCTCGTATTTCGTGATGGGGTCGGCCGAGAAGGCCAAGGCGATCCTCGACGCCTGGATTCCCCGGGCGCAGGCGCCGCTCTCGAGCTGGCTCAACAGGAAGACCCTCGCGGTGAACGCGGGTGAGACAGAACCCGCGGCGCTTCCCGAGCAAGTCGCCAACCTCCTGTCCCACCAGCGGACCAGCGCAGGCGACCGGCACGTGGCCTTGTTTCGCGAGCGGCTTGGCTCCCGCGTGCTCGACGTGGAGGCGCGGGCGTGGACGGTCGCGATAAGCCCGAACGGGCGATTCGTCGCCACGGGCAGCGACAAGCCCGACGAGACCGCGCGGATCTGGGACTTCGCGACCGGCAAGCTCCTGCGCACGCTCAAGTGGACTCGCGACAACACGCTCTCGGTAGCGTTCTCCTCGGACAACACCCGGGTGGTGACGGGCAGCGACTATGGTGCCGCCCGCATCTGGGACACCACGACCGGCACGCTCGTGCGTACGCTCGAAGGGGACTGGGGTCGCGTCACGTCAGTGGCGTTCTTGCCCGATGGCAAGCATGTTCTCACTGGGAGTCGCGACCAGGTCGCGCGCTTGTGGGAAGCGGCGAGTGGCAAGCTCGTGCGCGCGTTTGAGGGGCACGGCGGGCCGATCCTGGCGATTGCCTCGAGCCCCGATGGGCGGTTCGTCGTGACCGGATCGGCAGACATGTACGCGCGCCTCTGGGACGCGACGAGCGGGAAGCCGCTCCGGGCCCTGCAGGGGCACGCGGGTCCCGTCAACGGCGTGGCGTTTTCGCCCGACGGGAGGTTTGTCCTTACCGGTGGTGGCGATGGGCTTGCGCGCATGTGGGACCTGGCTGGACGCGAGGTCCACATGTACAAGGGCCACTCGGGTGCAGTGCATGCAGTCGCCTTTGCACCAGGGGGGCAGTTTATCCTGACGGGGTCGGCGGATCGGTCCGCACGCATGTGGGACGTGAATAGCGCCCAGCCAGTGCGCACGTTTCTGGGGCACCGTGACGCCGTGACCAGCGTGGCGCTCAGCGCCGACGGCGTCCACGTGGCCACGGCCAGCCTCGATCGCACGGTGCGCCTATGGGGCTCGACGGCACCCCGGGCGCCGAACCCACCTTGGCTCCTGTACGCGCGACCGGTGCGCTCCACGCCACCACCCAAAGTGGAAGACTCGCCACGGGAGCTCCTTCGGCAGCTGCGGGAGCACGACGTCAGCGTGTACCCCACGATCGTCGCCATGATCGCCGGATCCCCGGAGTTCCAGCGCAACAGCGAGATCACCCGCGAGCTGAATGCATCCTTGGGCCCGATCGCCGTGCGCGCGAAGGTACGGGACGCATGGACCACGGTGTCGTTCAAGACTGGCGCCCGGGTCACGTCGGTCGAGTTCGAGCAGGATTGCACGCGGGTGCTCCTGGCGGGCGGTCACCAAGCGCAGCTTCGGTCTGCGTCCAATGGCAAGATCGTGAGGACGTTCCAGGTTCCGTCGGAGCGTATCCCCGCGAGCGTCATGAGCCCAGACGGTCGGTTCGTCGTCACCGGCAGTGACGACAAGGTCGCGCGGGTGTGGGAGACCGCCTCGGGCAAGCTCCTTCGAGCCCTCTCGCCGCACAAGGATCGGGTGGGCGCGATCGCCCTCAGCCCCGACGGCAGCATCGTGGTGACTGGGAGCGACGATCGCGCCATCCGTACCTGGGAGCTCTCCACGGGGAAGCTGTGCGCCACCATCACCGGCCACCAGAAAGCCGTCACGGCTGTTGCCTTTAGCCCCGATGGACGCCTGGTGCTAAGCGGCAGCGAGGATCACCTCGCTGGGCTCTGGGACGCTGCCTCCGGCACTCCGGTGCGCGTGTTAGACGGACACGCCTCGCGCATCAACGCAGTGGCCATGAGCCGGGATGGTCGGTACGTGGCCACGGCGGGCGACGATCGGTCAGCGCGCCTGTACGAAACAGCGACGGGAAAACCCCTCCGGCTCTTCAAGCTGACCCACGACGTGACCAGCGTGGCCTTTGGCCCCGACGGTCGGTTGCTGGTGACAGGAAGCGACGACTGCGTGGCCCGCCTGTGGGACACGACGACTGGCGAAATGCTGCGCGCCCTGCCCCACCGCAGCTATGTGACCGCCGCGAGCGTGGCACGAGGCGGAGGCCTGGTGCTCACCGGTGCCGACGACCAGTTCGCCCAGATCTGGATGGTGGACTCCGAGTGGGTCTTCCTCGAGGATCTTCTCACGGACGCCGAGGCCGTGCTGAGGGGCGGGGACGCATCGGTTTTCTGGCCCCTTTCCGCGAGCCGCGGCGGGGAGTTCGAGCCATGGCTCGACCTGTGGCGCGACCTCCGTCGGTGCGCCGCTCGTCGAAACCTGGCACCCGAGCTGACCCAGAGGTTTCGAGCGGCGCGGGCGGCAGTCCTCGACAAGCTCGCCCTCATCGCACAAGGAGTGTCTCCCGAGATCCCGACGAGCATGAGCGGCCAGCTCGCCCACCCCGTGTACCGGACGAGCATGGTCGACCCAGACTTGGCGAGCGACCTGGCCGCTCGCCTGGGAAGCGATGCTCAATCTCGGCAGCCAGGCGAAGCAAAGCCTTCCGGGCCAGAGATCACCGCGTCTCGGCTTCACCCGGTGCGGCTGCCCGAAACCTCGAGGAAAGCGGCCATTCGTGCCCATGTCGAGTCACAGAACCGCGTGGACAAGGCACCCGGGGGCGCGCTGAAGCATCTCTCCCTGAGCATCATGGGGATCGGCCCGGGCGCCGCCCTGATGGCGGGGTTCGCGGGGACCGCGGGCACCGTCATGGGGGCGCTGTTCGTGGCAGGCGGGCTTTGGCAAGGCGTGAATTTCGTGCGGAGCCTCAAGCGGCAGCCGGGCGCGAAGCGGCGGTAGGTCACCCGCCGCCGGGGGAGCTGTTCAGTGAAGTCGGATCTGCTACGCGGCGGGGCCTGGCGCGCAAGGACTTCCTTCGCGCACTTCGGACAGTCCTCGCGCGCCGTCGCTTGTCGCTCATCGGGAGTCCGGATCTCAATGCTCGCCTGTTGCCTGGTGGCTTCCGTCTACGGCGCTGCGGAACTCGTGCGCGAAGGAAGTCCATGCGCGCCACCCGCTGCCTTGGCGTAAAGCCGCTCCGTCACGGATCTGCACCCCGCCGCCGGCACCCACCTTGACCGGCTCGAGAGCCGCGTGCTAGCTATCCCGCCCATGTCGCATCCCCGTCGCCCGAGGGCCCTCGCCGTGATCGCGCCTGCGAACACGATGGCCGACGTGTCCCCGGCATTGCGGCAGATTGGCCGCCGGAACCTCGAAGCGCTCGGCTACCAGGTCCGCATCGGCGCGAACGTCGACCGCCGCCATTTTCACACCGCTGGAACGCTCGAGGAGCGGCTCGCTGACCTGCGCACTGCCCTCCTCGATCCGGAGGTGCTCGCGGTCATGCCCGTGTTCGGCGGGTACAATTGCAATCAGCTCCTGCCCCACCTCGATTACGACCTCATCCGGCGGTCGAACAAGGTCTTCATCGGCTACAGCGACGTCACGGCACTGCTTCTGGCCGTCGGGAAGCTGGCCGGCGTCCCCGCGATCCACGGCCCGTCGTTCGCGAGCTTATGCGACCCCAACCTCTTCGACTACACCCGCGACGGCTTGGCGGCGGTGTTGTCGGGAAACGAAGTCCGATACCGCAGCCCACACAGCACCGCCGACGATGCGTGGTACATGAAGGAGGGCCATGGCCCGCGCGACATGCGCCCCTTTGACGGCTGGAAGGTCTACCGGCCAGGCACGGCCGAGGGACCCATCGCCGGGGGAAACCTGGAAACACTGTGCGCGCTCGCCGGCACGCCTTACTTCCCGGATCTCGACGGACACCTGCTCTTTGTCGAAGACACGAGTGGCACCTCCCCGGGCGCGTTCCACCGCGGTCTCACGCAGCTCGGACAGATGGGCGTGCTCGAGCGGATTCGGGGACTGGTCATCGGCAAGTCACCGAGCGGCACGCGGCTCGACGACCCCGCGTGCCTGCACGCCATCCTCGACGATGTCCTGCGAGCCGCTCCTCCCTACCCGGTCCTCCATGACGTGAGCTGCTCCCACGTGGACCCGATGATGTCCATCGCGCTGTTTCGCGAGGCGTCTCTCGACACCTCGGGGCCGATGCTCATCGTCAATCGAGGGGCGCCCGCGGTCACTGAGATTTAGCCGCGTCCGAGAGGTAGCGCGCGATCGATTCAATCGTAGGATGCTCCTCCAAGATATCGTCGGGGATCGGACGACCGAGCCACTCCTCCAACTCGCCAACGAGGCTCAGGATGACGATCGAGTCAATCCCCAGCTCGACCACAGGGCGGCGAACGTCCAGTTGCGCCTGCGGGACCTCGATCCAGCTGGCCAGCATGGCCGTGATCCACTCCTGAATCTCGGCGGACGACGATTCACGTGCGGCCGGTCTCATCCGGGCGATCCCGACGATTGGTGCCAAAGCGTGAGCTCGCCGCGGACGAAGGCCTGCCTTGCGGCATGACGCTGGATCTTGCCACTCGACGTCTTCGGTATCGTCCCTGCTTGGAGCAACGCCACGGCGTGGACCCGCACCTCGTGCTCGGCAGTCACCGACCGACGGATGGCAGCGACAAGCTCCTCTGGATCGACGGCCTGGGCCACGTAGTCGCGCGCCACTTCCGTGGCGATCACCAGCGCTTCACCCGCATGGCCGTCGAGCGCAAACGCAGCCGAGCATCCAGTGCGAAGCGCCGGATGGCACGCCTCGACCGTGGCCTCGATGTCCTGGGGATAGCAATTCCTCCCTCCGACGATGATGAGATCCTTGAGCCGCCCGGTGACGAACAGCTCTCCCTCGTGGACGAACCCGAGATCGCCGGTGCGCAGGAAAGGTCCCTCGCCGGTGTCCGCGATCGTCGCCTGGAACGTGGCGTGAGTCTCCTCGGGCCTGTTCCAGTACCCTCGGGCGACGCTGTCGCTCGCGAGCCAGATCTCGCCGACCTGGCCTGGGTGGCAACGGCGAAGGGTAACAGGGTCGACGACCCTTAAGCGCCCCTCGCCCGCCATGGCGCGGCCCGAGCTCACCAGCGTGCGCGCGTCTGAATCGCTCGGCGACGCGAGCTTGCACTGGCCCGATTCGAGTTGCGAGCGGCTAACCTCAGCGGAAACGAATCCCTCACCCCTCCTCGCACCGGTCACCATGAGCGTCGCTTCGGCGAGCCCGTAGCAAGGGTAGAGAGAGCTTGCCCTAAAGCCGCACCCCTCGAACGCCGCGGCGAACTTCCGCAGGCTCTCGGCTCGAATTGGCTCGGCGCCGCAATAGGCCAGCGTCCAGCTCGACAGATCGATCACGGCGCGCTCCTCGGGTTTCACGCGCCCGACGCACAGCTCATACGCGAAGTTCGGGGCGCCGCTGATGTCTGCCCGGTAGCGGGAAATGGCTTCGAGCCATAGCCGCGGGTGCTTCAAGAAGTCCAATGGCGACAAGAAGACAAAATCGCCCCCGCAATACAGGGCGTGGAGCGCATTCCCAATGAGGCCCATGTCGTGGTAGAGGGGCAGCCAACCAACCCCACGGCTCGCCTCCGAGGTGTGCTTGAACCGCTGGATGAGCGCCTCGTTATGGAGCAGGTTCCCGTGGCTCACCATCACGCCCTTGGGCTGCGCAGTGGAGCCCGAGGTGTACTGGAGGAACGCGAGATCATCACGACCCGCGGCGGGACGCCGCCACGAGCTCGCCGTATCGCTAGGAAGCTGGTCCGTTGCCAGCCACTTGAGGCGCGCTAACCAGGATCGCGCTGAGCGCGATCCTGGTTAATTACGTCAAGGACCGTCTCACGGGCTTCGACGGGATTGGCTCGATTCCCCTCGCCGCCGACATGATGGATTTCCCCGAGTACGCCTATCGTGCATTCTCCAGCGCTTCCAATCGTGGCGTCATTAAGACGCCCGCGTGCACGGGGCCGGTCATGTATCGGGATCCAACCGAAGTGACTCGCGATCTCGACCTGTTTTCGCGCGCGATTCCCGCAGGACATGCCGACAGGTTCGTTACGGCGGCTTCGCCAGGGGTGATTTCCCTCTTCTTGGCCAACAAGTACTACAAGAGCCACGAGGAATACCTCTTCGCCCTGGCGGAGGCGATGAAGGTCGAATACGACGCGATCCACGCGCGTGGTTTTGTTCTCCAGGTGGACTGTCCCGATCTCGCCATGGGTCGCCACGTGCAGTTCGCCGCGGCGAGCCTGGAGGAATTTCGGCGAAACGCGCAGCTTCACGTGGAGGCGATGAGTCATGCCCTGCGGGACATCCCGTCGGAGCGAATGCGGATGCACGTCTGCTGGGGGAACTACGAGGGGCCCCATCACCGGGATGTCCCCCTGCGCGACATCGTCGACATCGTCCTTGGAGCGCGCCCTTCGGCCATCGTGTTCGAGGCGGCGAACCCACGGCACGCCCATGAATGGACGGTGTGGGAGGAGGTTCGCGTCCCGGAAGAAAAGATCCTCGTCCCCGGTCTCATCGACTCGACCACCAACTTCATCGAGCATCCCGAGCTCGTGGCCGACCGCCTGCGACCGTTCCTCAAGCGCTTTGGACACCAGCGCGTGATGGCGGGGACTGACTGTGGCTTTTCCAATTTCGCTGGGTTCACGCTCGTCGATCCAAAGATCGCCTGGGAGAAGCTGCGAGCGCTCGCCCAAGGAACACGAATCGCGGAGCGTCGAGCGAGTTGAGCCGATTAACAGGGTTACCAATCGATTGCGCAGGATAGGAGCAAGGTCATGCAGGTGAAGCCAACTGCCCACAAGAGCTGGCACGATCTCAATGCACATTACCTAGACGCCATGCGCAGCCCTTGGTATCGGGGGCTCGTCGAGCTTCAAGACGCGATGACGCATGCCACGTATCGCTTTTTCAAGAGCTGCAACCTGAAAACGCTCTACCTTCCGATTACGACCGCGTCTATCTCCAGCCCAATGGGATTGGGCAGCGATTCGAAGCCGGTCAAGATCGATCTCTTCGGCGTGGAGACCTACCTGGCCGATTCGATGCAGTTCATGCTCGAGTACGGCTGCCGCCTTCACCCCGCAGGCTGCTACTACCTCATGCCGAGCTTCCGCGGCGAGGAAGCAGACGAAACCCACCTTTGCCAGTTTTATCACAGCGAAGCCGAGATCCCGGGGACGCTCGCCGACGTGATGAAGCTCGTCGAGAACTACGTGCGTTCCATGACCGCCGAGGTCTACGAGCGCTGCGCCCCGTTCATTCGTGAATGCGACGGGAACGTCGAGGCCATCGAGCGGCTCGTCGCTTCCTCGGAGCGATTCCCCCAGATCACGGTCGATGCGGCGATTCAGATGCTCGGGAATGACCCGGCGCTCGTGCGGCACGACGACACGCGCGGCTTCCGCACGCTCACGCGGCGGGCCGAGCAGATCCTGCAGCAGCATCTTGGCGGCTTCGTGTGGCTCACCGAGCCGGACCACATCGCCGTGCCGTTCTATCAGGCGTTCGCCGACACGGGCGGCCGCAAGGCAAAAGCGGCAGATCTCCTCTTTGGGCTGGGCGAGGTGGTCGGCTGCGGCGAGCGCCACGAAAGCGCGGCAGAGGTACGTCGGGCGCTCGAGATGCATCGGGTCGACCTCAAATCCTACGAGTGGTATTGCAAGATGCGCGAGAAGTTCCCGATGAAGACGTCGGGGTTCGGCTTGGGGACCGAACGATACCTCTGCTGGCTCCTCAACCACCGCGATGTCCGCGACTGTCAGCTCCTGCCGCGATTCAACGGCGTAGCGGCAATTCCATGAGCACCGCCACAACGAACACGAGGATGAGCGAAATGTTTCAGCATGACCGCGAGCATGTAGATCAGGTTCTCGGATACTTTAGCCGGAAGGCCGACGAGTACGATCTCGTCGACCAACAGGTGTACTGGAACCTGTCCGATCGGCTTCTTTGGGCGATGCTAGAGGAGCAGGCGATCAGCCGGCTGCCGGGCGGTTTCCGTTTCCTCGACGCTGGCGGCGGCACGGGACGCTGGAGCGAGCGCATCCTGCGCGCAGTTCCGTCGAGCCGTGGGGTTCTCTTCGACCTGTCGGAGGCAATGGCCGGCAAGGCGAAAGAGAAGGCGGCGCGCGGCGGGTTCGAGGATCGCTTCCAGGTGCAAATCGGTCACCTCGAGGAGGTAGGCCGTTTCTTCGCCCCGGGCTCGTTCGACCTCATCTTCAACTTCCACAATGTGCTCGGCTTCGTCCAGGACGTGCCGCACGTGGTGGAGCAGCTCGTCTCGCTCCTGTCCGACAAGGGCCTCTTCGTCTCGTTCTTGCCGAACAAGTACCACTGCATGTTCTTCAACATCTATCGCAACGAAATCGCCGAGGCCGAGATGCCGCTCCAGTCGGACCGCGGCAGATTCACTGGCGACATGCCGCACATCCACATGTTCACCCCCGAAGGGCTCAAGCAGCTCTACGGTCGCGCTGGCCTAAAGGTTCGCTGCCTCACCGGGTTCCCGAGCCTCATCTATCCGGGCGTCCAGGAGACGCAGCTCCGCGGTTCCACGAGCTCGCTCCAGAACATCCTGTCTTCGAGCGACCACTTCGAGCGGATCTACCAAATGGAGAAGGCCGTCGCCGGGAATCCCGACGTGGCGGGGCGCGGAAACAACTTGTTCATCGTGGGCGCCAAGGAAGACGTCAAGCTGGGATGAGGACGATGGGTGCACTGCCTTCTCCGACGGTGAGCCGGCCCGCCGCTGCCTCTGCCCGGCCTTTTGAGGGGGTCGCGCGGAGGCTTCCGTGCGCGGACGGCGGCGAGATCTTCCTCCTCGAGACGCAGGCCCAAGGACCGCGACGCGCCGAGGTCGTGCTGGTACCGCCGTTTGGGAGGAGCGTTCACGACCTCTTCATCTTCAGCTACTACCTGCGAGCGAACGGGTTCCAGGTGGTTCGATTCGATCCCCGGAATCACGTGGGTCTTGGCAGCGGCGACATCGAGGATTTTCGCCTGTCGCAGCTCGAGCGGGACTTGGAGGGGGTGGTGGCCGCCCGCAGAGACCCATGCCTGCCGCTGATTCTTCTTGGGACAAGTCTCTCGGCGCCCGTTGTCATTAGGTTCGCCGCTCGCCATCGGGAGGTGGCTGGGGCCGTGACGCTGGTCGGGGTGGTCGACGTGCCCGAGACGCTCGAGCGTGCCACCGGCCAGTCGATTCGCCCCTACCGGGAGCCCGGAGACCACGGTGCCCCGTACCAGACGCTGTTCGGCTATCGCGTGTCCGCACAGGGCTTCGTCGACGACATGGACCGACACGGCTACGGCTCCTTCACGGACTCATTGGCCGATGCGCGCGCCATCGAGACGCCCGTTCACCTCGTGGCGTCGACGAACGACGAGTACGTCGACTTCGCCAAGGTGCGGGAGCTCGCCTCGGCGCTCCGGGACGGATCCCAGCTGATGGTGTTGGAGGATGCGTCCCACGAGCTCGGCCGCAGCCTCGGCGCCACCCGTCAGGCGATGGCGCTCGTGACGAAGCTCTGCCTTTCGACCTTGCCGGGCGGCGAGGCCTGCTACGTGGCGCCGAAGCTCACCGAGATGATCGAGGCGAGCAGTGTCGAGTCGCGCCACTTGGCGGCGCTGTCTGACGGCGACACCGCCCAGGTGACGGGGGCAGTTCCGTGAAGTCGGGCCGACTTTGCGCCAAGGCGGCGGGTGGCGCGCACGGACTTCCTTCGCGCACGAGTTCCGCAGCGCCGCAGACGGAAGCCACCGAGCGACAAGCGAGCATTGAGATCCGGAATGCCGACGAGCGACGAGCGACGGCGCGCGAGGACTGTCCGAAGTGCGCGAAGGAAGTCCGTGCGCGCCAGGCCCCGCCGCGAAGAAGATCCGACTTCACGGAACTGCCCCCCCAGGTGACCCCATGAGGTGCATCGACCTTCCCATTATCGTGTGCGGCGAAATCCGCACCCCCGACGGCGCGGACGATGTCCTCGAGCTCGAGTACTCGAGCGGCGTCAAGCTCCGCCTCCCCAGGCTTCGCGAGGAGGACGTCGAGACCGTCTTGCAGAGCCGCCAGCTGCTCCATGAGATTCCGCTCGCCGAGGTCTCGCGGTACCTCGGCGCTGGCGGGGCGCGCTGGGTCGACCCCTCCTATCCCGTCCGCCGTGCCGCGCTGGACATCGCCTGCGACGTTACTGGCTTCAGCCGCCCCATGCTGGAGCGGGATTTCTGGGTCATTGGCGATTACCTCATGTTCCGCAACAACTACTACGACCTCCTCGACGCGGAGCTCGGCGATCACCGCATGGTCGACGAGTGGGTGCACAGGCAGGTGGCGCGGGTGCGCGCCTTCCCCCGCGGGCGAGTCCTCCACGTCATGGTGGGCAACGTGCCCATGGCTGGCGTGTACAGCATGGTTCGATCGATCCTCACGAAGAACCACACGATCGTGAAGCTGCCCGCGCGGGATCCGAGCACGTGCGTCCATTTCGCCCGGGCGCTCATTCAAGAGAACGGCGCCGATCACCCCATCAGCCGCTCGCTCACCGTCGCGTACTGGGAAAAGGACTCACCCCTCTGGAACACGATGATCGCCGCCTCCGACATGATTTGCGCCTGGGGCCAAGGGTCGTCCCTGGCGCGGGTGAAGGCCAAGGTCCCGCACAGCGTCCCGTTCTTGGAGTTCGGGCCCAAGCGGAGCCTCGCCATCGTTTTTGCCGACGAGTGTGACCCCTTGGCGGCTGCCACCCGGGTGGCCCACGACGTGTCGGTCTACGATCAAGAGGCCTGCTTCAGCCCGCAGCGGCTGTTCGTGGTGGGCGACCATCGGAAGCTCATCCCGCACCTCAAGGACGCATTCGCCCAGCAGCAGCGCTTCTTGCCGAAAGGCGCCACGAGCCCCGATGTCGAGTCCCACATTGTCCGCACCCGGCTCGAGGCAGTCTTTCGCAACACCGAAGTCATCAGCAGCAACGAGGGCTGGTCGATCATCGTCTCCCCCGATCCGCTCGTTTCCATGGAGCATCCCCTCAGTCGGACCCTTTTCGTTCACCCGATCACATCTCCCAAGGAGGTCCTGCCTTTCATCGACGACGAGACGCAGACCATCGCAGCGTTCCCCTTCAAGCCCCACGCCGAGGCGCTCGGCGACCTGTTCTGCGCGCGAGGGGCGGCGCGGATTTGCGAGGCTGGGATGGTCTCCCATTTCCGCCAGGGATTTACCCACGACGGGACCTATGCCCTGCAGCACTTCATGCGCCTCGCGTATCTCGATAGGGAGCTCGAGTTCATCCACAAGTACGGAGGCAGGCCGACTCCAGGCCAGCTCGAGACCTTCTTCTTCGGCACCAGCACAAGGGAGCGTGTTGTTCCATGAGGGCAGTGGGGTACAAGCTGGGGGCGATCGATTCTCTGATGCTGGACCTCGACCGCATGCTCGAGGACGGCGAGCGAGCGAGCGCGACCCGCGAGCAGCTCATTCGAGAGTCCTTCGCGTACCACCTGCAAAACAATGCCAACTATCGCTCCTATGTCGAGCGGCTGATTGGTGGGCGGAACCCGGAGGAGTTGAGCCTCGCGGAGATCCCGCTCCTGCCGAGCTCCCTGTTCAAGCAGCGCGACCTCTCCGTGACGACCGGTAGCGAGGAGCAGATCGTCAAGCTGTGCTGCAGCAGCGGGACGTCGGGCTCGCGGAGCATCGTCCCTCGCGACGACGAGACGCTCACGCGCTTCTTGGGCAGCGTGACCACGTCCATCCCCTCGCTGTTTGGGGTCGAGCGGACGGGGGGCTACCATGCCATCGTGCTCGGCCCATCGACCGAGGAGGCGGGCGACCTGTGGTTCTCGTACGTGATTGCCTGCATGACCCTCATCATGACCACCGACTACCTGGAGCAGGGTGGCGTGTTTTCGGCTGAGCAGGCGGTGACCGTGCTTGCGCGCCGCGCTCGCGAGGGGCGCAAGCTGGTCATGATTGGCCCGCCGTTCCGCATCCTCGAGGTCTGCCGCCGGATCGCAGGCGCAGGCGCGTGGCCCGGGTTCCCGCCCGATTCGTTCGTCATCAGCGCGGGCGGCTGGAAGGATCAGCAAGCGAAAGCGATCTCGCCGCCGGCGTTTCGTCAGGCCGTGCGGGCCGCCTTGAAGATGAAGGACGAGACCGCGATTCGCGACTCCTACAACATGGTGGAGCTCAACTCGGTCATCAACGAGTGCGAGGCGAACGAGAAACACGTCCCCCCGTGGGTAGAGGCGCAAGCGCGAGATCCACGCACCGACCGAGTCCTCTCCTCCGAGGGCGAGCTCGGCGTCCTCGCCTTCCTCGACGCCAGCTCGACGAGCTATCCAGGCTTCATCCTGAGCGAGGATTTCGGACACGTGGTGGAGGGGCGTTGCGGTTGCGGAAGGATCGGTCAGCGGGTGCAGATCGTGCGCCGCATCAACCGGATCGAGTCGCGCGGCTGCGCCTTGAAAATGGCCACCGGCAAGGAGGAGCGCGCCGCCGGAGAGCTGCGCTTCTTCCGCAGCGTGTATCGGGCGGGCCACCAGCCGGGCTGATGCGTGACAAGATGGACATGGAGCTTTTGAGCTACTCCCGCATGCCAGCGGTCAAGACGCAGATTGACCTGGGCGCGGACCACCGGAGCTTGCCCTTCGAGCGGTGGCTCGTCCACGCCGGAATCATGGCGGACGGTGGCACGGCCGGGTTTCCCGTGCTTCTTCCCGCAGGGCACCGGGTGATGGAGAAGCTACGACGCTTGGTCCGTCGCCACGCCAATCGGGTTGGTTTTCACGAGATGCAGTTCCCCTCGCTCTACCCGGCAGACTTGCTGGAGCGGAGCGGTCGCCTGGGGCAGTTCGGAAGCTCGGTGTTTCAATGCCCGGGCGAGGACCGCAAGACGCTCCTCTTGGCGCCGACCCACGAGGAGTGGATCTCTGACTTCTTCGCAGACCAGGCGCCGAGCTGGGGTCGTCCTGGACAGCTGCCGAAGATGGTCTATCAAATCGCGCACCTGTGGCGCGACCTGTTCAGCGGCCGCGGCAAGGGGGGCAAGGGCTTTCTCAAGGTGAACGAGTTCGAGCTCTTCGAATCGTACACCCTCTGCGCCGACGAGGAGCAGCTCGACCAGGTGATGGACAAGGTCGATGATCTCTACCGCGCCATTTTCGGGGAGCTCGGCCTAACCAACCTGCTCTACTTCGATTATCGGAGGGTCGCCGACGGCGAGTCGCGACGCCCCAAGGTGTACACCGATCACCTCCTGCCCCACGAAAAGGGGGAATATCGGTTCTTTCGCGGCGAATCAGGGCAGCTCTTCGCCTCGCCCGGACGGTGCGTGAGCTGCCGCGCGCCCCTTGCGGAGAACCACGGCGACGCGGCGCTTCGGTTCGCGTGCGCAGAGGGCCACCCGAGCGGAGCTCCCGGCCTTGCGTGGGGCAGCGAGGAGCCGCTCCGGCTCGAGCGGATGTTCACCGTCGGGATGTCCATGCGCGTCGAGGACGAGTGCACCAAGCCTTTTCAGCTGCACTATCGAGATCGACAGGGCGCCCTCCGCCCGGTTGTCATGGGCACGCATGGCCTTGGCCTCCTTCGGCTCCTCTTGGCGCTCTACGACCGGCATCACGGCGAACGGGGGATGGAGTGGCCTGCGGGCCTTTCGCCATGCGATGTTACGGTCGTGCCGAGAACCGAGGAGGACCTTGAGCCTGCGCAGGCCGCCTGGCGGTGCCTCACCGAGCTGGGCCTCGAGAGCGTCATCGACGATCGGTTCAACATGTCGCATTATGCGAGGGTTCTTTTTTCGGAGCTTTTAGGCATTCCGAGGGTCTTGGCGGTAGGCCGGCGCGGGGACAGCACCTGTTACTCGGTCATTCCGCGAGGAGCTCGGAACGCCGAGGTGACCAAGAGCTCCTCGCTCGCGACGGCGCTGGCCAACCTGCCTGGCGCCGGATTCGAGAACAGGAGGTAGTGGCATGGGCCACCGGTTGGTGACCAAGTTCGATGCTCTCGTCAAGACAGAGCGCACGGATGAGCTGTATCCGCTCCATTACATGGACATCGAGGAACAGGCGTTCCCGCTCTTTCGCATGGATGAGCGGATCGTCTCGGAGCTCGTGGCGCCGGGTTGCCGCGTCCTCGATGCAATGTGTGGGACGGGTCGGCACCTCGCGCTCTTGGCAGCCAAGGGCGCGACGGTCACCGGAAACGACTACAACCCCCACATGCTCGAGCGAGCGGGCGCACTCCTTCGCGAACGAGGGCTAACCGCAGAGCTCACCCAATCCGACGTCGTCGAGGGGATGCCGTTCCCCGAGGGCAGGTTCGATTGGGTTCTGTCGATGTTTCACTCCCTGGGTTCCGTCCCCTCGCAAGAAAACAGGCAGCGTGCCGTGGATGAAATGGCGAGGGTCTTGCGTCCCGGCGGGTCGCTCTTGCTCCACGGCCACAACCTCCTAAGCAACCTGAACCGAGAGAAGTTCCTCGACTGGACCATCCCGCACCTGATCCATCCGCCGCCGGACCACGAGATGGGTGACATCGCCCTCAACGGCTATGGGAACGAGAAGCACAAGCGAAAGCCCAGCTTCATCCACGTGCACATGCCGTGGGAGCTCCTGGGCTATCTCCCGCGCTCGCGCCTCCGCATCGAAAAGGTATTCTTTCTCGACCATGCGAGAGAATGCTACACAGAGGTGCACTACGATCCGTCGAGCACTGCCAGCATGACGCAGATAGGACATGGCTTCTATCAAGCCGATGGGATCATCGTCCAAGGACGCAAGCCGCGAGAGGAGATGTCGGAATGAAACCTGAGAGTCGAGAAGCTCCGCCTTCTCCGGATGTCGAGACCGCACGCCATTCGTGTGCCCACCTGATGGCGGCGGCCGTTCAGGCGCTCTGGCCGTCTGCAAAATTCGGCGTCGGTCCGGCGACCAAGGACGGGTTCTATTACGATCTCGACCTGCCGGAGACCTTGTCGGTGGACGATCTTGGCAAGATCGAGCAGAAGATGCGCGAGCTCCGAGGGCGCAAGCTGCCCTTCGAGCGCGTCGTGGTGCCTATCGACGAGGCGATCTCAGAGATGGCCCGCCGCGGCCAGGACTACAAGGTGGAGCTCCTCCACCTGCTCAAGGAAAAGGGTACGACGGCCGTCGAGGACGCGGGCGACAAGGATGCCGCCTTCGCATCGGAGGGCTTGGGCGGCGTGACGTCGGTGTCGCTCTACCGCACCGGGGAGTTCGTCGATCTGTGCCGTGGCCCGCACGTCGAGCATTCGGGGGCAGTGGGTGCCTTCAAGTTGACGAGCGTCGCAGGCGCGTACTGGCGCGGTGATCAGCGCAACAAGCAGCTCCAGCGCATCTACGGTGCCTGCTTCCTCAGCAAGGAGGAGCTGGACGAGCACCTGCGCCTCCTCGAGGAGGCGCGCAAGCGGGATCACCGGCGGCTTGGCCAGGAATTGGACCTGTTCGCGTTCAGCGAGCTCGTGGGCCCCGGGCTCCCCTTGTTCACGCCGCGAGGAACGCTCCTGCGGAACCTCCTCACGGATTTTGTCTGGTCCCTCCAGGAACCCCTGGGGTATCAGCGAGTGCTCATCCCGCACATCACCAAGGCGGAGCTCTACAAGGTTTCCGGCCACTACGAGAAATTCAAAGAAGACCTCTTTCACGTGAAGGGCAAGGGGCAGGAGGAGTTCTGCATCAAGCCGATGAACTGCCCCCACCACACCCAGATCTACGCGTCGCGACCGCGTAGCTACAGGGACCTTCCCCTGCGCTACAGCGAGGTGACCTCGGTATATCGAGACGAGCTCACGGGGACGCTCCAGGGTCTCTCACGCGTGCGCATGATCACGCAGGACGACGCGCACGTCTTCTGTGAGGCCAGCCAGATCACCGACGAAGCGCTGAAGATCTTCTCGATCGTGGAGGCTTTTTACTCAGTCTTCGACATGCAGCTCGACGTGCGGCTCTCCATGTGGGACGAGGAGCACCCGGAGCGATACCTGGGCGGAGCCGAAATCTGGACCAACGCCCAGGAGCAGCTGCGCGAGGTGCTCAGACGCAAGGGGGTGTCCTGGAAGGAGGAGCGCGGCGAGGCGGCGTTCTACGGGCCGAAGATCGATTTCATGGCGCGAGACGCCCTCCGTCGCGAGTGGCAGCTGGCGACCATCCAGCTCGACTTCAACCTACCTGAGCGTTTCGACCTGAAATACATCAACGACCAGGGGAAGGAGACGCGCCCGGTGATGCTTCATCGGGCCATCCTGGGCTCGGTGGAACGCTTCTTATCCATCCTCATCGAGCACTATGGCGGAGCATTTCCGACCTGGCTGTCGCCAGTGCAGGTGGTGCTTATCCCGATCGCGGATCGCCACAACGAGCACGCGGCGGGGGTTGCAGAGCGATTGCAACGCGCGGCCATCCCGGGCTCGCTGGGGGGTATTCGCGCCGAGGTGGACAGCGCCCGCGAGGGAATGCAGAAGAAGATACGCAACGCGCAGCTGCGCAAGAACCCCTACATCGTGGTTATCGGCGACTCGGAAGTGGAGAGCGGGAAGGTGGCGGTAAGGCTGCGGAACGGCACCCAGCTCCCGGCGATGGAGCTCGCTGCGCTGATCGAGCGGGTCAGCAAGGAAATCCAGGAGCGGCGCGATATCCCCATCTAATCCTTTGGACGGCGCTTTGCTCCAGGCGCCGGTTTCTTCTTCTGCATCCGCTTGGCCGTGCTCGTCTTCATCACGGCGGGTCTTGGCTTGCGGGTGTTCAGGGGCCGTGGGGCGATTTCCCTCCGAGGCGTCGGTGGCGCCACGCTTGCGGCCGGGACGACCACGGCTTCTGGTGCTGGGACAGCTTTCTCTGGCGGCTTGGGCAAGGGCTCCAGCATGGTGGGGCTTGGTAGGGAGTCCCCGGTCCCTTGCGACGACACGCGGCGGGGCGCTCGTGCTTGGCGATCGGCGGAGAGGACTCGTCCAAAGGCGACCACCGCAGCAAGCACGAGACACGCAAGGAGAGAGGCCAACGCCGCGACGCGCCGCCACGGGGTCTTGCGCGGGGCGAGCAAGCCAAGGTCGACACTCGATGAGCTGTCGCTGGAATAGTCAGAGCTCGCAGGCTCTACGTAATCGAGCGCCTTTTCGGTGGGACGCGTCGCCAGCGACGAGACGTCCCACTCCTCGTCGGCGTCAAGGCGAGTCGTGCGCATGGGCCGGGTTTCCACGTCGTCCCCAAGGGCGTGGACCAGGCCGTCCTCTTCCACGTGGTCTCCGAGCACTGGGGCCCGCGGGAACCCACCCATCGTCGTGATTTCGACGATCGTCCTTCCACTCGGAACGCTGGGCTGGCCTGGCACCAGCCGCTTCACGAGCGCCGCGATCTCCTGAGCTGGATCGCCGGCACTCGTGGAGCATGAATACCGGAAATCGCGCAGTTCCATGCCAAAGCGGGCTGCGCTGGCGAAGCGCTGCTCCGGATCCCTGGCCAGCGCTTTCATGAGGATCTGCTCGAGCTCCTCGGAAAATTCGGGCTCCAGGCCACGTGGCCGCGGCACGCGAGCTTCTCGGGCGAGCCTGAGGGTCTCCACGTCGTTGGCGTGGGAGAAGAGCCGCCTCCCGAGAAGGAGCTCGTAGAGCACAATTCCGAGCGAATAGACGTCGCTGGTTGGCCCTAGGGGCCGGCCCTCCGCCTGCTCGGGTGACATGAACGCGAACTTGCCCTTTATCGAAGAGACGAGACTCCCGTCCTCCCGCCGCTTGGCGATGCCGAAATCCGTGAGCTTCACCTCTCCGGCGCGTGAGAGGAGGACGTTGGAAGGGGACACATCGCGATGAACGAGGCCCAAGGGCTTGCCGCGGGCATCGACAGCCTTGTGGGCGTGATCCAGGGCGTCACACACTTCGGCTCCCACGTGGAGCGCCAGGTCACGCGGGAAGCGCATCTTTAGCGCGTCCACGCGGTCGCAAAGTGCGCCCAAGTCGCACCCATCGACGTGCTCCATGACGAGGAAGTACTGGCCATCATCGCCGAGCCCCACGTCGTAGATCTGGACAATGTTGCGCTGGCGCAAGGACGCGAGGATCTTTGCCTCGGTCACGAGCATGCGCACGAAGCGGTCATCCCGAGAGAGGTTAGGGAGAACCTTCTTGATGGCGACGGGCTTCTCGAACCCCCCATCAGCGACGGCACGACCGCGATAAACTTCGGCCATGCCCCCCACGCCGATTCTGTCGAGGAGCTCGTAGCGACTCATGAAACTGGGCTAAAATCTATCACAATTCGCAAGGGCCCATGGATTCGACGCTAGTCGCCGATCTTCTTGCCGACGCCGCGCGCTCGGGGGTTTTCCCGGGATGCGCGCTCCTTGTCGCCGACGACATGCGGCCGGTCTGGCGCGCCGCGTTCGGCCGGGTGGCCACGTGGCCGGTCCCTGGCCCGCCAGCGTCAGTGGACACCGTCTATGACGTTGCGTCGGTTACCAAGGCAGCGGCCACTGCCTTGGTGGTCATGCGGCTCATCGAAGCTGGGCGACTGTCCCTGGATAGCCCGGCCTGCGCCTTTGTCCCGGAGCTCGCCGGCCCCGGCAAGGAACGAATCCGCGTGCGGGACCTCCTGTGCCACGCGTCTGGCCTGCCCGCTTGGCGGCCGCTCTTTGAGCGGATTGGTCCAGGCGAGCGCGAGCGCACGCCATCGGCGCGTGACCGGATTCTCCGCATGGCGGCGGGGGAGCCGGTGGAGAGGGAGCCTGGAACGCGCTCGGTGTACAGCGACCTCGGGTTCATGGTGCTGGGCCTCGTGGTGGAGCGTGCTGGCGGAGATCGTCTCGATAGGCTGGCGGAGCGGGTCGTTTTCGAGCCGCTTGGCATGAACGAGACGAGGTTCGTCGATCTAGACGCCGCTCCGCGCGCGGTCACGCCGAGCCAGGTGGCGCCGACCGAGGCATGCCCTCGCCGTGGTCTTGTCGTGGGGGAGGTGCACGACGACAACTGCCACGCAGCAGGCGGAATCCTTGGCCACGCGGGCCTATTTTCCACGGTCAACGACCTCTCGCGCCTGTGCCACGCACTCGCTGGCGCGTGGCAAGGCGAGCGCGTACCGGGCGGCTTTCCACCGGAGATGGTCCGCGAGTTCTTCTCGCCATGCGGGATCCCGGGTTCGACCTGGCGCCTCGGCTGGGATGGGCCCTCCCCTCCACCTGGTGCTTCGCAGGCGGGCGACCTCTGGCCCAAGACCGGCGTTGGACACCTCGGGTTCACTGGATGCTCGGCGTGGATTGACCTGGAACGGGCACGGTGGGTGATCTTGCTGAGCAACCGGGTCCATCCGTCGCGGGAAGATCAGCGAATCAAGGTGGTGCGGCCGCGGGTGCACGATGCGATCGTGCGGATGCTGTCGGTGGGGGGGTGAGAGGCGTGGGTGTATTGACGTGGCGAATTTCGCCAACTGGCACCGCGCCGCAGGTTACCCGGGGATCTTCACTCCAGCCAGCACGCGGCCAAAGTGCAAAGGGCCTTGGTGAGCGCTTCCTCTTGGGGGCTCTGCAGCGCTCAGGGGTGTGAACCCAAGCCCTTGCCGGCCCGTCGCGGCGCCGTTACGGCGCCAACCCCTCCAGAAAGCCCTTTTAGCGCAGCGCCCAGTCAACCGCTGCTCGAGCGTGCACGGTGGTGGTATCAAACAGCGGCACTTCGCAGCTGTTCGGCTCCAGAAGCAGTCCGATCTCCGTACAGCCGAGTATGACTGCTTCGGCGCCGTTGGCAGTGAGCTGCTCGACGATATCCTGATATGCCCGGCGCGACTCCTGGTGGATTCGGCCCAGGCAAAGCTCATCGTAGATGACCCGATGAACGACTTCGCGCTCACGTTCTTCTGGAACCACCACGCGAATACCGTGCTTGTCCTCTAGCCTGCCCTTGTAGAAGTCGCCCTCCATGGTGTAGCGCGTCCCGAGCAGGCCCACTGACGACAAGCCTCGCTTCCGCACGGCTTCTGCGGTTGCGTCGGCAACGTGCAGAACGGGAATGGTCACACTCTCTTCGATCGCGCCTACCACGCGATGCATCGTGTTGGTGCAAAGTACGATGCACTCCGCACCTGCGCACAGCAGGCCCTTCGACGCTTGCGCTAGAACCTCACCCGCCCGCGCCCAGTCGGACGCGGCTTGAAGCGCTTCAATTTCCGCGAAGTCCACCGAGTACATTACACACCGCGCCGAGTGAAGCCCACCCAGCCGGTCGCGGACGCTTTCATTGAGCAGTCGGTAATATACTACCGACGACTCCCAGCTCATCCCGCCCAGCAAGCCTATCGTCTTCATTGTTCGGTCTCTCCTGCTTTTCCATCTCAAGATTGATCACATTCTTGCCTCGCCCGGCATTTTTCGCGCGAGCTCCCAGGGCGGCTCCTTTCCCCTCGAGCTCCCTATCCAGAAACAACTGCGGGACCTCTTCCGCAGGCGCGCGCACCCGCCTTCGTCCGGTCGCCTCCGGCAGCCCCGCTTCGGGCGGCAAAGTCGCCGAGTGGTGGCCGAGACGTCTCAGGCAGGGGCCACGTAGCTCGGCCCACAGAGCACGCGCAGCCCTTCGCGGAGCAGCGTCGTGAAGTCGGCGCCTGGCGGGACCTGCGCGAGC
>JACQUZ010000016.1 GCA_016210055.1 Deltaproteobacteria bacterium | reverse complement strand
TGACAGCGGGGTGAGGAGGAGATAGGCCTTGGAAAGGGCCGCCACGACGAGAAGAGAAGCGAGCACGGTGATCTGGGTGCGAAGGAATGCCCCGCGTGGAAGAGTGCGCAGGTACGCCGTGAGGAGGATCCCGATCAAGGAGAACGCGACGAACAGCGCAGTCAGCGCGCCTGGCTTCCCATGGCGATATGCCTGCGCCACCTGCGTCAGCCTGGCCGCTTCCGGCGACACCCGGTCGCCGCGGGCCACCGCGATGCGCGCTCGGCTTGCCGCTGGCGAGTCGCCCGTGGGAACGGCGCCAACGTGCGGGAGCCGAACGGTCACCGGCGCCCGCTCGCCGACGACAAGCGTCTTCGAGATCCCCAGCCACACCTCGGCGGTGACGATGGGGATGAGGAGCGCGGCGAACGCGAGGGACAAGACCAGCCCTGCACGCTTTCCCGCCCTGCGTCGCCAGGTGGCCATCAGTAGCCCATGGAAAAGGAGGCCTTGGTTCGCGGGCCGTTAAAGGTGGGAAACTGCATCGCCTGCATCTTGCCGCGCACGCAAGCGGCTAGGGGCGACCCGGTCTCACCATTCACGCGCACGTCCGAGACCTTGCCATTCCCGCGCACGATAAACTCGATGTCTGCGTTTCGCTCGCCCGAACCCATGAGGCACTTGGCGAGCGCGCCCTGGTGACGGCTGAGCACGGAATTCAGCTGGTCGTCGGACAAGCGCGCGCTCTCGTCGTCCCCTTCGGCCGCGTTGCCGAGGTCGACGCTGTCGTCGAAGCCCGGATCGCTTCCCTTGGTCTTGCTGGCCACCGCGGTGCCCTTTTTCCTCGGCTGCTTTCGCGGCCGCGGCTTGAGGTCCAGCTTGAGGTCCCGCTCCGCGCCCTCGAGCGAGGTGATCTCCCGTGATCCCTTCTTGCTGGCCGCCTGAAGCATTCGCGCGCCGAAATAGGCTCCGAGGAGCAGCGCGAGCACGCTCACGGCGATGACGCCGTACAGGGCCGTGCCCTTCCGTTTCTCACGCTTGATGACCGCAGCTTCGGCGTTGGCTCGCCTTGCGTCGTCACGCCTCGCGGCCGCTGACATGACGAGGTCATGCAAGTCCGGGTGGTCTTCCACCGCACATCGCTTGCCCGTCATGTTGTCGATGAGCAGATGATCCGGGAGAACCTCATCGCGCGTGATCTGCTCCTTGACCTGGGCGAAGGTGAAGGGGCCGAAATCGAGCTTGTCCTTCTGTATGAGCCACTTCTCTTCGTTCTCGTCGCGAACGGTCGGCTTGGGTCCGCGGGCTGGTTTTTTCTCCTCGGCCCGCCTTGCGGACTGGACGGACGGCCCCCGTGCCTGCATCTTGGCTTCACGGGCCTTGAGAGAGAGGAGAAGCGCCTCCTTGAGCTCCGTCACGGTTCCTAGGCGGCCTTGCGGGTCGGGCGCGAGACATCGTTCGAGGAGCTTGATTTCCTGGGGCAAGAGCTCCCGCGGAACTCGGGGAGGGTGCGTCACGGGGCGGCCCAAAAGGAGCTCGAGCAGGATAATGCCGAGCGAGTACACGTCTGCCCGTGCGTCTCTCGGGGATTCCGTGCGTGCCACTTCAGGCGCCAAGGCTGAACCGTCCTGGGACGTCGCGAGGAGCGCTGCGCCTCGCGGGAATCCGTAGACGAGGCCTAGCTCCGTGATCTTGACCCTGCCCGCCCGGTCGATCATGAGGTTCCGTGCAGACAGTGCCCCGTGAAACAGCGTTCCATGGGCATGGGCGAGGCCATTCGCCGCGTGGGCAATGATGTTGTACGTCGTCTTCGGAGAAACGCGGTCGCCTTGGGCCGCGCGTTCCACCACGAGCTCCCTCACGGAGCGCCCTCCCACGAGCTCGGAAACGACGATCGCCTGGCCCGCGTGGCTTGCCAGGTCCAGGGCCTTTGCGATGTTCTTGTGCGAAACCCTGGCCGCGGCGGCGAGCGCAGCGTGGAGGCGCTGTTCCGCCTGCGGGTCCGAGAGGAGCTCGCGGCTAAGGACCCTAAGCTCGACCCTTTGGCCGGAGACTGTATCTTTTCCCGTGTACAAGTCGGCGAAGGGACCTGCGCCCACGAATCCTGCCACCTCGTAGCGACCCCCTTTGAGAGACGTACCGGTGGGGAGGCCTACGGGTACCGGCTGGGAGTCGTCGAAGGTGACCGGTATCGCTAGGTCGGAGTCTTCGGAACCCACGCCCGTCCGATACTAAGCCCGAGGCGAAGACAGGTCAATTGGGGCGCCGGCTACGGGGTGCAGCCTAGAATCGCATGCCCCGCTTGGCACGGAACATGAACCAGTCATAGGTGAGGTAACCGGCTGCGCCCAGCCCCAGGACGCCGAGAGGGAAGGAGACAAGGACGGCTACGGCCACTCCGCCTCCTAAGGCCGCAGCGGCAGAGAGGCCTTTCTTGCGGGCGGTCCTCCGGTCACTGGTCATGGACGAGGTCATTTCCCCAAAGCTGCCCCAGCAGCGCTGGGGTGTCAAAGCCTGCTGTCGCTCCCGTGTCTTCTTGGGCGCTTGCGTAGCGCGTGCTAAGTTAAGCACGTCATGGCCGACAGAGCTCGATCCCACGATGTCGCGGTGGGTTATCCCAGGGCGCCGGGCAAGTCCACGAGCACCGGCGCCGCCCATGCGAAACGGAGGTGGCGCGTGGCTTCCCTAGGGGCGGCGGTTCTCGGCGTGGCCAGCATCATCTTGCTCGTCGCCTATTTCTGGAATACCCGGCACGCCGGGGAAATCCCGGTCCTGGCCCAACGGCAAGAGGCCCCATCCACCGGGGAGTCGGTTCGCACCCCACTTGCCGCCGCCGTGTCCCATTACATCGAGCAGCCCATCGTCCTGACGTTTGACGGGCACTCCTTTGAGACAACCTGGAGGGCGCTAGGCGTGACCGTCGATGAGGTCGCCTTGGGCCAAAAGGCCGCGCGGCTCGAATCGTCAGGAGTTATGCCGGAGCAGGTTCCGGCAACCTACTTTGACGGAGAGCGTGCGAGCGAAGGAACTCCCGTCGCTCTTGACCGCGAAAAGGGCTTGGAAGCCCTGGTGGCCTACAAGGACGCATACGACCGACCGGCCCTTGACGCGCGGATAGACCTCGAGAAGAGAAAGGTGGTCCCCGAGGCTGCTGGTTATGGGATCCACGTGTACGAGTCGCTCGCCGTCGTCGAGGAGAATGCGCGCGCCGGCAAGCGGGCGGTGGCCCTCGCAGGTGGTGTCGTTGAGCCCACGGTGACGAGAGAAAAACTCGGGAACCTGGACATCTCCCACGTCATGGGTTGGTTCGAGACCAAGTACCCGCCCGGCGAGAAAGATCGCAATTACAACCTCAAGCTGGTCGCAGAGAAGCTAAACGGCCACATCCTCATGCCTGGGCAGGACTTCTCGTTCAACGCCGTCGTCGGCGACCGCACCGAGAAGGAGGGCTACCGCGTAGCCCACGTGATCCAGGCCGGGGAGATGGTGGACGGGCTGGCCGGAGGTGCGTGCCAGATCTCGTCGACGCTGCACGGGGCCTCGTGGTTTTCAGGGCTCGAGGTTCTCGACTCGCGCCCTCACTCCCGGCCGAGCGCGTACATCACCATGGGGCTCGATGCCACAGTGGTGTACCCGACGGTGGACCTGAAGCTTCGGAATCCGTACGACTTCCCGGTGGTGATCCGATATGTCGTGAGCCAGGGAACCGTGCGGGTCGAGATCCTCGGCAAGGAACGTCCTTACGGCAAGATCGCCTATGAACGGGAGGTGAAGAAGGAGATCCCGTTCGAGACGATCACCCGGGAGGACGACACCATGCCGGTGGGCTCGTCTCTCGTCGAGCAAATCGGATTTCCGGGCTACGAGCTCATCCGGCGTCGCCTCTACTATCGGGACCGCAAGGTGGTGAAGGTGGACAAGTGGAACGTGCGCTATCCGCCTACCACGGAGTACCTCCGGGTGGGGAGCAACCCGGATCCAAACCTCACGCCTCCCAAGCAGCCGAGCCTCCACGGTCCCGTGGCTCCAGGAAAAGATCCGATTTACCGCATGTTCCAGTAATCGTTAATGAATAAGCTAATCGTCGTGCTGGCGCTGCTCGGCGCCGTGAAGGGTGCGCAGGCAGCGCAGGCAGCGCTGGAGGTTCCACTCCCTATCACCCACCTGGACGTCACCCTCGATATCCCAGCGCGCCGGGTCTCGGGGGTCGTGACGTTTCGTTTTACGAATCCCAGCCCTGATCCACTCCCGCAGGTATACGCCTGGCTTTTTCCCAACCGGCTCGCTCGCCCGCCAGAGGCCCTGAACGATGTGAATTTCTACTGGGTCTATCCGAGACGAGCCAATGGTGCCTCCATGCGCGTCCTCCGGGCATGGGAAGGGTCCGCCAAGACGGCCGCTCTCAAGGCTCGAGTCGAGCCGCACGCCATTTCGGGCAAGGACACCCTTTTGGTCGTGGAGCTCACGCATCCAGTCCCGCCTGGCGAGCACGTCGATCTTTCCCTCGAGTACGAGATGACAATCCCCGAGCGACATGGCGTCCTCGGCTGCATCGAGCGAACCTGCACGCTCTTGGGCGGGTATTATCCCATGCTCGCCGAAATCGACGCAGCGGGGTGGAACCTCTCAACGGCGCCTGCGCGCGTGCGGTTTTCCGGAACCCTTGCGCTCACCACTCCGGCGCACGTGGTAGCGCTTGGGCAGTACTCTAGGCGGACGACGCGCGTCCACGCCGTGGGGGAGGGGACGCATTTCCCATTGCTCGTCGCCCCCAGGCTGTACGAGCAGCGGCGGAAGCACCGCGGGGTCACGCTCGTCTACCTTGGGCTCGGGCCTCCGCCGCCGGCGGACGATGCGTCAAGCCAGATCCTCGCCTACACGGCCGAGGACTATGGCGCCATCGCGCTCGCTGCCGCCGCTCGAGCGATCGATCTCCTTGCGGACGTGGGCGTCCCGGTCGCGTCAGGCGAGCGCGTGACCATGGTGGAGGCGCCCCTGCGCCTGGATCTCGCCCTGGCAGAGCCAGGCATGACGGTGGTGTCTGATCGTCTCTACAGGATTTTTCCCATTCGGCGCGGGCGCAAGTTCCACGAGCGCGAGCTTATCAAGGCTGTGTACACCGAGCTCCTCGCGCGTCGTTTTCAGGATGAAAACCGTGGAAGCGAGTCGGTACTAGCCGCTGAGGCGAGCGCGAGCTACCTCTGCGATCTCTACACGATCAAGACCTGGCACAAGTCCGAGTTTGCCCGGGACCTCCTTACGCCAGTGAGCTTTGTGCCGGCCGTGGACCAGATCCTGTATTCGCCTCAGGTCCCATTCTCCGACGCCTACTTTGGCAAGGTCGAAGACGACGACCTGTTTCGCGACCAGGTCAGCCGATTTGCGCACCTGCGCCCCCGCGGTCACGTGATCTACGAGAAGCTGCGCGACCTGCTTGGTGCCGAGCGAGCCGCCCGGGTTATGTTGCGGGTGCTCTCTTTGGAGCTCTCACTTGGCAAGGCTGCCGAGGCGGAGCACGGCGGCCCGCTCGACTGGTTCTTTGCCCAGTGGGAGCGACCGCACGGGCGCGTCAATTACCGGCTCGGAGCCCGAAGCAAGGCCCGAAGCGACGAAAGACGCGAAGGGGGCAAGTGGCTCCATCGGATCGTCGTGGAAAAGCTTCCCTTGCCTGGCGAAGAGGTACAGCTCGAGCCCGTGGAGGTCCGTGTTGTCGACGGGAACGGCAAGCGCCAGGACCTCGTCTGGGACGGTGTCGGGGACAGGGGAGTGGTCGAGGTCGTGAGCGAAAGCGAGGAGCTCACCTCGGTGGAGATCGATCCGCGGCACCGCCTCGTCGAGTCGGAGCTCGCGTACTCCGCGGCCGATCCTCGGTTCGACAACCGCTCGCCGCCTCGGCTCAAGTTCATCTACAACAGCTTCGGGGCACTGCTCAACTTGAGCGACCTTACGGCATCGCTCCTCTTCGACTTCGAATTCGGCCGCATTCACGACACGCAGAACAAGTTTCGCCTGCAGCTTTACCGCACGGACGCAGTTCCCGGAGGCGGCTCGGTGTCATACTCCAGGCCGTTCGGCAGCAAGGTGACCCAGAGCCGCCTGACCCGTGCATGGACCATCGCACTGGGAGTCGCGAGGCTCGACGCCGACTTCGGGCGCGCGGAGGGGGAGCCATCGAGAGCAGGAACGCGCGTGTCCCTGGGCACCGGGGTGGGAGCCGATGATCGCCTGTTCGTGTTCGAGCCGCGCTGGGCGCGAGGGTTTTCGCTGGGAGGGCGGTTGACGCTGACCCACCTGGACGAGGACGGGTCCGTGCGCAAGACGGGCAGCCTGTTTGCCGATTACACGCGCATCGTCACGCCCTGGGATCGCCACACGCTCGTCGGGAATGTCGAGGGTGCAGTGGTAGGAGGGGACATCGTCACGCCGTCCCAGCTCCTGGGTGGAGGTGGTCCGGATCGGCTCCGGGGCTACCACGCGAATCGCCTTTTCGGCCGCGCCCGCGTGACCGCGCATGCGGAGTGGCGCCTGTCCTTGCGTCACGACCTCAACCACAACTATGGCCACTGGCTTTGGCTGCGAGGCGTTGGCGCTGCCTTCTTTGTCGACGGTGGGGCGCTCTCTGGGTGCGACGCGTACGGTGACCTCTTGGGGAGGGAGAACCTGTTCGCGTCTCTGGGACTCGGGCTGCGCTTCTTCTACGACAACTTTGGCGTTCAGCAGGGGATGATGGCGCTCGACTTTGCCGTGCCGCTCGTGGACCGCATGCGGTCCTGCTTGGACCGCAAGCCCGCGTCCACCGTCGGCAAAGTCCCGTTCACGCTGCAGCTCACGTTTCTGCCGCCGTTCTGACGAGGGGGCTCTCGGATTCGCGTCAGTTGAAGATGGCGTTGCCCACGGATACGCCAATGCAGTCGTGTCAGCGCGTGGTCGCTGGTGCTCGGAGCGGGATCGAACCCAAGACAACGAGGCCGTCCGGCGAGAGGGAACCGGCCTTGGGCGCCGCCTGGCTCTTGTCCCCCGTCAGGCGAAAACCCAGGTACACGTTCCCCGGCTGCCATTCCTTGGGGACTCGCAGGGTGAAGGTCTCCTTGATGAAATCCCCGGCTTTCCACCGAGTGGTGGGAAAGGTCCCGTCAGCCGGGTTCTTTTCCTGCCGTACGCTTCCAGGATTTCCGGCCATCATGCGCTTGACCAGAGGCGCATCGAACGGAATCGGGCTCGCCGACGCCTCGAGCTTGAAGATGGTTTCGGTGGGCTTGAGGGCTTCGAGGTACACGGTGAGCTGCAGCTCGTTCCCGGCGTTGATTTCGGGCACTGCGGTATCCCACCCAATCAGGCGAATCGACGGCACGAGCGTTGCGTCCGCGGGCTGCTGTGGCTTTGGACGCCCGGTCATGAGCACCTTGGCGCGCGCCTCCTGCGCTTGGTTCGCTGGGTCGCGGCTGAAATAGACCCGGTCAAGCCACTCATTCAAGACGTCTTTCATGCGCTGGGTGCCTGGGCCGTCTTTCCCCCAGAGGTTCTTCTTTTCCCAGGGGTCGGACCTTAGGTCGAAGAGCTGGTAGATGTTTGTCTTGAGGTTGAACACCAGCTTGTAGTCGTGCGTCACTGCCGCCCGCAAGGGGTCGGGCCAGTTGGTTTCAGCGAATACCGTGCGGTGCTTGGCATCGCGGCCGTAAAAGAGCTGGGGGATAAGGCTTTCGCCTTCCAGGGACAGGTCGGAGATGTCGATTCCGGCCAGCTCGGCCATGGTGGGAAAGATGTCCATGGGGCTCACGGCTCCGTCGACGACCCGTGGTTCCCCCTCGGGGATGTAGAAGATCAAGGGGACATGGAGGAGCTCCTTGTAGAGCGCCATGCCGTGATTGATGAACCCGTGCTCGCGGAATCCATCGCCGTGATCGCTCGTGATGATCACGATGGTGCGATTGGCCGCTGGCGAGCGCGAAAGGAAGTCGAGGAGCCGGCCAAGATGCTTGTCGGTGTAGGCGAGCTCGCCGTCGTAGAGGTCTTCCTCTTCGGCACCGTATTGGGTCTCCCCGGGATGGGCCACGTAGCGGCCGTGGGGATCGATGTAGTGCGCCCAAAGAAACCATTTTGTGGAGCCGTGCCTGGCGATCCACGCCTGGGCCTTGTCCGTGACGTCGTGGGAGGAGATACGGAAGGCGTCTGGCTTGGCGCCAATCGAGATGTCGTACGAATCAACCCCCTGGTCGAGTCCCCAGTCGTTGAAGTACTCGTGCGTGAGGATGGCACCCGTTCTGTAGCCGCCCCGCTTCATGACCTCGGCGAGAAGGGTGTTCTCTGGCTTGAGGATCGGCGGCGCTGGGTTGCGTCGGGGCGGCATGAGCGCGATCCCCGTGTGGAAGAACTTCGACGTGAGGATCGCGGGGATGGACGCCATGGTCCCGGCGGAAGGGGCGTTGGCGAACGAAAACGAAATCGAGCGGGACGCGAGCTCGGCGAGCCGCGGGGTGGTGTCCCTACCGCGACGCTCCTTGTAGCCGCCCATCGTCGTATGGTCGTAGCGGACCGTATCGACCGTGATGAGGAGGAAGTTCCAGTCGCGACGGTACTCGGGCGGGATCGGCAGCTTCTCCCCGGCCTTGTAACTCGGCCCCCCCTTGGTGGAGAAGTCGCGACCGGAGCAATTCTCGTCTACCCCGTTGTCGGGGATGTCGCGGGCGTTGGGATGAATCTTCTTGTTCCAGGGAGCACAGTCGTTTTCGCCGAGGAGCGTGCCGTATCCGTCCCGGTCAAAATCGTTTGCCCGGCGCACCAGGTCGACCAAGTGGGACAGCGTCGGTGACGCGGTGATCGCCAAGTACTTTGTCTCGGGGTCCGCGCCAAGCTTCCAGAGGGCGAGCGGAGCAACCACGAGGTAGGCGATCAGCGACGACACCAAGACCGCCCGGCGAGCTCGGCGTTCTCTTGGGAGAAGCCCGCCGCGCGCGTGCACGAGACGGGCACCTGCAAAGGTGGCGGCAAGAAATACCGCGGTGGCGAGGATGTCACGCCATGGAGCGACTTCTCGCACTTGGGGCGCTCGTTTCAAGAGGAGCAGGACCCAAGGAGCAAGGAGCGCCGCCATGGCGAGGACTGCGGGCAACCGGTGCGACAGCGGACTCGCCCTTCCAAGAAGGGGGTAAAGGGCGCGAGCGGCCCGGTTAAGGCCCACGGCCATGAGCGCCGCGATGAGGCCCAATGCGGCGAGGAGGCCGAGCTGAATGACGGCCAGCGTGGCGGCGATGAGGGTGGGCTCCTTGAACCTGCCGAGAAAAAGCCGGGTTGCGAAGAACGATGCCAAAAGGAAGCCGATGCCGGTGAAAAGAAGGGCCCAGAGCCAGGGGACGAGAGCACTTGGTGCGCCGGTTCGATGAGGGCCTTCTTGTCCGAGGAGTGGGCGCGCCCGGGCACCGTCGGGAGAGAACAAGGCGTGCGTGGCGCGCATCGCCGCCAGGGCGATTCCCAAGACCGGCGCCAGTACGAGGCCCATGAGGGCCACGAGCGTCACGTCGAGCAGCGCGAACCGCCAGAGGGTGGCGAGCCGGACTGGACCCTGGGAAAACACGAGGGCCAAGACGTACTCGGCGAGTGCGACCGCCGCGCAACCGATCGTCGCCGCGGCAGTGCCTCGCGCCAGGTCGGCAGCCAGAATCGGCAAGAGCGGCACCTGGTCAGGGCTTCGTTCACCCCGAGCGTCGTGCGGGCGCGGGGCCGAAGGGGCGGCTGGCTGCTCCGTCATGGAGGTCATGCAGGCGGGTTGAGCCGATGTTTCAAGAGGACCCAGAGGGCCTGGACGCCGTCGGTCCAGCGCACTTTCTTCCCGTCCTTGACGTCTCGTGCCTGGTACGCGATGGGGACCTCGACGATCTTCACCCCCTTGAGCCCCAGCTTGGCCGTAACTTCCGGGCAGAACTCAAACCTCTCGCATGTGAGCCCAAGGGACCTGAGAACTTCCGTCCTGACTACTTTGAAACAGGTGGCTTCGTCGGTGATTTCGTGGTTGTAAAGGACGTTCGCCGCCACGGTGAGGATCTTGTTCGCGAGGAAATTGGCCGGGTGCATCCCTTTCGGGTAGCTGCGGGAAAGAAAACGACTTCCATAGACCGCGTCGGCTCCTTTTTTCACCGCTTCGATCATCGCGGGGTAGTCCGAGACCTCATATTCGAGGTCGGCGTCCTGGATGAGGACATAGTCGCCCGTCGCGTGCTCGAGGGCGGTCCGGATGGCCGCACCCTTGCCTCGGTTCTGTGGGTGACGCACCAGCTTGATCCCAGCGTGCTCCTCGCACGCCCGCTCGATCTCCCGCACCGTTCCGTCGCTGGATCCGTCGTCGCAGACGATGATTTCTTTTTCAAAGCCCAGGGCTAAGGTGTCTACCGACGCTACTCGGCCGAGCACCTCGGCGATGGTTTTTTCTTCATGGAAGGCCGGGATCAAGATGGAGAGACGCATCGATCTCGAGGATCCGTACCACAGGCGACTCTCGAGGTCGATAGCGTGAATTTCGCATATAGTGACGACCGCGTGCGAGCCCGCGTGTTAGCGGCACTTGGCCTAGTCCTCGTCTATCTTTATGCGTTCCCCTATTTCGCGGCGCTAAAGAGCGCGAGCGAGCTTCCGCGCATCTTTTTGACCCAGGAGATCGTCGACAAGGGGACATTTCGAATCGATCGGCGCATTCCCGAGATGGGCTCGACGTTCGACGTGTCCACGACACCGGATGGGCACAAGTACTCCAACAAGGCCCCGGGCATGTCGTTCATGGCCGTGCCGGTCCATGTTCTCCTCAAGGGGGCGCATGGGCTTTTAGGGGACAGGCCGTCCTTGCGCGAGGTCACGTGGGCGTTCCGCGCCCTTGCGGTGACCATCCCATGCCTGCTGTTTCTACCGGTCTTTGTCCGCGTGGTACGTCGCTTTGCTCCTCACCCAGCGCCGCAGCGGGCTACCCTCGTGGCGTACGCCCTCGGCTCAATGGCGCTGCCGTACGCGATCTTCTTTATTTCGCACTCGGTGGCTGCCGCCGCGGCGGGGGGGGCCTTTGCCTGCGCCGTCCTCCTCGTGCGGGGCGAGGTCCGCCGCCCCAAGGTCGCGGCCATGTCCTGCGGCTTCCTCGCGGGCATGAGCGTGCTCGTGGACTACCAGTCGGTCCTCGCCGCCTCGGCGGTCGGCGTGTTCCTCCTCGTCAGGTCCCGAAAACGCCTGGCGGACGCCACCTGGGCACTCCTTGGAACATTGCCGCCGGCGGCTGCGCTTCTCTTGTACCACCAGGCATGCTTTGGCTCGCCCTGGAAGACGGGATACAGCTTTGCGGCGGATCCTCTGCACAAGCACGGGTTCCTAGGGATTATTGGGCCCAACCGGGCGGCATTCGCCCAGGCCCTCGTCGATCCAGACAACGGGCTGCTCCTGCTCATGCCGTGGACGCTTCTCTCCATCGTCGGTGCGGTGGCCATCCTGCGCAGCCGTGAGGCGCGCGCCCGGGTAGGCGCCGAAGCCGTGACCTGTATCGTGGTGGTGCTCGCGTACCTTCTTTTCATCGGGTCCCTGGAGCCCGAGTTTGGCCGCGGGGGCTGGGGCGTCGGACCTCGCTATATCGGAGTAGCCCTGCCATTTCTCGCCTGGCTCTGCGCCGCCGGGCTTCAGGCGGCTGACGGTCATGTCGGTTGGCGGGTCCTCGGCCACGGGGCTGTGCTCGTCGGGGCGATCATCTACGTCGCGACGGCGACGACCTATCCGCACTGGCCCACGTCGTTCAAGAATCCACTGTTCGAAGTGACCTTCCGCATGCTGGGCGAAGGCCTCGCGCCTTACTCGCTCGCCACGCTTTTCGGGGCGAGCGGATTCCTTTCGTTGCTCCCCGTGTATCTCGTGGCCGCGGGCTTGGCCGTCGGTCTTCTTTCGTGGCGCGAGCGCAAGCGGCTGGCCACTACCGCCGCCGCTGCGCTCGTGACTGCGGTGTACCTCTTCGCTTATTCGCAGTTTCCTAGGACGGGCGAGGCGGGGGAGCGGCCGTGGCAGTTCATCCGTGCCACGTGGGAGCCGAGATGATTCATGGCGTAAGCCGCTCGAGCATCCGCGGAAATGGGATTGTCTCCCGCACGTGGTGGAGGCCGCAGATCCAGGACACCGTGCGCTCGATGCCAAGGCCAAACCCGCCATGGGGCACGCTGCCGTAACGCCTAAGGTCAAGGTACCACTCAAAGGCTTCCCGAGGCAGCCCGTGCGCCTCCACGGACGCTTCGATTCTTGCAAGGTCCTCCTCGCGCTGGCCACCGCCGATGATTTCCCCATACCCCTCGGGCCCGATGAGGTCGACGCCCAAGGCGAGCTTGGGGTTTTGTGGGTCCCGCTTCATGTAGAAGGCCTTAATCTCGGCAGGATAGTGGTGAATCATGACCGGGCGGTCGAAGTGCTCGCTTATGACCGTCTCCTCGTCGCCTCCGAAATCGTCCCCGAACTTGGTTTCTTTTCCGGCCTTTTGCAGGAGACCGATGGCTTCTTCGTACGTGATCCGCGGGAACGGCTTCTTGACGAGCTCGAGCTTCGTAATGTCCCGCTCGAGCACCTCGAGCTCCCGACGGCGGTTCGCGAGCACTTGCTCGACGACAGAAACGACGAAGTCCTCGGCGAGGTCCATGACGCCGGTAAGGTCCAAGTACGCCACTTCCGGTTCCACCATCCAGAACTCAGTTAAGTGACGCCTCGTCTTGGACTTCTCCGCGCGGAAGGTGGGCCCCAAGCAGTAGACCTTTCCCAGGGCCATGGCGGCCGCTTCCATGTAGAGCTGCCCACTCTGGGTCAGGTAGGCCTTTTGGTCGAAGTAGCCCACCTCAAAGAGGTTGGTGGTGCCTTCGCATGCGGCCGGGGTAAAGATCGGCGCATCCACCAGGGTGAAGCCGTGGGAGTCGAAGTAGCGCCTGACTGCGGCAACGATTTCGGCACGAACGCGCAGGATTGCGTGCTGCCGCCTTGACCGCAACCAGAGGTGGCGTTGATCCATGAGAAACGCCACGCCGTGCTCCTTGGGTGAAATCGGGTATTCCTTGGTCGGTTCGGCGACGACTTCCATGCCCGTTAAGCCCAGCTCGAACCCGAGAGGGGAGCGCTTGTCGAGCCGGACCTTGCCAGAGACCACCAGCGATGTTTCCTGCGGCAGGTGATCGGCGCGCGCGAAGAGCTCGGCGGAGACGTCCTTGACGAACATGACGCACTGGAGGATCCCAGTGCCGTCGCGAACCTCTAGGAAATGGAGTTTTCCGGACGAGCGCTTGTTGTAGAGCCAGCCCTTGATGTTCACTTCCTTACCGTCGTAGGCGTCGAGATTTCTCGCCACGTCCTCAATGTAGACCTGGGGACGAGAGAGCAGGGGGGCGGGTGTTTCGGTCGTGGACATGGTGCGAAGATTGGCACATGCGACGGCGCCATGTCGAATGTTCGGCACGTGTCCTGCTTGATCCTGGCGAGGAGGTGACGATGCCGGAGCGAAGGGAACAGACGACCGATCTTCGCAGGCTGGCGCGCCAGCGTATTGATGTGCTCACAAAGCCCCGCCCCCCCGTAGGGCTCCGAACGAACCTCACGGAAGTCGCTCCCCTATCGACTCAGACTCCAGGACTCGACAAGACGCGCAAAATACGAGACGCCGCGATTCGCGGCGCGGCTTGGGCTCGGGAGCGACCGCTCGTGGTGGCGAGTATCGCCGTCGGATTCCTTGCTCTAGGGGGTTACGCCTGGCTCTTCTCCCGCAAGAGCCGCAACGAGGTGGCCACCTTCGCGCGGCCTACCTCGAGACTACCTGCGTTCCTGCGACGATGACGCCGCGCACGTGGTTCTCACCGTAATGGTAAGGCACGTGCGCGGGATCGGGCGTGCGCCAGCCCACCAGGTCTGCTGGTGCGGAAGGGGCGATGCGTCCAGCCTCGGGGCGCCCCGCGGCACGCGCGGCATGGCGCGTGACTCCGAGCCATGCCTCGTCGACGGTCATCCCAAGATGAGTCATGGCGAGCCACATCTGGAGGGGCAACGACTCGGTCATGGAGGAGCCCGGATTCATGTCCGTGCCCAGGGCCATCATGCATCCTGCGTCCCTAAGGCGTGCGACCGGAGGCGGGGTGAGCCGCAGCTGCACGCACGCGCCTGGAAGAAGGGTGGCCACGGTTCCGTGCTGAGCCATGAGGTGGGCCTGTTCGTCGGAGACCTGCTCCAGGTGATCCGCCGAAAGGCCATCGAGCTCGGCCACCAGGCCAGCGGCCCCAAGGTCCCGGAACTGGCCCGCGTGAGCCCGCACCGCGAATCCGCTCGTCTTTGCAGCGGTGAGGATCGTTCGGGCTTCCTCGAGGGTGAATGCCCCCTCGTCGCAGTACACGTCGACGGCGTGCGCGAGACCGCGCGCTCCCTCGAGCATGGGACCCGCGCACTCGGCCACGAAGAGCGCCCGATCCCCGTTCCGTTCTGCGGGGACCGCGTGGGCGCCGAGCAGCGTGGGCACGATCGTCAAGGGCGTGGCTCTTGCTACTTGGGCGAGGAGTTGCAAGAGGCGCAGCTCGCCGTAGACCGAAAGGGCATAGCCGGTCTTGGCTTCGAGCGTGGTTGTTCCTTGCGCCAGGGCGCGGCTCAGCCGCTCGTGCGTTCGCTCGACGAGGTCCTCGTCGATGGCGCCCCGGGTCGCGCGTACCGTAGACATGATGCCGCCCCCATTTCGGGCGATGTCGAGGTACGTCTTCCCCTCGGCGCGTAGCGCGAATTCTGCCGCGCGATCACCGCCGAAGATGGGGTGGGCATGCGCGTCGACAAGGCCTGGCGTGACGAGCCCTCCCTCGGCACTCAGCCGCACGGCCCCATCGGCCTGGGGGAGGTCCCTCTCGGGCCCAACCCACGCCACCACCCCTTCCCGCACGTAGACGGCCCCCCGTTCGATGAGTCCGAGCCGCCCCTCGCCGAGGCTGGGATCGCACGTCATCACCGCCGAGGTATCGAGGACGATCAGGTCGCGCATCGGCAACGGGCCTATCACGGGCGCTGGTCGGGAACCACGATGTTCTTTTCGCGGGCGCATGCGATGGCATCGTCATATCCCGCGTCCGCGTGGCGGATGACTCCCATGCCCGGGTCGGTCGTGAGGACTCGTTCCAAGCACCTGGCCGCCCGGTCAGTCCCGTCTGCCACGACGACCATCCCGGCATGAAGGGAATATCCGATTCCCACCCCGCCTCCGTGGTGGAAGGACACCCACGTGGCGCCGGCCGCCGTGTTGACCAGCGCATTGAGTATCGGCCAGTCGGCGATTGCATCGGAGCCGTCCTTCATCGCTTCGGTCTCACGATTGGGCGACGCGACCGAGCCCGAGTCCAGGTGATCCCTTCCGATCACGATGGGCGCCTTGACCTTCCCGGCGCGGCAGAGCTCGTTGAACCTTTGTCCCACGCGGTCTCGCTCGCCGTAGCCGAGCCAGCATATCCGCGCGGGGAGCCCCTGGAATTTCACGCGCTCCTTTGCCATGCGGATCCATCGAGTGAGGCCTGGGTCGTCGGGAATCTCGGCGAGCACGGCTTCGTCGGTGGCGGCGATATCGGCCGGATCTCCGGAAAGCGCCACCCAGCGGAACGGTCCTTTCCCACGGCAGAACAACGGACGGATGTACGCCGGCACGAAGCCCGGGTAAGAAAAGGCGTCGGTCACGCCAGCCAGCTGCGCCTGTCCGCGCAGGTTGTTGCCGTAGTCGAACACGTGGGAGGCCTTCTTCATGAGCGCGACCATGGCGCGGCAGTGCACGGCCATGGAGGCGCGGGCACGGCGGATGTACTCGTCGGGATCGCGGCGCCGAAGTTCCGTGGCCGCGGCGACGTCGAACCCTTGCGGGATATAGCCGTTGAGAGGATCGTGGGCGCTCGTCTGGTCTGTGGTCAGATCCGGGACAATCCCGCGGCGGGCGAGCTCATCGAAGACGTCCGCGGCGTTGGCGCAGATCGCGATGGAGCGGGCTACCCCTTTGCGCCGGTACTCGTCGGCTCGTCTTAGCGCCTCGTCGAGCGAAGGGGCGACTTCATCTAGATAACGTGTCTCCAAGCGCCTCTGGATCCGCGCTGGATCCACTTCGACGCCGAGGAACACGCCCCCTGCCATGGTGGCGGCCAAGGGTTGTGCCCCGCCCATCCCGCCGAGGCCACCCGAGAGGATCAGCTTGCCCTTGAGGTCGGCCTGCTCACCGAAGTGCGCCTGGGCGGCGGCCGCGAAGGTCTCGTAGGTGCCCTGGAGAATCCCCTGCGTGCCAATGTAGATCCACGAGCCAGCCGTCATCTGCCCGTACATCATGAGTCCGGCAGCTTCGAGCTTGTGGAAGTTCTCCCACGTGGCCCACGCGGGAACGAGGTTGGAGTTGGCGATGAGCACCCGCGGCGCGTCCTCGTGCGTGCGAAACACGCCCACCGCCTTGCCCGATTGCACGAGGAGCGTCTCGTCGTGCCCGAGCCGCCTTAGCTCGCGGCAGATGACGTGGTACGCGTCCCAGCTCCGGGCGGCGCGCCCGGTGCCGCCGTACACCACAAGATCTTGCGGCCTCTCTGCGACCTCGGGATCCAGGTTGTTCATGAGCATGCGCAGGGCGGCTTCTTGGGGCCACCCCTTGCAGGAACGCTCGGTGCCCCGCGGGGCGCGAATGATTTCAGACATGGACATGGCTGTATCTCTTTATTCCAGCTTGCCTACCGCGCCTTCGATGGCGCGCAAGAGGGATCCTTCATCGAGGAGCGCGCGCACCGTGGCAATGTCCGGCGCGATTGGACGGTCCACCATCATGGCCGGGACGTGCTGCCGAATCAGGGCGTGCGCGGCCACGAGCCCTGGCCCGGGACGGAGGGGAAGCCGAAGATCGAGCCCTTGGGCAGCGCAGAGGAGCTCAATCGCTAGCACCGTGCGGACATGATCGTGAACTTTGGCCAGCTTGAGCGCCGCGTGGGCGCCCATGGACACGTGGTCCTCGCGGCCTGCCGACGACGGGATGGAGTCCACCGATGCCGGGTGCGCGAGGACCTTGTTTTCCGACACCAGGGCCGCAGCCGTGACCTGCGCCAACATGAAACCGCTGTTCAGCCCGCTGTCGGGAGCCAAGAAGGGCGGCAGTCCACTGGAAAGATGGGGGTTCACGAGCTGCTCGATTCGCCTCTCACTGATGTTGGCAAGCTCGGCGATGGCGATGGTCGCGAAGTCGAGCGCCAGGGCGATCGGCTGCCCATGGAAGTTGCCCCCGGAGATGATTTCTCCCTCCTCCGCGAAGACGAGCGGGTTGTCCGTAGCGCTCGCGGCTTCGCGTTCGAGTACCGCGCGCACGTGGACAAGCGTGTCTCGCGTGGCGCCGTGCACCTGGGGCATGCAGCGGAAGGAGTAGGGGTCTTGAACTTTGCCGCAGTCGCGGTGGGACTCCACGATCTGGCTGCTCGAGAGGAGGCGCGTGAGCACGCGCGCGCAGGCCGCTTGTCCGGGGTGCGGGCGCGCGGCGTGAATGCGGGGATCTGCAGCCCGTGGGGTTCCCTTGTATGCTTCGAGCGACATCGCGCCGGCGGCGTCAGCGATTCGGCAGGTCGCCTCGGCGTCCAGGACCGCGAGGGCGCCCACGGCAGTCATGTGTTGGGTGCCGTTGAGGAGCGTGAGCCCCTCCTTCGCCTGCATTTCCAGCGGCGTCAGGCCGGCGCGGCGCATGGCTTCGCCTCCCTGCATTCGCTCTCCGTGGTACTCGGCTTCCCCTTCGCCGATCATGGCGAGGGCCAAGTGGGCGAGGGGAGCCAGGTCTCCCGACGCCCCCACCGAGCCGCGCGACGGAATGACCGGGTGTACGCCTTGGCTTAGCATGGTGCAGAGGAGCTCGGCTACTTCGGGGCGTGTCCCGGAGCACCCGAGGGCGAGCACCTGCGCGCGAAGGAGCATCATTGCTCGCACTGCTGGGGTCGGCAGCGGGCCGCCCACGCCCGCGGCGTGCGACCTGACCAGGTTCCGCTGCAAGTTGACGATTTGCTCTGGTGAGATCCGCACCTCTGCAAGGGCGCCGAATCCCGTGTTGACGCCGTAGACTTTTGGGGATGACGCGCCACCTTCCACGATGCGGTCGATGACCTCGCGCGAGCGCATCATGCGCGTGCGCGCTCTTTCGCCTAGGCGGACCTCTGCTCCCAGCCGGGCGACTCGATGGATGGACTCCAGGGTAAGCGGCTCGTCTCCGAGAACGACCTTCGGATGGCTGTTCATGCGAGGCGACATTAGCGCGCCTTGGAGGGGCGGGGTCAAGTGATGGAGGAACGTGATTGAACCCGCCTGCGTCTCCATCTATGCTGGAGTGCTGTAACGACGAGGGATACCGTGAGCGCCAGACCACTTTACCGCATGCCCTATGACGGGAAACACGTCCCACACCTGGTCATCGAGGTGAACCAGCGCTGCAATATCCGTTGCACCGCTTGTTATAAGCACAAGGACGGCGAGACCAAGCCGCTCGAGACCGTCCTGGGCGAGATCGATCTCGCCCTCCAGCGACGGGACCTTAGGGCCATCACGCTTGCCGGCGGTGAGCCGACCCTGCACCCAGACCTGCCGGCCATCATCAAGTACATCGACTCGCGGGGCGTGCAAGCCCAGATGCTCACGAACGGCTACAAGCTGTCAGACGATCTCCTTGGTCGGCTGCACGAGGCTGGGCTCAAGGAGCTGTTTCTCCACATCGACTCATTCCAGGACCGGCCCGATCTCCGGAGGGGGCGTGGTGAGAAAGAACTCAACGACCTGCGCGAGCAGATCGCCAAGCGTGTTGTGGCCAACGGCATTCACTGCTCGCTTGTCTTGACTCTCTATCGGGCCACGCTGAACGATCTCCCAGGGGTCGTGCGCTTTACCCTCACGAACCCATACATCACACGGCTCCTTGTCACGTGCTACACGGACTTCGACCGAATTGGTCGGGAGTTCCGGGGTGGCGACATCCTAGGCACCCTCCATGGCCCAGGTGCGCGGCGGCCGCTCGCCATGTCGGGGGACTCGCTTGCCGAAGAGGCGGTCACTAGCCGCGAGGTCGAGGCGCTCCTCCGCAAGGAGCTTGGAATGGCGCCCTTTGGGTACGTGGCCTCGAGCCACAACCTGACCGAACCGCGCTGGCTCTTCTACTACTCGCTCGCCCAGCACCAGCCGGGCAAGCCGACACGCCTCCTCCACATCGCACCAACGTTCGACCGAGCCGTCCGCCTAGTCTACGGCCTTGCACGCCTACGTGGGAACCCCTATTCCTTTGCCGACGTCTTGAGCCAAAGGCAGTCGCTCACCATTGCCCTGGTCAATGCTCTGGTCAGCGCGAGTCCTAGTACCGTGCGTGAGACCATGGCTTTCCTCGCCGGCATGCTTCGAAAAGGTTCATCGATCCAGCACAAGAGCTTTACGTTCCAGCAAGGGCCCAACCTCACGGCCGACGGGGCGATCGAGTATTGCCGCGACTGCCCCGACGCCACGATTCGCGACGGTGTTCTTGTGCCCGTGTGCCTGGTGGATGTCGTTCGTCCAAAAGCGGCGCAGGCGTCGTAGCTAAGGCGCCGTCCGGGAATAATCCATCGGATTCTCGTGGCCGAGGCGCCCGGATGGCGAGGCGCGACGAGGGCGAATACTTGATGTATTTAACCGAGGAGCAACGAAGCCAGCCGGGATGGATCGGTCGCGAGAAACGGTGAGTTATTCCCGGACGGCGCCTAACTACTTGCGACCTCCTTTCCATAGAGCACGTACTGGGATACCAGCGTGCGATACTCGTCATTGAACGACTTGCGGCTCTCCGAGCGGCGTGCCGTATAAGTCACAAGGACTTCCTCGGGCCGTGCCAGTCGGAGCAGGAGCCAGATGCGCCGCGACACGCGCGCCTGGATGCCTTTGACCTCTGAGCCGTCGCTAGGCGTAATTCGTCCCACGTACGAGATGAGAAGTCTTTTCGTGTTGAGCCTTTGCCGCACAATCGACTCGAGGTCGACGAGTCGGCCACGCACCTTGGAAGGAAGAAAGCCAAGCTGCCGCGTCCTTTCGGCGCGGGCGCGAAGCACGTGGAGCGGATCGAAGTAGCAAATACAGAACCCCACTGGCTCGTCTCCGTACTCGACGATGTAGGACGCGAACGGGTGGGCGAAGTACCGGAAGTCGTCATACAGAACGCGGAAGGCTTCAAATGGGATCGGCTCGTACTCGGGCATGCAGGAATACGAGCGGACGAACAGGTCATGCACCGTCCTTAACTCACGTTCCCAATCATGCAGGCGGATGTACCGCACCCGGACCTTCTTGGAGTGGCGGGAACGCTTACCCACGGCGTCCTTTATGGATCGGAAGTTCGCGTACGTCTTCGGCGTGTCGAGAAGCGTCGTATCCCAGGTATCGGTAGCGGCAAAACCGCAGTCGGCGAAAAGGCGATGGTAGTAATCCTTGTAAATCGGCTCGCCATAGAAGGGCGCGCCGCCGCCCGGCAGCTTGATCCGATAGGACAGGAAGAAGTGCGCCTGGAGGGGGGTCTTCATGACGCGGCATCCCCACTCGCGGGCCCGCTGCTCTGCGCGTGCAAAGAGCGCCTGGGCGACGGCCGTGTCCGGGGTGCACTCGAACCAGCCACAGCTTAGAGCGGGGGACGTGGCCTTACGGTTGGCCGACACGATCAGGCGACCGAGGGGCCGGCTGTCCAGAGAAGGTCCCTCGGTGACGAGGAGCGCCTCCCAGGTCAAGAGCTCGGCGAATGGTGACAGGGGGTGGAACACCTTCCGGAGTTCTTCGAGGCTCTCGCCCAAGAACCATGGCTCCCCCTCGTAAAACGAGTTGCGTAGGTCCGAGAAGCGGGCGAAGAAGCGCTCATCCCAAGCGCGCGCCGAATGAACGTGCATGCGTCACCCCATGCCGAATCGTTTAGCGAAAGCCGACCCCATGCTCGAGCGCAAGGGCAAGCGGAAGTCCAAGGTTCACAAGTAGCGCGAAGATTTCCACAAAGGGGCGCAGGTTCGCTGAAGCAGTGGTGGGCCTAAGCCGAAACCGCAGGCAAGCCACGACAGGTATCGCTGCAGCTACGGCGAGCCCAAGAACCGCTGCCCCCCCTAGCCCGGCCGCGCGCAAGACCGGCACCAAGAAAGCCACTGCCCCAATCACGAACACGGCGGGGACTAGCCCGGCCGTGCGCCATCCGAGCTTCTTCGAGTACGTCTGATAGTCGGTCTCGTCCTCGGGGCAACGAACCTTGCGCGAGGTTTCCCATGCGGCGACAGGCAGCCAGAGGCCCATGATGAGGAGAAGGACTTTTTGCCACGGAACGGTGAGCCCGAAGTCGCGCGTGTAGACTGCGACGACGTAGAGCCCCAGCGCGGCGGCGATCGGGTTGTGGGTGACGAATGCGAGCAGAATGTTTCGCGAAATAGCAGGCCAAAAGAACCACTTGAAAGACAGCCAGCAAAGAAGGAACACGCCGGCGAAGACGGCAAGCGGCAGCGGGAATCCGAGCGGAAGGTTCACGGCCAGCGCGGCGACGCTGACCGCCACGCGGAGGGCGTCCAGGTCCTCAACCCGAATGCGTCCGGTCACGATGGGCCGATCCATGTAGCGGGGATCACCGGCGCGTCCGAGGCGGAGGTCGGTCTCGACGTCCTTCAGCTCGTCATAGAGGCGCATGAGCAAGCCAAAGAGAAAAAGCGTTAAGGCAGCCCCCCCCGCGCGCCAGGTGAGGGTGAGCGGCATCCGCCCCTCGAGCGCCGCGAGAGAAAAATAGATCGCCGCGACACTCGTTAAGGAGGCGGGCAGGTGAACGATCGGCGGGAACATCTCGCCTAGGAAGTCCGCGATACGGCCCGCCTTGGTCGGTCGTGGCGCTCGTGCCTTTGGGCCCGATGACGACATGGTATGCTGAGGTTACTCGTGCCAATGGCGCAGGCGCAATCCGAAGGTGGGCCGGAAGATCTCCGATTTCTCGATGGAGCCGGGAGCGACATCGTGCCTGCGCGCCTCCTGGGCGGCAAGGCAGCCAACCTCTTGGCTCTTACCCGGGAGGGGTTCCCAGTTCCGGCCTGGTTCTGCGTCACGACAAAGGTATTCAAGGACCTCTGGGCGCCGATCGCCGACGAGCTCGAGCGCGTGATGCGCGACCTTGACGTCGGCAACCGGGCGGCGATCCGTGATGCCAGCACTCGTCTTCAGGAGCGGATCCGGGCCAGCGGCCTTGCGTCAGCAGATCGCGAGGCCCTGATGGCGCATTTCGACGCCGCCTCGTTCCCCGCGGGGGCGCTCGTCGCCGTGCGCTCCTCGGTGGTGGGCGAGGACTCCGCCAAGGATTCCTTCGCCGGCCAGATGGATACCTATCTCTACGTTACCCGCGAGACGCTGCTCGCGAGGGTCGTCGACTGCTTCGCGTCGGCGTTTTCCGAAAGGGCTCTTCTTTACCGGCGGCTGCGTGGGCTCGAAACCCAGCCGATCGAAGCGGCGGTCGTGGTGCAGCAGATGGTGGATAGTCGCGTGTCGGGCATCCTTTTTACCGCCAACCCGACGAGCGGTGACACCACCGAGGCCGTGGTGTCCGCCGGGCTCGGGCTTGGTGAGGGAATCGTGGGCGGGCTCGTGGAGAGCGACACGTATTTCCTCGATCTCGAAAGCGGGCGCCTGCGCGACCGCAAGGTCGTCGAAAAGCGGTCCCGCGTGGTCGTCGATCCGACTCGGGGGAGCGGGACTTGCGTGGCGGAGGTATCCAAGGAGGAGGGCAATCGCCCGGCCTTGGACGAGGAGCAGCTCCACGCACTTTTGGCCCTGGGCCGCAAGGTGCAAGCGCTCCGTGGGGTGCCGCAGGACATCGAGTGGGCGTTCGACTCCTCGGCGCGGCCCTACCTCTTGCAAGCGCGGCCCATTACGACACTAGGCCGGGAGCGGGAAAGCATCTTCGACAACGCCAACGTCGTCGAGAGCTACCCAGGGCTGTCCTCGCCGCTGACCTTTACGTTTGCACGCAAGGGGTACGAGATCACCTTTCGCGAGTTCTCAAGGTCGTTCGGCGTGCCCGAGCGGCTGCTCGAGGAGGCTGAAAGCGTCCACGCGAACCTGGTCGGCCTGGTCGACGGGCGCATCTACTACAACATCCTGAACTGGTACCGCTTCGCCGGCCTCGTGCCGGGGTTCGAGTGGAGCCTGGAGGCCTGGGAGAAGGCGCTAGGACTCAAGCATCGCTACGTGCGGCCGGTGCGCCGCAGCCTGTGGGAAAAGCTGCGCGTCGCGCCCCTGGTCGGCCGGGTGGCTTGGCGGATGCTCGCCCACTTCGTGCGGCTGGACAGGAACGTCGAGCGGTTCCAGGAGGATTTCGGCCAAGTCCTGGCGGATTTCCAAAAGCTCGATCTTGCGGCGCTCGAGGCTCATGCGCTGCTCGACCTCTATGAGCGAATCAGCCGAAGCCTTCTTGCACCCTACGCGATCTCCGTCATCAACGATTCGTACACGCAGCAGCTCCACGAGCTCCTGGGGAAGCTTGTCGCCCGGTTCAATCTCGGTGACCCGGCGGCGCTGAGGAATGACCTCCTCTGCGGTGAACGTGGCCTCGAGAGCGTGGAGCCGGTCCGCTCAGTTCTGGCGTTGACCGCTCGGATTCGCCAGGACGAGCCCTTGCGGGCGCTTTTCGGAAGCGAGGTCGATGACGCCACCGCCTGGCGGCGTGTTCGCGAGGAACCAAGCTTTCAGGAATTCAGCGCTGAGCTCGACGAGCACATCCGCCGCTATGGCGACCGCACTCTGCACGAGCTCAAGCTGGAAACCCCAACACTCGAGGAGAACCCGGGGTTTCTCATCGCCATGCTGCGAAACTACCTTCGTGGTGGGCAGGCGATCGAGCTCATGGAACGCAGGGAGGACGCAATCCGCGAGCGGGCCGAAAAGGAAGTCGCTGGCAAGCTGTCACGACGACCCTTGAGACGATGGCTGTTCGGGTGGGTGCTTCGCCGCCTGCGTGCTGGCGTCAAGCACCGGGAGAACCTCCGGCTCGCCCGCAGTCGCGGCTTCGGCATGGTCAAGCGCATCTTCCGCCAGCTCGGGCGTATTCTTGCGGCTGGGCGCTTGCTCGACTCGCCGGGCGACGTGTTTTGGCTCGCTGTGGACGAGGTGTTCGGCGTGGTGCGTGGTCATGCAGTGACGCGCGATCTCAAGGCGCTGGTTGCCTTGCGAAAGCGCGAGTACGCGAGCTTTGCCGAGCGTCGGCCTGCGCCGCGGATTACGACGCTCGGGGTAGTGGCGCTAGCCAACTGCGAGCCCGCGGTACCCGAGCATGCCGACGACGCCGTGCTTCTTCGCGGCCTCGGGTGCAGCCCTGGAGTGGCCAAAGCGCCGGCTAAGGTGATCTTCGACCCGTCTTGCGACCTCACCATAAATGGCGAAATCCTGGTCGCGCCCATGACCGACCCGGGGTGGGTCTACCTGATGGTCGCCTCTGGCGGGATTGTTTCGGAGAAGGGCAGCCTCCTCTCGCACACCGCCATCATTGGCCGCGAGCTGGGCATTCCGACGGTCGTTGGGGCAAAAGACGCCACGCGGAGGATCCGGTCCGGTCAGAGCGTGGAGATCGACGGCCAGGCCGGGACGGTGCGCCTCCTCCCCGAGGAGGAAGGAAGTTCCCGCTAGTTCCCGTATAATCGCCTGATGGTGCGCCGCCCTTCGCCCCATGATCCGTTTTGCTTGGGCACCCGCGCTGCTGGCCTTGCCGTCGCATGGCTGGGTGCGCGCCACGGTGGCCTCGGCTGGATCATCGCCATGGTGGGTGCATGGAGCCTGCTCCGGGTGCCACGGCGACGCCTGCTCTTGGAGCTCGCCGCGCTTGCGCTGCTTGCTGCGGCGCTTTGGCCTGAAGGTGGACTGGCGGTAGCCGCCTCGGGAGCCGCGCTGCTCATCGGACTTGCCGCGCCTGAGTCGCGAGCCCTGCCCCTCAATGCGCTCGATCGCTTCTTCGTGGCTCAGGACTACCCCGGAACGCCCATGAATTCCCATCACTTCGTGGATACCCGTGCCCCCATCGACCGGGCGGCGCTCGAGCGTGCTTTGGCGGCGCTCATGGCCGAGGTGCCGATGCTGCGCTCGTTCGTGCGCGAGGCCGTTCTCGGCGTCGAGCGATTCGTCGCTCGAAAGCCATGGATTTCGGCGGCCTCGTTGATCTCGTGGTCCGATGAACCGCTCGAAGCCCGTGATTCCGCCATGCTCGACGCGCACATCGACCTCGCGCGTTCACCTCCGTTCCGCGTGATCCACGCTCCGCGTGTCGAGGGGGGCTTCCGCCTGTGCCTTACGGTCCATCACAGCGCGGTGGACGGCGAAGGCGGCCTGCTCCTCCTTGGTTGGCTCATCACCCGCTACAACGAGGCACGCGAGGGTCGTCCCCCATCGCCGCTGGCCCTTCCGCCAGACGGTCGCCGGTTTCGGATCCTGCTTGGGCGCAAGGGCCTTCCGTGGCTCGTCCGGGCGATTCGGCGCCACGTGCGGCCGTTCGGAAAGGTTGGCGTCGTGCGCGCCCATCTCCTCGACGACGAGAGACCGCAGCCGACCCACTCGAGGCACCAGATGGAAACGGTGTCGCCCAGTTCGTGGGAAGCCCTCAAGAGCGCTGCTGCTTCCCTGGGAGTCACGCGCAACGACTTGCTTGTCGCTGCGGCACTGCGCGCTGCCGACAGGCTGCGGAGCGCCCGCGGGAACCCCGACCGGCCCTACCGCATCCTTCTGCCGACAAACCTGCGCAAGGAGCTGGGCATGCCAGCCACCCTGGGAAATTACGTGGGCACGGTCAAGCTCGAGGTGACACCCGACGAGGTTCGCGCGACAAGCTTGCCGCAGGTTGTTTCGACCAAGGTGCGCGAGGGTCGCTCGCTTGACGAATCCATCGAGACGCCGGTCCACCTGGGCGTCATCAGCGCGATCATGCCTCCCAAGCTCCTCCGTGCCGCACTGCGGAGACTCGATGCCGATCCGCACTCGTTCTTTTTCAGCTTTCTTTGGAGCCACATGCGCTCGCCGCCGGAGCTACCGCTCCCGGTTGGCGCTGACACTTTGCGGATTCTCGTCCGCGGATCGCTTGCTCGCCGCCCTGGTTGTGGCCTGGCCGTAACCCAATCCGTGGGCGCGGTGAACGTGGTCTTTGAGTACCTACACCCCATCGTGAGCGATGCCACGGCAAGAGCCATTTTGCAGGGCTTCTTGGCCGAGCTGGAAGGTCTGGGCCTGGGGAAGGGAACGTCGGAGACGCCGGTGTGACGTTCGCACTTAACAACCGCCTCGCCCTCCAAAAGGCGAGCCCATAGGCGCACGGTTCCTTGTCGCTGTTCTGGCGATACCGGAGTCGGGCTGGCGATCCGGTCGATCCTGGCGCGCTGACGCGACAACTCGAACCAGTAGCTTGGTTCCTGAAGGCGTGAGATGATATTCGACGCGTCCACGCGGGGGCGGCCGGATCATCGTGGTGACCAGGTTCATTGGCGAGCCCATTGGAGTGCCCATGGTACGGATGAAGACAGCCTTCTTGATTGCGGCAATTGCGCTTCTCATGAACACGTGTGGCGGTGGCGGCGGTAATCGAGATGAGCCGAAGCGTCGGCCGGGCGGCGGCTTCGACGACGTCGTGTTGGATCAGGCACGCTTTGAATAGGGGATTGCCATGTGGAAGCTTTCCATCGTTCTTGGAGCATGCTGCCTTGTAGCACTCTCTTGGCGGCTTGTGCCGGCAGCGGATTTCAAGCTGCCGCAGCGCCTTAGGCCAGGCGACGTCATTTCGGCCGATGTGTTCAACGAGCTGTTCGACTACCTGGAGCAATCAACCAAGGCGGTGACAACGGCTGACCTGGACGGGCGATGGTCGTGTACCAAGTTCCAAGCCGGCGCGTCTGATGGCTATGAGGCCGCGGACGAAGACGGGCTATGGTTCAAGGCTGCCGTAAGCCTGACGGTGACCCGTACGGGTGGAGGCAGCTTCAGCTATACCTCGACCCCCCTTTCGGCCTTCGAACCTGGTGCCGACAACTGCACCGACGGCGGCAAGATCTCCGTGGCAAGCGGCATGCTCGCGGCGCAGGCGAAATTTACGTGCGGATCGAGCACAACGACCCGCCAAGCCCAAGTCAAGCGCACGTCACCGACACAGCTGCGAATGGAACTTATCGCGAACAACGTCATGATGTCGTTGCTGTGCGACAAGCAAGGCGTGCCCCCAGCTGGCCCCACGCAGCTCAGGGCTATCTTGGAGGGGGGCTCCGTCAGCCTGACCTGGACTGACAACAGCGCAGACGAAACCGCGTTCACGATCCTGCGCCGCGATTCGCTTGAGAGCAGCTATGTCGAAGTTGTCCAGCTGGCCACCGACGTAACGAGTGCCACCGATACCCTGACCGCCCCAGGGATCTACTGGTACCGCGTGTTGGCAACCAATGCGAACGGCGCGTCCGTCGCGAGCAACGTGGCGAGCGTCACGTTGCCGTAGAGCTCGCTAGAAAGACGCTACCGCCCCCATCGTCACGGTCGCAGCGGATGCGACAGCCCCTCCATCCTTGTCGGTAAACGGCTTGTAGCCAGAAAGCCCTTGATCAAGCCGGAGGTCGGTGCGCAGGAGGAGGCCGCTCGCCGGGGCATAGGAGAACGTGGCGGTGGATTCGAAGACCTTGCCCGGTTCGTCGCCGGGAAGGCCAAAAAGGGATGACCGGCCGTCCTGGAAATACTCGGCCCGCGCTGCAACGTCCATGGTCTCCGCAAGATGGTAGCGCGCGTAGCCGGCGACCCCAAAGAAGGTCTTGTCGTCGTCGATCGATGCGTCATAGCCCACGTCTGCGTTAACGGCAAGCTCGAGCTTGGCGGTCGGGGAGTATGCCGCGATCAAGTCCAGAAGGTGGACCCCGTTCTCAAGCTTCGTGACGCCTCCTTCCTCGCCGGGCTTCTCGTTGAAGAGCTGGTAATTGGCGGTGATCGAGAGGGACGAGGAGGGTCGCATGACGAGCTGGAAACAGGGGCTCTTGAAGTCGTTCGTTTCAAGCGTGTTGTTGAGGCCATTCACCAGGAAGAACGACATGTCGACCGCTCCCGATAGGGCATAGCTCGCGCCAATGCCCGTCGAGGTGAAGGGGATCGCCCAGGTGAAGAGAATACCCCTGGTGTAGTTCCAGTTGCCTTGGCTTTCAATCACTTCAAACCCGTGGTGCGTGACCATCTTGCCGACACGGAAGCTGAGCTTGGGCGCTGCCTGCCAGATGAGGTACGCCTGCTGGATGTTTCGCATGAGATCCGCGCCCTCGCCCGTCGCCGCATCGGTGGCGTTGACCGCGTCGCCAGTGGGACCGAACCCCAAGTCGAGCCGGAATCCGACCGGCGAGGGCTTTCGCTCGAGTGCAAGCTCGGCGTAGGAGAACGAGAGATCGTTCGTGAAGGTGTCGAACGCGTGGAGCTCGTTTTGCGCGGAGTTCTTCGGCCCGCGTGCCGGGTTGAGGCTCACGTACGCGTCGAGAAGACCGGTGAACTGGATCCCGGCCACGGTCACGCCCTGGTCGCTGTCGGGTGCCGAACCTTCTCTTTCAACCGCTGCTACGGGCACGACGGAAACCGACGAAGTCTCGCCTGGTGAGCCAGCTTCTGCCACGAGCTCTTGGCTCCGACCAGGGCTAGCCTCGGGTGCCAAGGGTTTCTGGGCTGGCGGTGCGTCTTGGCTGCCTTCGGAAGCGAAGGCTGGTGTTTCAAGGACAAAAGCAAGAGCGAGCAGCAGGTGGATAGGGAATTTCCCCATGAACGACCCCCTTTCGTTCGCTACTCTCGCAATCAGCTTGTTTCCCGCTCGTTTCCGGGATGTTCCTTCTTGGCGACGCGCGTCATTCATACATTCATACATGCCGCAACTTGTTCCGGGACGGGCACCTGCGCGTTGACACCTCTCGGCGAGATCTTGATAATGACTAGAACTTTTCGTGTCTTCCGATGCCCCTTTTTCCCCAGGATCGCGGCCCCGGACCGGAGTCGTCTCAGGAGCCGGAGGACGTGGAGAATGACTTCGCAGACGCCGTCCCCACGCGCGCCGACGGCTTCTCAGCAGATCGCCTAGAAAATACCCAGGATCAGGCCCGAGGCGACGCTGCCCAGAAGCCCCCAAATGGCGTTCCACCGCCGCCCTTGCCACCGGCTGCCACGGCGACAATCCTGGATCAGGCCATCGCCGATGCCCAGTCCGAGGACTGGAAGAGCCGAGCGGACGAGCTCGTTGCCGAGCTGGACCGAGAGACGAACCGCGAGCACGCCGCTCTCTTGGCTTGCGAGCTCGGCGAGCTCTTGGAGCGCAAGCTCAAGGACGAAGGAGCGGCAGTCAAGGCCCATGCGCGCGCGCTTCAGCTCGACCCCGCCCTGCGCCCCAACCTGTGGTCCATAAGGCGCGTGTTCTACCGCCGGGGGCTGTGGCCGAACCTGCTCAAGCTCATCGACGCCGAGACGCGCTTCGCGGGCAGTGATTCCGAGCGAGCCGACCTGCACGTCGAAAAGGGGCACATCCTTGAAGACCGAGTTGGCGATCGTGCGGCGGCCAAGAGCGCGTACGATCGGGCGATCGCGCTCGACTCGCGTCACCTCCCGGCGCTCCTTGCGCGGGAGCGCCTGGCACACTTGGAACAGGACGACGCCACGCTCGCGCGCATCGTTCGACTCCTTACGGACGCGGTGGGCTCGCCCGCGAGGAAGGTGGCGTATCTCCTCGACCTCGCGCGCCTCGTGGCGAGGGATAAGGCAGCGATCCCGAGTGCGCTCGAGATCCTGGCCGAGGCTTCTGCGGTCGGCGTCGGCCGGCGCGAGGTCTTGACCGAGCGCGCGCGATTGGCCGAGGTACTCGGGAGCGTCGACGAGGTGCTGGCGGCACTGGAGGCGAGGGTGGCGCTTGCACGGGACGAAGGGGCCTCGCCGCGCGAAGTCCTGGTCCTGCGCAAGCGCCAGGCAGACGTGGCCGAGAAGGCCGGAGACCTGGAGCGGGCATGGGCGTATCTCGAACAGGCGGCCAGTCTCGCTCCCTCAGATGCCCTGGTCCTCTCGCGGATGCTCGAGCTGGCGGAGAAATTGGGACGCTGGGACAGCCTCGCCTCGCTATGCGCCCAGCTTGCCGAGCATGAACCCGACGCCGAGCATGCTCTCTTGCTCGAGGTCAAGCGCGCATTCGTCCTCGAGCGGGCAGGCAAGCCCGAGGAGGCGTTGGCGTGCCTGACCGAGCTTTCTGCGCGGGCACCGGGGCATCTCGCCGTGAGCGACGCGTGCGAGCGGAGCGCGCTGGCGCGCGGCGATTTCGAGACTGTCGTCAAGCTCCTCGTGGCCCAAGCAGAGGCGGCCCGAACGGGCACGATCCTTGGAGGGGAAGCTGACGTCCCACCGAGCGCCACGTGGGCAGCCGCATTGCTGGTGGCCGCTGGTGATGTCTCGAGCCTGCGCCTGGGGCGAAATGCCGACGCCCGCATGTACCATGGCCAAGCGCTTTCGCTCGTCCCTGGCTACTGGCCCGCGGTGTACGCTTTATCGGCGCTCAGCCAGCGCGAGGGTCGACTCGAGGACGCCTGCGCGCTCCTCGAGCTGCAGCTCGATGCGATTGGGCTAAGTGGGCCTGAAGCGGACGACGCACTCGAGGAGCTGGCACGCCTCTACGAGGAGCAAGGCAAGCCCGAGGATGCCTTGCGCGCGATCGAGCGCCTAAATCAGAAGCGCCCCGATGATCGATCCATCCTCTTTCGCTTGGAAGAGCTGCTCCGCTCCCTGGGGCGAAACGAAGAACGGGTGCGCCTCCTCGAGGAGATCGCAGCAAGTGTGCAAGAACCGGCTCGAAAGACCCATGCCTTCCTGGAGGTTGCCCGCATCTACGAGGATGAGCTCCACCAGCCCGGGCGAGCCATCGAGACTACTCGGAAGGCTGTCTCGTGCTCACCCGAGGAGACCTTCGCCCGTGAGGAGCTCGCCCTGCTTCTGTTCCGAAAAGGGGAGTGGGAGGAACTCGCTCGGGTCCTCATGGAGACGAGCGACCTGGTGGTCGATGATGCGCACCCCGCCTTTGCCCGGGCACGGGCTGGGGCAGCTGCGGTGCTCGCAGGCAAGCTGGGCCAGGAGAAGGAAGCTGCGGCCCTGTACCGCAGCCTCGTGGCATCGGATGCCGGGGACTCCACCTGGTGCCGGCTTGAAGACGCGTTGTCCGATCGAGACGAGCTCGCCGACGTGCTCGAATCAGAGAGCAGCCTGCAAGGCGGCACTGCACGAGGACTGCTCCTCATGCGCCTGGGTGAGCTTCACGAGTCTCGGGGCCGCGTGGAGGACGCGCGGGGGGCGTTCCGCCGTGCGGCTGAAGAAGAGGGGACTCGGACGCACGCCACCTGGGCGCTCATCGAGCTCGCAGCCAAGAGTGGGGACGGAAGTGCACTCGCCGACGCCTTGGCGACGTTGGGCGTTGGGAAGGATCCGCTAGCCCACGAGTTCCTCGAGGAATCGGCCTTTTGGTCCCTGGCAGAACCCGAGCGAGCGGCGAGGACCTTGGCTGAGGTAGATGGGCAGGGTCGCCCGTCTGTCTTCCTCGGGCGCGCCTTGGTCGCGGCGAGACAGGCAAGTCCCAAGGAGCGCGTTGGAGCTCTCGTCGCGCTGGCCGAGAACACGAGGGACAAGCAGCTTGCTGGTGCCTTGCTCCTTAGGGCGGCGTTCCTTTCCGCGCGCGAGGTGAATGGCCCGCAGAGAGCCCGCGAGCTCGTGCTTCGCGCCCTCGAGCGCGTACCGGGAAATGTGGCCGTGGTGCTCGCGGCGACAGATCTCGGTGTCGACTTGCCTGCCGCCGAGCTCGCCGACCTCTTTTCAAGACGCGCGGAGCTCGCCGACGAGCCGGAGACGCTTCTCGACGTGCTCATGCTCCGCGCGCGCGCGCTGGAGAAAGCCGGTGCCCTCGCCAAGGCCGGCGAAGTCCTCGCCAAGGTTCTGCAAGCCGAGCCAGACCATCCTGGGGCGCTCTGGTCGCTGAGGCGGGTTGCGCGTCGGGCAGGGGACCTCGAGGTCCATGCGCGGGCGACGGCACGTCTCGCCCATGGGTGTGCGGATGACGCCGCAGCGGCCGCGTTTTTCCGCGACGCGGCCGAGACGTGGGACCGGGATCTCGCACAGCCCGCAGAAGCAGCGCCGCTCTATTGCACGGTGCTTCGTCATGCCCCAGGCGACGAGAAAGCCTTTACCCGGGCGAAGGAGATCTTCGCCGGCAAGGGAGACCTTAAGGCCGTCGATGTATTGCTTTCCCACAAGATCCATGCGGTCCCCGCGGGAAGCGCCCAAGTTCCGCTGCTCCTCGAGCGAGCCGCGCTTCGCGCATCGCGGGGACTTGGCGGCGCGGCAGAAGAGGACTTGCGGGCGGTCCTCGAGCTCGAGCCGACGCAGCTCCGCGCGCTTTGGAGGCTTGCCGAGCACCGCATGGCCGCTGGCGACGCGATCGGGTGCTTGGAACTCCTGGCTCGCATCACCTGTGCCGAAGACGATGCGTCCGCGAGGGCTTTGGCGCTGAAGCGCCAGGCAGGCCTTCTTCGGCAAGCTGGAGACATCTCCGGAGCCGTACAGAAACTCGAACAAGCACTTGGCCAGGCGAGCGACGACCTCGAGGCGAGGGAGCTCCTCGCGCGACTCGTCCTCGAGCAGGGGAACCCCGGCCGTGCCGCTCGTGAGATCGAGTGCGTGGCAGGCGGCGCCGTGGACCCAGGAACCCAGGTGGAGAAGCTCCTCGAAGCTGCCGGGCTCTACCGCCGTTCCGGCGAACCACAGCTCGCGCGCCATGTTCTGCTCAAGGTGCGGGCCATCGCCCCCACGCAACCGGACGCGATTCGGGACCTGGTTGATCTCTCCGACGGGCCGGACAGGGAGGAGGCTTGTCAGGGGGCGGCCCACGATCTAGCCACAGCCATCTCGAGCGATCCAGGAAACCTGGGGCTCCATGGCCTTCTCGCCCAAGTTGCTGCCGCACAGGGAAACGCGACGCTGGAGTACTTGGCGCTCGGGGCCGCGGTTGCTCTCGGTGGTGTCGACAGAGGGCGACATGCCGAGCTCCGCTCGGTGCACTCAGGGAAGCCCAAGCCTCGCGAGCGAGCCATGGAGGATGGGCACTGGCGTGACCTCCTTGAGCTCCAAGGTGGGATGTCACCTTGTGGACCAGGATGGGCGCTCGCCTCCGAGGGAATTGCGAGCATGCAGGTGCAAGAGCAAGAAGAGCTCGGCCTTGCCAAGCGAGACCTCGTGCCAACAAGGGGAATCGCTCGCGATTTCCCCTTGGTCGCCTCCATGGTCAGTCTCGTCGGCTTGAAGGAGCTCGAGTTGTACGTTTCCGGGACGAGAACCCAGCTTGCCCGGGCCATTTCGCTGGATCCTCCCCGCCTGCTGCTCTCGGACGACGTGGCAAGGCCAAAAGGTCCATGCGAGCGGTACATGCTCGCTCGTTGCGTCGCAGAAGCGCGCCTCCGGAGCGGTCTTGTCCTCGAAGGGGATTCGGCAGAGCTGCAGATGAACTTGGCCGCCGCCTGGGCACTTGCAGGCGGAAATCCCGCACAGGTGCCGCACCTCGCTAGCGTCGGAGCGAGTCGTGCGCTCGAGGAGCGCACGCGAGCCTTGGGAAAGGCCATGTCACGCAAGAGCAAGAAGCAGCTCCCAAGTCTCGTCTCCGAGCTCTTGACGCCCTTTGACGTGGCTGCCTGGCAGCTCCGCGTCCGACTTGCTGCCTGCCGTGCCGCGCTGCTCATGTCTTGCGACCTGGCCGCAGCACTCGACGTGCTCGTTCCGTTGCCAAGCGAGCGAGCCACTCATCCCACGGGAAGCGACCTCCTTGCATGGGCGGTGAGCGAGCGGCATCTCTCCATGCAAAGCGAGCTGGGGCTCTAGGATGTCGGGCGATCCCAAGAACCCTTCCGACAAGGACCTGGACCTCGAGGATTGGGCCAAGGAATTTGACGTGGTGACCGGGACGGGGCCGAGCCTCGCGCCAAAGGAGCCGGCCCAAGCTTCGCGCCCGGCTGAAGAGATCGATCCCCTGGTGCACTTCCTCGACGGGGATTTCGACCTCCTTGGTGAAGGGGAGTCGCTGGGAGGGCTACTCGGCAATTCTCCGCCCGAGCTGCCTCCACCTCCTGCCATGCCGTTGCCCCCTACGCCTGTCCAGGTTGGATCGAGCCTCACGGACGAGGAGATCTTCGGGTTCCCTCTGGATGCTCCCTTCGCGGTCGGATCCACCCCGTCCGAGGATCGTCCCATCGGTGCGGGGGAGGCCACGTTCCATGATGAGACCGACACCGCCGCCGATGAGTTCTCCGAGGCCACCGTGATCGCCGAGGTCGCGGAGAACCTCTTGGCGAAGACCGTCGCGGAGACACAGGCCCGAAAGGGACCAGCGCTCGTCAGGCGGGAGGACCTTCTTCCGCGCGCACAACCGAACGGGCCAGCGCCTTCGCCACCGCCCCCACCTGCGAGCGAGGCCGATTATGAAGGGCATGAGGCGACGCGCATCGCGGACGAGGGCCTCGTGCGCAAGTTCATCACCGATTCGACCACCGTGCCTTCGGAGGAAGCTAGTGCTTCGGAGGACGAGGAATTTTACGACGACATTCAGGTCCGGGTCGAGGAGACAACCCCAATTCCGCCAGCTGTGCCCTCGGTCCCGACCAGGCGGGTAAGCCAAAACATCGTTCGGCGTGGGGCCATTTCCTCCATTGCTGAGGGGCCTGTCATCGAGTTCACGGCTGACGAGCCAGAATTGGAAGGACCGGCTCCCGTGCCAGAGGCTTTGGCCAAGCTGGTCACCGCTAAACATGACGCTGAGCCAAGGCCAAGCGCTGGTGAAGGAACCGCCTTGTCTGAGGCAGCCGCTTCGCCTACCACCGAGCTCGCTGCACCGGCGGCGCCGACGGGGCAGCCAGCTCCCGAACCGACCGCGGAGCTAGAACTTCCCGCCCGGGATCTTGCCACGCTGTGCGTCTCGGAGCCGCCCGTTCTCGACCCAGCAGGCTTCCGCTTCCAGGACGCGCCTTCGGACCCACGGGGCCCATCTGTCGAAGAGGATCGGTCCGCTCTCGAGCATTATGAGAAAGAGATCCTCCTGGCCCGCGATCCCCAGCGAGCGAGGATCCTCCGGTTGGAGTCTTTTGCCGTGGCGGAACGGCTCGGCGACCACGTTCGGGCCAAGGAGCACCTCGAGGAGGTTCTCGCGCTCGAACCAGGCGATGCGCCTGCGATGAGAGGGCTAAGGCGGCTTTGCTTGGCTCAAGGCGACCTCGAGGGCGCCCTCCTTGCCCTGGATCCCAGGACTGCCCTCGGCGAAGAACGGTTCGCCAGGGCGGCGCTTCGCTTGGAGATCCTCCTTTCGATGGGTGACGAGGCGCAAGCGCGGGCGGTGCATGACGAGCTCTATGAGCTTCGGCCCAGCGATGTCTCATCACGTCTCGGAGCCGTGGACCTCGCCCTTCTCGGCTCGAGCGACGCGGAGCTGGCGACGGCGCTCAGGGACCTCGCCCAAGGCGTAGAGGACCTGCCGCTTCAAAGTGCCCTGCTCGTCGCGGCCGGCCGCCTGCTCGAGGCGAGTTCAGATCTGCCCACGGCGCGCGAGGCTTACTTGCAAGCGCACCAGATCGTCCCCTCGGATCGAGCTGCCTTGTTCGGGTTGCACAGGGCTGCGCTACGTTCTGGAGAACTGCGCGATTGCGCGCGCTCGGCAGGCGAGTGGGCGAGTGCTCTTTCCGGCTCCTCCTTGGAAGTTGCCGTGCACAGGCGACGTGGGGTCGTCCACATGACCTTGGGTGAGCTACCGCTCGCCACAAGCGCACTCGAACAGGCCCGCGCGAGTGCTCCCGCCGATCCACTCGTCCTTTCGAGCTTGGCTGACTGCCTCGAGCGGAGAGACGAGGTGCGACAAGCCGCTGGCGTCCTCGAAGTGTTGGGGGATGTCTCGCCCACGCCTGGTCGGCGAGCGCATGCCTTGCGTCACGCCTCTCGCCTCCTCGAAAAGGCCGGGGACAAGATGGGCGTCCTCGCCACGCTTCGTCGCGCAGTTGCCGAGGACCCGGGGGATCTTCTCACTGCCTTTGAACTCGTCGTGGCCTCCATCGAGGCAGGCGACATCGAAGGAGCGGTCCGCGGCCTAGCTTCGATGGGTACCGCCTCCGGTCGCTTGCGGGCAAGTCGCCTCTTTGAGCAGGCGGGTCGCGTGGACGATGCGCTCGCTGTTCTCGAGGCTGGCTCGGATCACCCAGCGGAGGTCGAAGCTCGTCGTCGTCTTTTGGCCAAGGCCGGAAGGCTCGAGGAGCTGGCGAAGGTTGCCCTGGGCTCTGCTGAGGGGCGCCTGGTCGATTTCCGTGAGGAGCAAGGTCAATGGGCGAGCGCCGCCCGCGCTGCCGAGCGCGCCATGAGGCAAGGGGCAGCCCTGCACCTGCATGATCAGGTACTCCACGCATGGCGCCGCGTCCTGGACTTGGACCCAGAATGCTCGGAAGCTCACCACGCGATCGTCCGCCTTCTCGAGGCGTCCGGGAAGGGCGCACGCACGGAGGCCCCGGAAGCCAACCCTACATCGCAAGTCCTGGAAGCGTTGCACGACGCCCAGCGCGCGGCGCGCGGTCGGGAAGCGGCTGCTTCCCTTGCACTCCGTCGCATGGCACTCCTGTGGGAGCCGTCCACCAAGGAGCCCCCCGCCCCGGTGATCGAGATTCTCTCGGAGCTCCTCGAGCGAGACCCGACCTCGGCGCGTGTTCACGCCATGCTCGTGGCTGCCCTCCTTGCATCCAACCGAGAGCGCGAGGCGGGTACGCAGTGGCTGTCACGGGCCCAGGCTCTTCCCGAAGCGACTAATACCCTCGAAAGGGCGGCGTTGCGCTTTCGTGCCGCCGCCACTCTCATGAAGGTAGAGGCGGACCCAGCCCGAGCCGCCGTGGTGCTCGAGCCGGTCATCGCGGCACGCCCGGGGTTCGTTGCCGCCCGCGAGCTGTTTCAGCGTGCGTGCGAGGCCACGGGCGCAAGGACTCCCCTTGCGGCTTGCCTCGGAAGAGAGCTCGAAGCAGTGCGTGCAGGGCAGCCGTCCTCCGTTCAGCACTTGCTTTCACTTGCCGATCGCCTTGAACGGCACGTCGACGACTCGCTCGGGGCGGTGGAGGTCTACGAGCTTGTCCTCGGGCGAGAGCCCAGCGAGCCTCTCGCGCGAGATGGGCTCGAGCGCAACGCGGCATCGGCGGGCCTTTGGGCCAAGCTCGCCGATCGGGCGCTTGCATGCCTATCTTCCGCTGAGGAAAAGGCAGACACGACGGCGAAGATACGGGCGTATGAGGAGCTGGCGCGGGTCGACGGGGAAATGAGGGGGGATACGGTTTCTGCGGTCCTCGCGTGGGAGACTCTCGCATCGCTCGATCCCTCCCATCCATTCGCCCTGCGGTCGCTCGAGTCGTACTACACCCGTCACGGCAGAAGCGCTGAGCTCACCCAGGTACACGAAAAACTCCGCGCTTCGCTGGCGACGCCGGACGATCGCGCGGCCGTTGCACTCGAGCAGGCACGACTGCTCGATCTGGTGGGTTCGACCTCATCGGCCGTCACGGCTTGTCACGAAGCAGTCGTGTCCTTCGAAGGACGGCCACTGCCGCACGCTGCGCGGATGCTCCTGTTTCGCCTGGAAGGGCGGACCCGCGAGCTCGGATCGCCAGAGGAGCAAGCGACGCTCCAGGAATCGATTGCTAGGTACTTCAACTGGGATCCTCGGGCGCAGGCGGTGTTCTTGGTGCGCGCCGGGGATGCGCTCGCCGAAGTGGCGCCGGCTCAGGCGATTTCCCGGTACCGACGTGCGGCTGAGCTCATGCCGGGACACTTGCCTGCATTACGAGGCTGGCGCCAGGCGGCCCTCGTCGCGGAGAAATGGGACGAGGTCGCCGAGGCTTGTGAGAGAGAGGCCGCGCTCGACCAAGTGGAAGATAGGGCGGCGCTCTATCACCTGGCCGCGGTGGTCTGCATGGACCGAATGCGCGACCAAGACCGAGCCATTGCCGACCTGCGCGCCACCCTAGCCGCAAGACCGAACAACGATGACGCGTGCGCGCGCCTGCGTGGTCTCCTGGCTGCCACGAAGCGGCACAAGGACCTGGCCGACTTCCTCTTGTCGCGCCTGGAGCTCGGATTGGCGCCAAGAGGAGTCGAGCTCCACATGGAGCTTGCGCTGCTCTATCGGGACGCGATTGGGGACCGCGCCAGCGCCAAGGCGCATCTTTCGGCAGCCCTTGCAGAGGATCCTCGGCACCTCGTAGCCCTTGCGGCATTAGAGGATCTGACCTGGGAAGACCATCAGTGGCCACAGGCGCTCGAGATCCTCATTGCGCGGGCAAAGCTCGAAAAGGACCCCGAGGTCGAGAAGCGGATCTTCTTGCGCCTAGGGACAATCTATGCGGACCACGTTGCAGACCTCCGCTGGGCCATGAAGTCGTTCGAGCGGGTCCTTGCTCTCGACCCGACCCACAAGGAGGCGCTCGAACGGCTTTCCCTCCTAGCGGTCAAGGCCGAGGATTACCGGACGGCCGTCGTCGCCACCGAGCGCCTCATTGCCATGGACCACGAGGCGTCGGCCAAGGTGACGCACCTCCATAGGCTCGCCCGGATCTACCAAGACGGGCTTTCGGACCGCGCCCGCGCTGAGGACGCATTCCGGCGAGCAATCGACGTCGATCCAACCGATCCCAGGGCGCTGGGCGGCCTCGTGGATTTCTTCAGCGCGCATCGAGACACGGTGTCCATGAGGGTGCACCTTGACCGCGTGGCCGCAAAGATGCGTGAGCGGCTCTTCCGAGATCCGGCAGACCGTACTGCCTACGTGGTCCTCGCGCGTGCACTTTTCGCTCGCGCGCGCACGGGAATCGTTGGCTCATCTTGCGCCGCGCGGTGCGCCGCCGAGCTCGCGCTTGCCCTCGGTGAAGCTCGAGATGAGGAGGAGGGCGGCTTCCTTCGAGAGGCGCGCGGCGTGGCGCAGCGTCGGTTCTCCATGGGAGCCGATCCGGCTATCGATGACCTGTGGTTCCACCCCGGGATTTGCAGTGGGCTCCGCCAGGTTTTCCACCTCCTCGCCGAGCCACTGGCAAAGCGGTTTCCGGTTGACCTGCGCCGGCATGGGGTGGGAAAGGCGGATCGGCTTCCGCGCAGCGGGCATGCGGCATGGGACGCCATCGGCTCGCTTGCGGCGCAGTTCAATTTCTCAGACGTAGACGTGTACATCTCGTCGTCGCACCCGTTGGCGGTTGCCGTCGAACCTAGCGAGCCCCCAATTCTCGTGCTGGGGACTCGGTGGGTTCACCCCGACCGCGCGGGGGAGCTGCGGTTTGTCGCCGGCATGGCCTTGCGCCTGGCCACCTCCACCCTGTCGATCCCGTGGCGCCTGTCGCCTGATGAACTTGGGGTTCTGATTGCCGGGATCATTCGACAAGTGGACCCGAGCTTCGCCACTTCTGCGCTGCCGGCACTGGCCATCGCGGAGGAGCAACATCGCCTGGCCAAGGTCCTGCCCAAGCGCTTGCGTGACGAGATCGTTCCCTACGTCGCCGAGATCACCGGTCGGGGATTTGACCACCTCGCCATCCACCATGCGTTGCTTCACTCCGGATTCCGTGCCGGGCTGGTCTGTTCAGGGAGCGTTCAATCGGGGATCGACGTGATCTCGGCCATGCGTCATCTTGGCTCGGCCGACGTCGCGCTCCAGGACTCCTTTGCCAAGGAGTTGTGCAGGTTTGCGGTTTCCGACGAGCATGCCGAGCTGTTCCGCACGATGATGGCTTCCTAGCGCCAATCAATTGACGCCCCTGGCCCAGAGGTTGCTGTGCATGCCGGCCAAGAGCGATTTCCATGCTTCGGATGTGCCATGTTGTCGCGCTGACTGCTGCTCTAGCCACCACCTGCTTTGGCTGCGGGCCTGCCGATGATCCCCCGGTTCTTCTGGGGCTTACCGACCAAGTAGCTCAGGTTGGCGTTCCATTTTCTCTCGAGCTCCGGATCACGAAGGGCGATGCGGAGGGCGCGAGGTTCGGGTTTCGTTCTGCCATTCCAAATCTCGAAAAACGAGCCGAGATCCAGCCTGTCGGCGACCGCGTGGCCCAGTTTCGATGGATGCCGGTCGTCCAGGACATAGGCTTCCACGATCTTGAGTTCTTCGTCACCGAGGGACCGCAGGTCTCGCGTCAATCCGTTCGCGTCGAGGTCCGGTCGGCCGTATCCGGGGACGGTACACCCGTGTTTCGCCAACCCCTCGGGACGGGCACCACGCTCGACTTGGCAAGGCGAGACTGTCTCGAGATTCCCATCCTTGTCGAGGACACGGATTCCGCACGGATCACGATAGCCGAGGAGGAACCGCGTATCGAAGGCGGGGTCCTCTCCGCTCGCCCAGGTGATCCGGCAGCGACCTGGCGCTTCTGCCCCACGCCCGAGCAAGTGGCCGCACAGGACCACTACGAGCTCATCCTGTCGGCATCGGATGAGGAAGCGCACAAGACAACGAAAAGCTTCCTGATCGTGCTGCGAAAAGCTCCGAAGCCAGGGTGCCCGGGGGACAGACCGGCGGTCCAGCACGCCCCTAGGGACATGTCGACCCTTTTGGGCCTTTCCATCGAGGCTGAAGTGAGGGACAGCGAAGGCCTCAAGTCTGCGCCGCTCCTCTATTATTCCGATCGTGCCCCTGGCGATGCGCCTGACTTGTCACAGATGTCGCAGGTATCCATGGTTCTTTCCTCTGGCGATGTGCGGCAAGGAACATGGAGGGCGGAGCTTCCCAACCCAGTCGCCGACGCAGCCGCGGGGACAACCAAGGAGCTTTTCTACATTATCGTGGCCAAGGACAACGACGACGCCACCGGGGACTGCGACCACCTCACCCAGGCACCTTCGCAAGGGGCATTTCGCATGAGCGTCACCAATCCGGGTGGGCCCGGCGGGCTGCCGCTCTGTGCCCCCTGCACATCGGACACGCAGTGCGGCGGTCCAAGCGATCACTGCGTTCGGCCAGGGGCCGATGGCGCCACGTTCTGCGCCACGGCGTGCTCGGAGAACACCGACTGCCCGGGCGGCTATGCTTGCTCCGAATCGGCCATCAAGTCCGTCGATGGCCGTCTCGCCCGCCAGTGCGTGCCCCAGGCGCAGCGTTGCGACGCAGGTCCTCGTGCGTGCGAGGACGATGCCTTCGAGGAGAACGATACACGCACCGCCGCGAGATTGAACGCTGCCCTCGAGCCCGGCGCCTACCCCTCGTTGAAGATGTGTCCGAAAGCGACGAGCGCTTCGGCGCGCAGCGACGATGATTGGTACCGGATCGTGCTCGACGCGGACGCACGCGTCGCGTTCGAAGTGGACGGTGGATCGTCGAGCGACCTCGACTTGTTCCTTACCGATGAAGGCGGGGCCGTTCTGGCCCGCGCTGAAGGACTCGAAGCCAAGGAGGAAATCTCCACCTGCCTTGGGCCTGGGACGTATTTCGTGCGGGTGCTTGCCGCGTCGGGCCAAGAACGAGAAAATACCTACGCTCTTTCCTTCGCCAGGACAGCCGCGAGCTGTGTCCGTCAATGCATCGATGACTCGGCTGAGCCAGACGACAGCGCCAGTGCGGCTCGGATCGCGGACTTGGATCGCGGGACCTTCAAGGCCAGCGGCAACGTCATCTGTTCTCTTGACGACGACTGGTTCTCCGTGGCTCTTCTCGAAGGGGAGGAGCTTCACGTGACGCTCAAGTTCTTCAAGGACACGAGCCACGGCGATCTGGACGTCCACTTGTACCGTGGGGGCAAGGACCTCACGCCTTGTACCGAAGCGGATCCGAGCACTTGTTCTTCGAATGGGCAGGACACCGGCGAGAACGAGAACTTCAAGTGGCCGGTGGCCACGACTGGGACCTACCAGGTGGTCGTGCGTGGTTGGGATGCGGCCGAGAACCAGTACGACATCTGCATCGGCTTGAGTGACGCCGATTGTCCGCCGCTGCCATGAGACCATGCGGGTGGGCAAGGTAGTCATAGCGCTCTTCGCCTCGCTGGGAATGGCTTGCGCCCAAGGAACGAGCGCACCGTCCTATGAGACGGGGCTCGAGGATCTGGCGATCACATCGGTCCGGCCGGGCCTGGTGGTTCCCGGCAGTCGACTTGCTGTCCTTGGACAGGGTTTCGTCGACGAGAAGCTGGGCGCCAGCCGACTGCGTGTCGTGGGCTCGCTCGGGGCCACGCAAGTTGACCTGGCGCTCCCAGCCAAGTTCCAGGACGGGCGTTCCTTGGTCGCGACCTGGCCCTCCGATCGGATCCCTGGCGTAGGTGGAACGCTCGTCGGGCAGGCACAAGTGGAGGTGGACAGCTTCGTCGATGGAGCTACCCACGTTTCGCCGCCCATTGGGATCTCGATCGAGACCCGCTTGGCGCTCGAGCCACGCCTGGACTCCGCCAGGGAAGGGGTTGTCCATGCCAACGATCCCATCGACCTTGCAGGGGACGGATTCCTCCTCGGTGAAGGGGAGGGGGAGTCGGTGGCCATCGTCTCGGGCTGCTTTCGACAAGACGGGAGCAGTCCATGCGTGCCGATCGAACCAGTGGAACTGCGCCTCCGGCCCGAGACGGCGTGGGACCGCACCCGTGCGATCGTGCCGCTCGCGCCTGAAATCGTGGGCATCAAGCCGGGCCACTTCGAAGGTACCGTGGTCGTCGAGAACCGACACCTGGTGTCTCAGGCGGTCTTCGCAAGTGCCCCGCTTCGCGTGGCCTATCAGCTGATTTCATCGGAAATCGAGTCGATTTCGCCCGATTCGGTTAGCCTTGGGCAGTACGTCGACGTGCGCGGGGGCGGGTTCGTCGGCGATCCATCGGGACAGTCGGGACACGTGATGTTCACTCTCCTCGAGCTCACAGGGAAATTCACGCCCGAGACGGGCGGGACTTCGGCGGAGGTTTCCGTCACGCTCGTTCCTCAGTTTATCTCGGGTCCCCTCGTGCGCTATGTCGTGAACGAAGAGGATGAGCTTGGCCAGCTCGTGAACTTGCGCGCGGTTGCAGGCGCTTTCGAAGGCAGCGTTCGCCCGATCGTGCGCTATGGCGACGATGAGATCGCTGGCAAAGAATTCCCGGTTCGTCTCGGCCTCGCGCACGTCAAGCAGGTGATTTGGGTGAACTTCCTTCCGGCGTACGTGGACAGCCTTCGGCATTTCGGAATGCGCTTTGCGGACGACGGGATCCGCGCGCGCGTCCTCGAGGTCGCACAGCGGGATTACGCCGGCATCAACGTCGAATTCCGCGTCGAGTCTCCAGCAGACTTCGCCTTGTTTCAGTCCGTCGACATCGGGGGTACGGACCCCAACGGCATGGGCCTTCTGGGTTACGACAACTCGCCCGGCAAGGACGTGGACAACCGGCGCCTGTACGACAAGATTGGCGGGGTCAACGCCAAGACGCAGGAGGATGGATACCCGGGCTACGGCGGCGTGTTCGTGGACTCGTTCCTCGCCTTCAGCCAGCATCCTGGTCGCTTTGCCACCTCACTGAACGGCGGAGAACAGGTCTTTGACGAGGTATTCGACCTGCTCCGTCCCGAACGGGGTGGCCAGCCCGTGGGCGCGGCTGAGCTCGTAGGCTTGCCTCGCTTGACTTCCGGAGAAGGTTGTCCCGCACGATCGGATGACAGGCCCATGCACGTGGCCTGTGCCGTCTGGGTGCTCGGCTCCATGATCGGCACCACGATGACTCATGAGGTCGGTCACTCGCTCGGGCTCGCAAATCCTCACGGGTCCGGTTTCCATAACCCGGGAGATCTCCCCAACCGGCTCATGGACGGTGGCGCCGCACGCAGCTTCGCGGAGCGGGCGGAGCTCCACGGCAGTGGGCCCGCGCGTTTCTGCAAGGACGAGTTCGTCTATCTTCGACAGATCTTGCCCAAGGACGAACCAGAACCCGCGATCGAGCGACCGGCGTGCCGGTAAGCGTGGTCACGGGGAATGGCCCACGCGTCGGTGATCATCGGTTGTCGTCTTCGAGCGCGCCAGGCGCCAGTCGTGGCGCGAACTTCGGTGCGACCGCCACGCAGGGAGCCATTGCGCTCGGGACTTGCTTGTCTGGGAGCAGCCTCTCGAGGCGCTGGAGTCGCTCGCCAACGAGGTCACACTCCCCTCGGTCCAACTCGCCCCCAAGGCGTTCGAGCTGCGTTCCGAAATAGATTCGGGCGAGGACTTCTCGCAGGTCCCAGACTGCCGTTCTAGCGGTGCTTGAGGGCGGCATCGACTGATAGGCCTCGAGTGCGCCTTCTTCGTCGCCAAGCCGGAGGAGCCTATGGAACCGGTCCACGAGTGCCGCCTCCACGGGCAGCGCGACGCGTGGCTCCATGCGCGCCGACGCGTGCTCGGGTCGCAGCTTAACGACCATGCCTGAGGCCGCCATGACGGAGATCATCGCCATGGACGCGAGGAACACGCCCCCGCCGCCGCAGGCCCGCGTTTTCGGAATCTCCACCTCGCGGGTCAACTTCGGCTCCATGGCTCGATGGTATCACCGCTCCTGTGAAGATCGTGCGTGAAGCCCTGCTAGAATGGGGCAAAATGCGAGAAGGGCACGTGGACACCCATCCTCCTTTCGACCCCATGTTAGGGGTGCTTCTCGCTGATCGGTACCGGATCGAGCGTCGCATCGGTGAAGGTGGGATGGGGGTCGTCTATGCGGCGCGGCATGTCGTCCTGGACAAGGTGGTGGCGCTCAAGGTCTTGCTGGATGAGTACTCACGGCGTGGTGAGCTCGTCGAGCGATTTCTGCACGAGGCGAAGGCTGCGGCGAGAATCCGGCACGAGCACGTCGTCGATATCTATGACTTCGGCCAGACCCCGAGCGGCAACGTGTTTTTCGCCATGGAGCTCCTCGAGGGGCGAAGCCTTGCCGATGCGATTGACAAGGGCGAAGTCACCTGGCCACGCATCAAGGACATCGTCCTCCAGGTCTGCTCGGCCTTGCAGGCTGCCCATGACGCCGGCGTCATTCACCGCGACCTCAAGCCTGCCAACATCTTCTTGGTGAAGAGGCTTGGCCGCTCTGACTACGTCAAGATCCTTGATTTCGGCATCGCCAAGCTGACGGAGATCGAAGAAAGTCGCCGACTGACGCGGACCGGCATGGTCTTTGGCACGCCTGAATACATGTCCCCGGAGCAGGCGCGTGGCGAAAAGGCCGATATCCGCGTGGACGTGTACGCGTGCGGATGCATCCTATTCGAAATGATCACGGGTCGGCCGCCGTACGCGGGTGAATCGTTCATGGCCGTGCTCAGCAAGCACCTGTTCGACCCCGTCCCAGCTCTCTTTGCCGCTGAATCATGTAGGCCTGGCGTGCCTCGCGCGGTTGAGAACGTGGTTTTTCGGGCGATGGCCAAGAACCGGGACGAGCGCTTTCCCTCCATGAATGAGCTCGGCGCTGCGCTCGATGCGGTCGACGAGGTTTCTGGCGTGAGCTATCGGCCTCCCTCACCACGGGTCGGTGAGGAGGGGCACCTCGCCAGGGATACGGAAGGGCGCCCCAGAACGCCGGCACCCGAGACACGGTCCCCCGTGGAGGAAATAGCTCCTCGATCGCTCCCAGCGAATTCCCGGCTCTCCCGCCGTGTCCTTCTCGGCCTGGGGTTGCCTGCGGTACTCGCAGCCACTGCTTGGGCATGGATCGCGCTCCGCGGACCTGGAACCGAGGCAAGGTCGCCGACGTCGCCGGCTGAAACGACCGGAATCGCTGCACATGCAGGTGCAGCTACCAGGGCGGATGCCGAACCAGAGCACGAATCGCGCGCCCCAACGTTCGACCCAGCTGCAAAGGCGACCCCAACTGTCCCCACCGTTGGACCCGCGAGCGCCCCTTTGGAAGAGCAGGTGCCAAGCATTCCGCCAGCTCCGGCTGGGAAGCCGTCGGCACGCCGAGAAAATCCGAGCGCAAGCCCACCGAGGAGAAGTTTGCACGACAAGCCCGCTTCCGATAAGACGGCAGGGCCTGCTCCGGATAACGAGCCCCGCAAGCCCAAGTCGGACCTCAAGAATCCGTTTGAATGAGCTAGGCCGCGTGCACGTCGCGGATCCGTTCGACCTCCACGCGGTTCTTGCCAAGGCGCTTGGCCGCGTAGAGAACTGCATCTGCGCGAGCGAACAGCGACTCGGCCGACACGTCGATGGAGGGTGAATCCTGGGTGGCGATTCCAAAGCTCGCGCTCGCGTGGATACCGCTGGGCAAGAGGATCTGACACACGCGGCCTCGGATGCGCTCGGCCACTCGGGCTGCGGCTCGCCCACCGGTTGCCGGCATGATGACGGCAAATTCATCGCCTCCCAACCTCGCCGCTAGGTCGGCTCCCCGGAGCGATTCCTTGAGGATCGAAGCCACCTGGCGTAGGGCCGCGTCGCCTGCAGGATGGCCGCAGGTGTCGTTGAGACGTTTCATTCCGTCCAGATCGCACACCAACACCGAGACGGCTCCACCATACCGCCGGCCGAAGTCAACGGCGCGCGCCAAGTGGGTAAAGAAGCCCCGGCGGTTGCTTAGGCTCGTCAGCTCGTCCTGGTGCGCGAGATCCCGGAGGTGCTCGTTCTCTCGGGCGAGGAGCGACACCTTCTCCTCCAGTGCCCGCGTACGCGAAGCTATGTCCGCCAAGGCTGCTTCCTGAAAACACCTCTGGGCGGCTGCCCTCACCCAAAAAAGGACGCGCGCGCTGATTTCGTCGGCAGACTTGCTCCATGCAAGCGCATCGTGCGCTCCGGCACCCAGGGCGGACGCGATGTCTTCCCCGGTCGGGACGAGTACAACCACGGGAGTGTCTGTTGCATGCGTCTTGAGCGACCGGACTTTCGAGGCGATGTCGCTCTCGTCGGTAGACGTGGAAAGGACGACGACACCGACCCCTGCTTGGGCCATGGTGGAGATGGCCTCGGAAAAGGTGAGCACGACGGTGACCTTGGCGCCTGCAGCGGAAAGGAGGGTGAGCTCGTCGGGCCTGGGACGCCGGCTACCTACCCACAGTACGGTCCACGCAGTCATTGCCCATAGGATAGGCAAGAGCTAGGCCGCAAGCAAGTTCTTCGATTTTCCCGCTAGTTAGCAGCCGAAGGGTGGGGGAGCTCACCGCCAATCCCGACGACGAGCCCCCAGGTGAGGACCTCTCACCGTATCTGTCCGGTCACGGGCGCGCGGTTTTCGGGGGAATACTCGACGGTGCGCTAACGCTTTGCGCGCTCCACGATAAGCTCGCGGTCTTTGATCTTTCTTCCTCTCATGGCCGAAATGACCCCGTCCGCCGCTTCCTCCTTGACGGTGACGTAGGCGTGCGTGCCGAGGAGGACCACCTTATGGATGGATGCCGCCGCTTCTGGGGAGATCTCCCCAAGCAGGGAGGCAATCTGTTCCGAGGTGATCCCTTCTCGCTTCCCTACATTGAAGTAGAGCCGAGCTAGCCCTTTCTCTCCAGTCGCTTCCCCCCGACCCCGCTGGCGCGGCGCGTCGCCCTGTTCGGGCCGTTCCCCGATCTGGGACGGCTGAGATGACTCCTCAACACGAGTGCGCTTCTCCTCGACCCAGGTTTCCCAGAACTCGCGTCCCTCGTCGGACGGCGTGGACGACCCTTCCCTTTCGGCCGGCGCAGCGGGCGGCGCACCAGGAGCATCACGTCGCTCTGGGGAGCGATCTCGACCACGCCGCGCATGTTCCGAGTCCCTTGGCCGCCCACGTTCCTCCCCCGTGCGAGGGCGTCGATCCCGACTCCTCGCACTCCGTTCCTTCTGTGGCGCTTCTGGGCGCGGACGTGGCCTGTCGCCGACGGGTGCGGGCATGGTGGATGGCGTCGCCTCGCTCCTCGATGCCGGCTCCTCCTTGGCCTCGCCCTTCGCGCCTGCCGGAGTTGTGCCCAGGCTCTCCCACGTGCGCTTGAGCAAGGTCGCAAGGATTCGCTCCCCGTCGCTCGACTGCCAGGTCCGCCTCGCGAGGGAACGCCAGTCGTCCCCCGGGTCCTCGGTCAATTCCTGACAAATCCTCACGAAGCGATCGGCTTCACGTCGCGTCCTGAGCTCGGCTTCCGTCGGCAACTCACGCTCTTCTGGCTTTATCTTGTAGAGGAGCTTCAGGTAGTAAAAGGAGCCGATCTCCCGAGGACCAATCAGCGAAATGGCCACGCCGGTCTTGCCCGCGCGCCCCGTGCGGCCCGTCCGATGAATGTACATCTCGGGCGACTCCGGGAACGTGTAGTTCACCACGTGCGAGAGGCCGCTAATATCAATGCCGCGCGCGGCGACATCCGTCGCGACGAGGAATCGCAGGTTCTTCTCCCTCATCCTAGCCATTACGCGCTCGCGCTCGTTTTGGGTGAGATCGCTCGAGATCGCTTCCGCGTCGTAACCGTGCCTCTTGAGGAACGAAGCGACCATCGCCGTGTCCTCGCGGGTGTTGCAGAAGATGATGGCGGATTCGGGCTGTTCAAACTCGATGACACGCAGCAGATCACGCGTTCGCGTGAGCCCGCTCACCAGATAGTACTGGTGGTGGATTTCGTGAACTCCGACGAAACCGGTCGACAGAACCACCTTCTCGTAGTCCCGCATGTGGCGCTTGGCGATGCGCTCGATTTCCTCGGGCACCGTCGCTGACAAGAGGAGCGTCTGGCGGGATCTCGGCAGCTCGGCGATGATCTTCTCAATCTCCTCCTGGAATCCCATCGACAACATCTCGTCGCACTCGTCGAGGACCAGGATGCGCACGTTCCCCAAGAGCAGGGTTCCCCGGCGGAGATGATCGAGGACGCGGCCCGGTGTCCCTGCGACGATCTGAGCACCCGCCTTGAGTGCTTCCATCTGGCGTCCCATGGGTGCACCTCCATAGACCGGGACAACCTGCAGGTTGCGGTAGACGCAGATCTTCCCGATCTCCTGGGATACCTGGAGGGCGAGCTCACGAGTCGGAGCGAGAATGATCGCTTGCACCCCCTTCACGCTTGGCGTGACGAGCTGCGCGATGGGAATCCCGAACGCCGCAGTCTTGCCAGAACCGGTGCGGGATTGCACGAGCAGGTCCTTCCCGGCAAGGGCCTTCTCGTAGATGGCCGTCTGGACCTCCATGGGTACCTCGTACCCCATCTCATCGAGCGCCTGCTTGACGGCTGGATCGAGGTTCATCTCGGCAAAAGAACGCGGAGCAGGCGTGGCGGCCTCGGACTTTGGCTCCGGCATGTCGACCGGGCCAGTTTCTGGTGATTGGTTCATTTCAAGCATCCTTGTCAGTGACGAGCCACGGCACTCACGGCTTGGTTCCAGGAGGCATTCCTGAACGCGAAAGCAAAAGGGCGCGGCTTTTTTCGAGCGCGCTGCGCATGTCAGCAAGCTCGGCTGCTTGCTCGTCTGAAAATCGTTTCATTAGCTCACGGTACTTGAGTTTCAGGGTCGGAAGGCTGCGGTGTACCGACGCCATCCGATCGTAGGCTGGTCCCAGGCCAGTGTCCGCCAGCTCGTCAAATTGGCAGCGCGTGTTGACCAGGTCCCAGCGCTTCTGCCACTCCTTGGCGAACTCCTCCCAACGGCCGCCGAGATCTGTCGCGTTCCCGGTCACCGCTTCCCTCTGCAAGTTCACGGCGGTGTTGCCAAGGTCTTCGAGCAGGCCCTGCACATCCTGGTTGCATTGGAGCGGATCAGCAGGCGGGCTGGCTGGATGCCGCTCTCCGCGCCGGAAAAATAGCTCGGACACAATTGAAACCACGATGAGGGCCGAGCCAAGGGCCAAAACCGTCACGTACGCGACGGTCAGGGCGCGTCGATAACCGCGAAATTCCTCTGGGCCTTGGCTTCCTGAACTAGGTTGGGATGGCACGAAGAAAATGTCCTAGATCCTCCGGACAGAGCGGACTTGCGCGGAAACCTAACGGAAAGCGCGCCCGAAATCAAGGCGGGGGAGAACCAGAAGGACGTTGCCCGTCTCGTCACTCCGCGTGAGCGCCCTCATTTTCACCGGCTGCTTGCAGTCAGGCGCGCTCGACGTATCGCATATCCCTCCGTCCTCCGGGACCACGAAAACCCGAACCTCGGCATCTGGGACGGCGCGGCCGCTTTCATCGAGGACCGCGCCACGTGAATAAGCAGCGTCGGGGAGCGACACGTTTCCCAAGTCAACCGCTGCATTGGCCTGTTGGACGCTCTCGAGTGAAATGTTGTCCCTGGAACTCCTGGAGAGCAAGCTTCCGGCGGGAGGGATGAGCTCCAGGTCATACGAGGTCGGAATACCCATGAGCTTTCTGTCGAGGTAGATTCCGAAGCGGCCGCTGGCATCTGTGGACGCTTCTGGCCAAGCCATCGACGCGAGGCGCGACCGATCGGAGGGGCTGGCTACCGAAAGCTTCTCGAACAGGAGCGAGGGATGCGCGCCGACTGTCATCCCCAGAGCGGGCGTTCCGCTAAACTCGAGGACACGACCGGTCAGATAGGCGCGACTCGGCAGGACGATTGGTTCGAGAATCCCGCCGCTGGGGCCGACCTCGATCTCATGCGCCCAGAGGCTCTCATGAGGCGTTCCAGGCGGGGACTGAACGTCTATAGCGTATTTCCTCGATCCAAGGGCACTCGCGGGAATCAGCGGGAGCGTGATGTGGCCCGAAGTGCTCGCCGTGGCAGTGGAATCAAAGAACACGAGATCCGGCGACTCGGCGAGGATGGTTCGGAACGTCACGAACGAACCCGCAACCACCTGCATTCCGCCGGAATTACTTCGGCCGACCAGGTCCACGTCAACGGTGACAGGTGCGGGGTAACTCGGCATGCGGAGCTCGCCCAAGTCGAGGACCTTGCTCTCCGGCAACTCGGCGATGGACACGTTCCTGCGTACGAGGGTCGGCTGCCCAGGTTGCTTGGGTTGGACCAAGACATCAAACTGATCCTGCCAGTTCTTGGGCACGCCAAGAGCGAAGCGCCCGTCGCGGTCGGTCGACACCACGGAAGACGCTAGCTCGGCCGGACCCTTGGCGAGAAAGCGTCCAATGGCTCGAACCTCGAAGCCAGAGAGTCCCTCGCCGAGAGAACCAACCACCCGGCCCCTGATGCTACGCATGTCGGAGCGCTGGCCCAGCGTGAAGGTGACGTTCGATTCCTCGACCGCAATGGAAGAGATGAGCCGTAGGGGAGCAGGCTGAGCGTCAAGCCGTTCTACACCCTCCCCAATGGCCATGTAGGCCACGGGCGCGGGGTACACCGTGATTTCGTATCGATCGTCAGGGTTGGTCGGATCCGTGGGGACGAGGAATACTTTGAAGGCGATTCCCTTCTCGTCGACCCCCGGAAGCGAAGTGACGGTCACGAGGGTATCCGAAGCGCCAGGGATTCGAGAGGGACGCCTAAACGTGATCGTGGCGGCCACGGAGATCCTCGTATCGCTGGCCAGTACCACGCGCCCCGTCACGCGCACCGTCTTGGCGAAATGAAGGTTCGACACAGTGCCGTCCTGCGCGATATCGAGACGAGGGATTTCCGTGCGTGCGAGCTCTGGATATCCAGGAGGGGGGAAGAGCTCTGCCGCAAAGGTCAATGCAGGAGGATTTCCGAAGCAGATCCCTTGGTCGCAAGCCTCGCCCGAATCGCAAGGAGTTGACTGGTCGCACATCGGCTTGTAGGGGAACCGCGGCCCATCTGGCGACACGCACGAGAGGACTAGTCCCAAGGGAACCAATGCGCCGACCGCTCGCATCAGTTGCCTCCTGCCGAGTGGCACGTCACGACCCATGAGCCGACGGAGAACTCACCGCCTGCCGTGACCGCACGATAGGCCGGCTTGACGGTCGGATTTTCGTCGAACTTGCGATCTGCCACCACCACGTCAAAGACCAGCGGTACGTCCTGCATGGCTGTGTTGCACCAGGTATTCGTGGGGAGCGACAGCGTGCGGGCGATTGAGGTAGAGCCCGGGGTGCTCGCCTTCTCTGTGGAGACGTAGGGCGGCGTGGGCTGGTCGAAGTTGTAGTCCCGGAACACGCGGGCGTATATCGTGTCTTCCACGTCCCGGTCCTGGACCGTTATCGAAATCGAATCGAGGCTTGGCCTGCCGTCGGGTCCCAAAGTGAGAAGGAGTGGCCCGGGTATCTTGACCGTGGAGGCCACAATGAGAGGCGGGTAGTTGGCTCCGCCATCTGGCACCGGGTCTTCGTAAGGCAGGGGAATCACGCATGCTCCAGAGGTGAGCGCCAGACACGCCAGCCCGAGCCCCCACCAAGCCATAGCCCGAACGCTAAGCAATTTCCGCGCCTCCCACGGTTAATCCAGTAATTCTCGGATGATATCGCTTGGGCAGCAAGTTTCGCGAAAGAAAACCGTGACTTCGCTGTCACGGGAGACGTCTACGGGATGTCGACCCCGTCCGAGCCATCTTTGGCCGACGAGTCCTCCTCTTTCTCGAGGTGGCGAAATATGGTCCTAGGGTCCACATCGAGATCACGGGCGGTCTTTGTCCGGTTGCCGTTATTGAGAGCGAGCACCTCGTTGATGTACTCGCGTTGAAATCGTTCCTTGGCTTCCGCCAGGGGGAGTATCGGAGGGATCATGTCGGCCGTGAGATCGAGGTCGTCTGGGCCTAGGAGTGCATTGTCGGTGAGGACAATGGCCTTCTTTATCCGGTTCTCCAGCTCGCGGATGTTCCCAGGCCAGCGGTGCTTGCGCAGGGCGACCGCAGCATTGGGGGAGAAGCCTTTCACCTTGTTGCCATGCTCGGCAGCGTGGCGTGACAGCTGGTAGCGCGCGAGCACGAGGATGTCCTCGCCTCGCTCGCGGAGCGGTGGAAGGTGAATATTCACTACGTTCAGGCGGTAGTAGAGGTCTTCGCGAAATCGCCCCGCCTTTATCTCACTCTCGAGATCTCGGTTGGTCGCCGCGATTACCCGGATATCCACTGTCTCTTGACGCGTGTCTCCCACGCGCACAACCATTTTTTCCTGGAGCGCGCGCAGGATCTTGACCTGCAGGGGGAGCGGCATGTCGCCGATCTCGTCGAGAAAGAGCGTCCCATGGTTCGCGGTGTGAAACTTGCCCGGCTTGTTGGCAATCGCACCGGTGAACGCCCCACGGACGTGACCGAAAAGCTCGCTTTCGAGGAGGGTCTCTGGGATCGCCCCGCAGTTGATCGATACGAAAGGCCCCCGTACCCGGTTCGATCGATTGTGGATCTCACGAGCGATGAGCTCCTTGCCCGTGCCGGTCTCGCCGGTGATGAGCACGCTGATGTCCGTGGAGGCGATTTTTCGTACCTTCTTGAACACCTCCTGCATGGCCGGGCAGGACCCGACAATCTCGCCGAAGCGAAGCTGCTCGAGCTTATCGTGGAGCATCCGGTTGTCGAGCTGGAGCTCTGACACGAGGAGCGCGTTGCGGATGATGAGCGACGCTTGTGCGGCAAAAACCGTGAGAACCTGCAGCGCTTGTTCCTCGAACAAGTTGGCCACGGAATCGTTGCCAACGTAGATGACCCCGATCAGGTTCCCATGCTCGAGAAGGGGCACGCACATGACGGAGGTGAGCTTGAGGTTCATCACCGACATTGACGACGAGAACTCAGCGTCGTTCATGGCGTCCGAAATGATGAGCGGGCGCTTGGCTCGCACAACCTTCGCGATGATGGCGTCGGAAAGCTGCGATATGGCGTCCGATATGTTTTCTTGCTTGAGGTTTCGCGCAACCTTGACGTCGAGCTTCCCGCCCTCCATGAGGATGAGGAACCCCTTGTCCGCGTTCGTAATCTGAATGACGAGGTCGAGGAGCGTGTTGAGCAGGTCTCCCAAGTCGTACTTTTCCATGAGGCGTGCGGAGAACTCGTAGAGCTTCCGA
>JACQUZ010000149.1 GCA_016210055.1 Deltaproteobacteria bacterium | reverse complement strand
CCTTGTCCAAGAGGCGGCTTACCCGCAGGGCCGGGTCCCCGTCTGGGCGGGCCCCGCCCATTTTTGGGCATTCCCGCCCATTTTTGGGCGGGACCCGCTCATCTCTGCGGCCCTCCCGTCTTCGTCTACTCGAGTCGCGCCCTTGCGCAGCGTACCGTGCCCATCCCGACACGGAGACGCGCGGGCCCCTCGATTTCCGTGCGGAAGGCACCCTCAAATTACGCGTTCACGCTCATGACTCGGTCGCACGGCCGACGCGGTCCGCGGAACGGGTACCTATTTCGGACCTTCGCCATGGCCTTCCGCGTGAGCAAAGCGCGTCGGCTTTCTCACTCTTAACCTTCTCGGGGCTCGATCGCCCGGCCCGTTCATCTGCCTTCCTATGCTTCGCAACGATACGGCCCGTAGGCCCGGGTCACCCCTCGCGGCGCGAGGTTAGGCTTCCTGGGGATGGGCTCGTCCCTGTGCAGGACCTCGGTTCCCCTACTTGGTGTCTTTCGGTGTTCCGTCACCTGCTTCCTCCTGCCGGTTTTTTTTCGCCGGCGCACTTACTCTCGGTTGGGGGTTCCTAAGGCTCGTCCCGAGAGCAGCCATCATGTCACGCCACCGACGGAGAGGAAATCGTGTCGACGAAAAGGAGCTGGACCCTTTGTATTTGAGGAGGGACACGTCACGGCTTAGGGGCATGGCCGAATGCAAGGTCGCCCTCCATCGTGAATGAAAAGCACCAACTCGCGTCTTCCGACAACACGTACAGATGCTGGGGCAGCTCCAGGAAGTCCCGGATCGACGCTCGCAGGACTCCCAACGGCAACGACACGACCTTCTCCATCGCGCTATCGCCGATTGCTATTACGACCCGCTCCTCTGAGATCCCCTCAGCCTCGACGACATCCAGAAGCAGCGTGGCTGCGTCCCGAGCATGACGCTCCGGATCCTGGGGGTCTGTTTCTCTCACGATCGCACGCGGCACTCTCTCCCAGTCAATTTTCGATCCAACGACCGGGAATCTTCGCTCCAGAATACGGAAATATGGGTCGGGTGCCCCGCCTGCCTGGACCACGTCCTGGTGTCGCCGTGCTAACTCCTCCAGAAATTCTCTTCCCACGGTACTCATTCAAGACCTCTCGGGCTAGTGGCAAAGGAACCGGCGGACAATCTTGTTCACGGTCGCTTGAGTGCCCTTGAACTTGAAGTGCGGGCCCTTCTCCTTGCCGGCAAACACGTTTATGTGTGCCCCACTCCGCGCATCGAACTCAACGCGGAACCCCACCCGGCCGTCCGCCGTGGACATACCGATTGGCTTCCCCGCGTTGGGTCCGAACTTCCCCCCGACCTGGGCCTCTGCACGGAAACCCCTTGCTTCAAGCCACTCAAGGGCCGCGTTGCGGGCCTGATTGTAGTCGTCAAAGACATCAGGCCCGCCGTTGTGCACAAGCACCCCGTCTGGGCCCACGAAGTAGTTGTGGTGCTCGCCCACCGTGAAATTGAAGACCTCGACCAGGCCTAGGTCGTCACGCACCTGAACGGCGCTGATCTCACGCGTGTTGCCGTCAAGCAGGAGCACGTGCGTCCCGGCCTTCAGATCTCTGGCCGCCACCCACTTCCGCTCAGAGGCGACCCAGTACGAGTGGCCTGCCGTGGACGTGATCTGACGGTCTCCGATATTCAGCTGGACAAACGTCTTGCTCCAGCTGCGCGCTACCTCAACCACCCTCCGTGACACCACTTCTCCGCTCGACTCGTCAAGCGCGAAGACAACGTCCCCGGGCTTGATGTTCTGGATCTCCGTCGGTCCCTGTGGGGTCTGGACGAGAGTACCGGCGGGGAAGCACCACACTTTTGCAGCCTGCCCCGCCCCCCTTACAGCGAATGACTTGGCGATTTGTCGGCTAACAGCATTAGATAACGCGACGGCCGGTCTCTTTACCAAGTTGCGACCAACCATCGAAGCCAGCTTCCCGCCCTTCGCGACCGCCCGGGTCGGAATGACATCCTGCGGCTCTAAGAGGGGCGATTGAACCGCCGGCTCGGAGATCTCCATCGGAGTTCGGTCTAAATAGGTTCCATTGAAATCGTATATCTCGTAATAACGACCAGCGCCGCGGACTTCGATCGAATTGGCGTACCCAACCTTGTGCTCGCCTTTATAAATCGCGTGCGAGACCGATATTGTCTCCGGTGGTTCTGGATCGTCGGACTCAGACTCGCTACCTACGGCTATTTCTTGTCTCTCGGGAACGAGCGTTATCGCATTCTCGCGGGCCCCGGCCATTTCCGCCTTGCGGGCGTCACGCTGCTCTCCTTGCGACGTAATCTCTTCGTCACGCACCAGCCCCAACGGATCCCTCGCCTGCAGCAGGTTCCCGCTGACGTAATGGTACGAATTCATCACCTCCCCCCCGCCCAGCGCATGAATCGCCAAGGGATCCGGGCTCGCCCACCTGCCAAGCCTTGGGATCAAGTACCGCTCCCCGAAGTACACCAGGCCTACTTCTTCATCGGCCTCCTTGCCCGTGAAGCCCTCTGGCTCCGCCGGCACCACACCCGACGGCACGGTCCTGTACGTCTCCCTGGCGCCATTGGGGTAATACGTGCTGGTCTCGACGAGGTCGCCGCTCTTCAGGTCAATCACGGCGCTGGTGGTGCCAATCAAGTCACCGAGGCCCACGGTCATGCGGTGGTCGCCATCCAACCCAACGACCGCATCCCCCTTCTTCCACACCACCCTCGCGCCTGCGACCAAGTACTGCGTCTCCGTGCCCAGCGTCACATCCGCGGCATACCGGTCCACCCCACGCACCAAGCCGCGCCGCTCGAAGTCACCAGGGTAGGGCCAAATCGCAACCCGCTCCGCAGGCTGCCCGTCTGGCTCCGCGTCCACCGTCTGCTTCACGGTCCGCACGTTCGCGCCGTCATACCGGTAGCGCTGGCGCACCTTCAGCTTCCACTCACCGCCACCCCCCGCCCGGTCATACCGGCGCGCCTCGGCCAGGCGGTTCACCTCGTCCCAGCGGTACTCGTAGCGCTGCTCCGACGCGCACGCGCAGGTCGAACGCAGCACGCCTCGCCGGAATCCGACATCGCTCCCCGCCATGTCCCCGCACGTCGCAGGCGTCCGGTCCACGCACTGGGCGTGCACCGTCATGGCAACCGCATTACCGCTCACGCCGTAATCCATTTCGACCCAGCCGCCACGGTCCGTGGCTGGCCCGCGCAAGTCCGACGCCAGGTACAGCGCGCTCGGCCGAAGCGACGCGCCCGACGCGCCGGCCGCATTTCCATTGGTAATCGTCCCAATCGACCGCTCGTAAAACGCGTTGGCGTCGTCGGTCCAGTGGGTCATGTTGCCCAGCCAATCGTACTGCCACATCAGGTTCGCCACCCGGCCTTCCGGCATCCGCGCGACCATCGGCGCCGGCTCCGTCCGCATCGGATCGTGCGGCCGCGTCCTCGCCATCTCCCCCCGCCAATCGCTCGCCGCGTCCGTGCTCCCCCCCGCGTACGT
>JACQUZ010000157.1 GCA_016210055.1 Deltaproteobacteria bacterium | reverse complement strand
GGAGTACATCGAGAAGATCGATGCGCTCGGAGGCATGGTCGCCGCGATCTTGCAGGGTTTCCCTCAACGGGAAATCGAGCGCCGCGCTTACGAGCATCAGCAAGCCGTCGAGAGAAAAGAGCGCATCATCGTCGGCGTGAACGAATTCACCATGGAAGAATCCGGGCCCAAGGAGATCCTGCGGATTGATCCCAAGCTCGAGCGCGAGCAAGCCGCGCGGGTGCGAGATTTGAGGGCAAGGAGGAACACGGAACGGGCGCAAGCCGCACTTGCCGCCCTCGAGGATGCCGCGCGCGGGACCGAGAACGTCATGCCGCGGATACTTGATGCGGTGAAAGCATTTTGCACAGTGGGTGAAATCTCGGACGCCATGCGCCGCATTTTCGGGGAGCATAGGCCCACGAAAACGCTATGACATTACTCAGGTTGTGCTACATTGCCGAGCGATGTTGCGGCCGGAGGGCAGAATGACCAAATCGGATCTCATCGACCAGATCGCTGACAAGCTGCAGATGCCTCGGGGCAAGGCTGAGCAGCTCGTCGCCGACGTCTTTGGCTGCATGGAGCGAGCCCTGCGCAAGGGGGAGCGGATTGAAATCCGCGGATTCGGCAGCTTCGAGGTCCGTGAGTACAAGGCCTATGACGGCCGCAATCCCCGCACCGGCGAGACCGTTCATGTCCGGCCCAAGCGACTCCCGTTCTTCAAGGTAGGCAAGGAGCTCAAGGAACGCCTGAACGGCGGGCAGCCCGAAAGCGAAGTTCCCGCCGCCAAGGATGCGACGGGATAGGGCTCGAGTACCTGCAGTCTCCTTTCAAACCCCTCAAAACGCGCTTGCCACGGCCACGGCCTTGATTGTGCCCACGATCCCCCCCGTGGGGACGTCTTGGCCGCCCTTGAGGGTAACCTGGCCCACGAGGAAGACGTTGAACTCAGTCTCGTAGTTCGCCATGAACTCCTCCATCGTGGCTTTACCCCCTTCGGTGAACTCCAACTTGGATGCGAGAACCGTCTTCGCCGGAACGGGAGCAATCGTTCCAACCCGCTTTGCGCCTTCGTTCCCCGCGTCGGTCACCGTAAACGGGGCGATGAAGACATCCAGGGGCGGCGTGTCGATGCTGAGCGAATTGTCCGTGACATCGAACCGGACGGAGTCGATGGAAACCTTCACCTTGCCGTCGAGCTTCGACAGCGTCGGCCTCAAATCCACCTTCTCGAACACGGAAATGCGCGCGCTGACCTGACACAGGTCCCCACCGCAGCTGGCCGAGCATCGGCTCGTGTCCGAGCAGAAGCGCGTCCCCTCGGTAGCGCAGTCGACCTGCTCGCAGGGCACCTCGGGCACCTTGCTCCCGAATCCGGCAAGTCGGAAGTCGCTCACGCTCACTTCGAACTTGTTCTCGGGCAGGCTGAACTTGACGTCATCGATGTCTGAAGAAATGAGACCACAGGACGAAGCGCCAACCGCAACGGCCAGGGCAACCGCTCGACTTCTCATAGGCTAACCCTCCAGAACAACATTCTAGCAGGCCGCGCGCCGTCCTGCCCGTGGGCCAAGGCCCAGTGACCTGGGTGCAGCGCTGGCTAGCCGCTGCTAAGGACTTCGGCCACGATTTCGTCGGCAGCCTGGTACGGATCCATTTTCCTGGCCACGATCGCCTCGGCGGTGACGTCGAGCCCTCCGCGGGCCCTTATGGCTCGCCACGCCGCGTCAATCAACTGATCCTTGACGAGCTCGGATACTTGCGCAGCTGCCCTAGCCTGAGCCCTGGCGCGACCCGATTCGCCGCTGTTCGCCTCTCGATGCCGGGCTACCGCGCCCATCAGCTCATCGATGCCCTGTCCAGAAAGCGCCACCGTCTTGATGATTTCAACCTTTCGTGCGCTTTGAGCCCCGCGCAACTCGAGCATGTGCAAGAGATCGCGCACGGTTCGGTCGACTCCGTCGCGATCCGCCTTGTTCACGCAAAATACGTCCGCAATCTCCAGGATCCCTGCCTTGATCGCCTGGATGTCGTCGCCGAGCCCTGGCACGGTTACTACAACCGCCGTGTGCGCCGACGAAATGATGTCGATCTCGTCCTGCCCCACGCCTACCGTTTCCACCAGGATGAGGTCGAACCCCATCGCGTCGAGGACCGTAATGACGTCCCCCGTGGAACGAGAAAGCCCGCCCAAGTGGCCACGGGTCGCCAGCGAGCGAATGAATACACCCGGGTCTGTAGCATGACGCTGCATCCGAATGCGGTCTCCAAGGATGGCCCCCCCCGAGAACGGCGAGGTTGGGTCGACCGCGACCACTCCCACCCGCTTCCCCATCGCGCGATAGCGCTCGATGAGCGCGTCGACCACCGTCGACTTCCCAGCGCCAGGATTCCCCGTTATCCCCACCACGTACGCACGGCCCGTGTGGGGAAAGAGATTCTTGAGCACCTCTACCGCCCCGGGACGACGATCGTCGAGATCGCGCATCAGGCGCGCGGCGGCTCTCACATCCCCAGAGACGATCGGCTCCACCAAGCCGGTCATCCTACGGGAGTCCCTGGGCCGAGAGATGCCTTGCGATGAGCATCCGCTGCACCTCGTTGGTGCCCTCACCGATCTCGCACAGCTTGGCGTCCCGGAGATACCTCTCCACCGGGAACTCGCGCGTGTAGCCATACCCGCCGTGAATCTGGATGGCCTTGTCGCAGGCGCGCATGGCTACCTGGGCGGCCCATAGCTTCGCATGGGAGGCCTCGAGGGGAGTTCGCTGCCCTTGATCCTGCAGCCAAGCGGCGCGCCAAGTGAGAAGCCGAGCGGCGTCGAGCTCGGTGGCCATGTCGGCGAGCATGAACTGGATGGCCTGGTGCTTGGCGAGAGGGACGTCGAACTGGATCCGCTCCTTTGAATACTTCGTGGCCTCTTCGAGCGCACCCCGTCCGAGCCCCACGGCCATTGAAGCGACGCCGATTCGTCCCCGCTCGAGAATCCGCAGGGTGTCTCGAAACCCTGCATCCACGTCACCGAGCCGCTGCTCGTCTCCGACCTCCACGTCCTCGAGAACGAGCTCCGCGGTGTCCGAGGCGTGGAGGCCCATCTTTTCAATCTTCCGGCTGGCTCTGAACCCCTTGGTGCCCTTGTCGACGATGAACGCCGTGAGCCCCCGTTGCCGCTTCTCGGGCGAAGTCGACGCCATGATCACGCACACCCCGCCGACGGAGCCTTGGGTAATGAACGTCTTCTGCCCATTGAGAATCCAGCGGTCCCCGCGCTTTACGGCGGTCGTTCGTGCAGCCGCCGCGTCGGAGCCGGACCCTGGCTCGGTGAGCCCCCAAGCGCCCAGGATCTCGCCCCGGGCAAGCCGAGGGAGGTACTTCTTTTTCTGCGCCGGCGTCCCGGCCAGGTTGATGTGCGCGGTACACAGGGAATTGTGGGACGCCACGGTGAGGCACACGGAACCATCGGCCCGCGCCAGCTCTTCAATCACCAGGACGTAATCGACAAGGCTCATGCCCGCGCCGCCGTACTCCTCGGAGACCATCATTCCCAAGAGGTTGAGCTCGGCAAGCTTGGGGATGATTTCCGACGGAAACCGCTCCTCCTCGTCCCACTGGCGGGCCATGGGAATCACTTCCTTGGCGCAGAATTCCCTGACTGTGTTCCGAAGGATTTCCTGATCTTCACTCAGCTCAAAATTCATTTCCTCGCCGCCTTGAACCTCTGCTCGGGCCCGCTCGGCGCGTAGAACTGCACGGCCTCGACGGGCTCGCTCGATGTCACCTTGAAGGAATGCTTGGTATTGGGAGGGATATGGACGGACATTCCCGGGAGAACCGGCATGCTCTCGCCCTCCACGGTCATTTCCCCGCTCCCCCTCACGACATGCAAGATCTCTGCTTCCTGTGCGTGCACGTGCTCGGGTACTGTCGCACCCTCGCCCACGCGGAGCCAACCCACATACACTGACGGATCGCCGGTAGTCTCCTTGTCGAAGAGGATTTTCACCCCGCCCTTTCCCCCTGCGATGGCGAGCTCGGTGACCTTCGAACTCTTTTGCACGAGCGGCATGGGTTCCGGTGGATCGGGCTTCATCCGCGCGAAAGAAGGCACCACTTGAGTCGCACGAGCGTCAGCGTTGCCCCCCTTGAAGGGGCGCTCAGGGCCTCCGGGTGCGTATAGGACCACGAGTTTCGTAGGCTTGGCCGTGGACGCGGTGAACGAAAGGCCATGCACCACGCCGCCTCGGATGTACACGAAGTCCCCCTTCTCGAGGGAAATCCCCCGCCCCCCGCCCGCGCCCCTGAGGCGGCCGGAACCTTCCATGACATGGAGAACCTCCACGCTGTCATGGCGGTGAAGTGGTATCTCGACCCGCCCGCTAATCGCCATGGTCAAAAGGGATGCCTTTTCAGCACCGGTGGACGCTCGGTCGACGAGAACTCGGGTCTCGAGCTTCCCCCCCTTGGGCTTGTGCGGGACGACGTCTTCGGACCTTACCGTGTACTGCGCCGCTGGCGCCACGAAATGGAGAGGCAGCTCAACGGAATCCCCGTCGCTGAAGCCGCCCAGCTGAAAGCGTCCAGCGAGCTCGACGAGGCATTCGGAAAGCACCGGGTCCTTGGTGGTGTCGGAGACAACTTCCACCTTGTGGGCCTTGCCCGCCCCGTCCAGGGTGAGCCGAAGAACAATGTCGCCCGCGAGGCGGTAGTCGTCGGCTGCTGCCTTTTCCCAGCAGCGGTGGAACGACGGGCGTTCTGCGTTGAGAAGCGTTTCCAGAGCCTTGGCTGGCGAGAGTGGCTCTTCCGCCCTGGCATGCGTCGCAAGCATGGCCATGGCTGCGAATCCAGCAAGCGCCGAGCGGAGATGATTCACCGGCGAGCCTCTACGCGCGGGCGGACGAACCCCTCGACCCACGCCACGATGTCGGTGGTGGAGGCGCCCGGCTTGAAGATCTCGGCTACCCCGAGTTGTTTCAGAGCGACGACGTCTTCGTCGGGGATGATCCCACCGCCGAACAGCAAGATGTCAGCGGCGCCGCGCTCCTTGAGTGCGTCGAGCACCGCTGGAAACAGGGTCATGTGCGCGCCCGACATGATGGAAAGCCCGACGGCGTCCACATCCTCCTGCACGGCGGCTGCGGCAATCATCTCGGGAGTCTGGTGGAGCCCCGTATAGACGACTTCGTAGCCGGCGTCGGAAAGGGCACGCGCGACGACCTTTGCCCCTCGATCATGGCCATCGAGCCCTGGTTTCCCGATGAGGATCCTTATCTTTCTGCTGTCTCGATCTTCTCGCTCGTCAGGCCTGTTCTGCAAAGCACTCATGACAATACTCCAGACTTCAAGATCTCGCGGGCGATCACCATGCGCTGCACCTCGCTGGTCCCCTCGTAGATGCGACCGACGCGAGCATCCCTAAGGTAACGCTCCACCGGGAACTCGCGCGTGTAGCCATATCCCCCATGGATTTGAATGGCGCTGTCGCATGCGCGCGTGGCGGCTTCCGTGGAGTAGAGCTTGGCCATGGCGGCCTCACGCGTGAACGGTAGTCCTTGGTCTTTAAGGAAAGCCGCCCGCCACGTGAGGAGGCGGGAGGCTTCGAGCGCCGTGGACATGTCCGCGAGCATGAAGCGAATGGCCTGGTGCTCGGCAAGCGGCACGCCGAACTGGACGCGCTCGCTTGCATAGCGGGCGGACTGCTCGAGCGCAGCCGTGGCAATTCCAAGTGCCTGGGATGCGATGCCGATGCGCCCACCGTCAAGGGCCGTCATGGCAATCCGAAAGCCGTCCCCTTCCCTGCCGAGGCGCTGATCCTCGGGCACGAACAGGTCCTCAAGGTGCAGCTGGACCGTGGAGGAGCCGTGCAGGCCCATTTTTTCCTCGGCCTTCCCGACCGTCAGGCCAGGAGTGCCTTTCTCGACAAGGAATGCGCTGATTCCACGGGAAGCGGCGCCTGGATTGGTCTTCGCCCAAATCACGAACAGCCCGGCATGGGTACCGCTCGTGATCCACTGCTTGGTCCCGGCGATTCGGTAGCCACCGGGAGCCGGAGTGGCGGTCGTCTTCATGGCAGCGGCGTCCGAACCCGACTGCGGCTCGGACAGCGCGAACGCGCCGCATAGATACGGGCCACCCACGAGCTTTGGCACGTGCGCCTTCTTCTGCGTTTCAGTCCCCCAGCGACAAATGAGCTCGGCCGCCATGTTGGTGACCGCCATGGCCACTGATACCGAGGCGTCGGCGCGCGCGATTTCGGTCATCGCCAGAGAATAGGCCATGGTCCCGGCCTCGGATCCACCGAACGCCCCGGGCACGGTTACCCCGAGAAGCCCAAGACTGGCCAATTCCTGCAATTCCTCGACAGGAAAGCGGCCCGTCACGTCTCGGTCAGCGGCACGTGGGGCGAGCACGCGCGCCGCGAAGTCCCTCGCGCTCTTGGCGATGAGTGCTTGTTCCTCTGTTAGGTCGAAGTTCACGGGCGATACCAACCTTGGGCCTTCCAAACTCGGCCACGGGGGTCCGAAAGCCTCCAGCCCAGCGCGACCTTGGCCGCACATTCAGCCCAAGCATCACTAGGCGGCTCTTCGGCGTCTGTCGAGAAGCCTACAGACTTCACGGCTCCACCAGGGGCTATATAGACGGTTACCCTGACCCGCGACGGCGCCCCAGCTCCGCAACGGCTCAGGTTGTCGAGCTTTTCCCCAAGCTCAGCCTCGGCGCGCTGCTCGTCGAGGTTTACGACCGAGCCATGCCCAGGAAACTCGATGGGGAAGCTGAACTCTGCCTCCCCGCCAACGGGCTTGGGAAAAGTGAGCCTTCGCGCTATTTCGAGAACGCATCTCTCTACAGGCCAAGCGCCAAGATCACCCTGAGAGACCCAAGCCCTCGTCACGGCGCCGTCTCGGCCTACTCGAAACCGCAAGTCCACGATCCCGCCAACGTAGGAAAGCTCGCCCACGTGGTTGCGGTAGCAGGACTGGATCGCGCTCCACCTCTTCTCGAGGACCGGTTGGACGTCGGTCATTTCGATACGACCGAGGAGACCCTCGACTTGCATGCCGGACTCGTCGTCGTCATCAACAGGCGATTCGTCACGGACGGTCGTTTCCTCGCCTGGCCCCCGATGCCTTGGTGGAGCGACTTGTTTCTTGCTCGAGCCGCCGCATCCCCAAGAAAGAAACATCGCAGGCAGGAGACAGAAAACGTGTCGTGGGGTCATCTTACTCCGGCTCAAAGTTGTAGGAGAACGAGAACTCAACGCTGGCTTCCGGAGCCGGAAGCCGCCAGGAGCTTACCACCCTGACGACACAATCCTCGACGTCCTTTGATCTCAGCGTGGTTTCGGTGACCTGGACCTGTTCGAGCGCGCCATCCGGTGTGATCGCCATGGAAAGGGTAATCCGCCCGGTCGACTTCTTGTCTAGCTTCCCCGCTTGTGCGGCGTCGGTGTAACAGCGCGCCACGTTCGGTCTCTTCATGCGGAATATCGACGAGATCTCATCGAGCTTCTGGGGATCGACGAACTCCCCTGGCGAGGATTCGGTCTCATCCGGGCCCTCGTCCTCAACTTCCCTCGGTGAGCTCGTCTGCTTCTGGCTTCCGCCGCAGGCCAACGCGCTCATGACCAGCACCAGAAGCCCCATGCGCCACATTTTGTTCCTCCCGTTAGGGTTTTACTGTCCTTTACATGTCAGTCAGCACCTTTTGTGCGATGACCATGCGCTGGATCTCGCTCGTCCCCTCGTAGATTTCAGTGATCTTGGCGTCGCGAAGGTGTCTTTCCACTGGGTAATCCGCCAGGTAACCATATCCGCCGAAAATCTGGACCGCCTCGCGTGCCGCGCGGTTGGCAGCGTCCGAGGCAAGGAGCTTGGCCATCGCCGACTCTGCAGAGTGGCGAATGCCGCGGTCCTTGAGAGATGCGGCCCGCCACGTGAGCAGGCGGGCGGCCTCCAGCTCGGTAGCCATGTCTGCCAGTTTCCACTGAATTGCCTGATGTTGCGCGATGGGCTGACCAAACGTCTTGCGCTGCTTGGCGTACTCGAGGGAGTCCTCGAGGCAGGCGCGGCCAATGCCTAGGGCTTGGGCTGCGATCCCGATGCGTCCACCGTCGAGGGTGCTCATCGCCACCTTGAAGCCGCCTCCGACTTCGCCGAGGACCGCATCTCCCTTGACGCGCACGTCTTCAAGGAAAATCTGGCAGGACTGGGACGCTCGAATCCCGAGCTTCTTGTCTGGCGGCCCCAAGCTGACCCCCTTGGTGTTCATCGGGACGACGAACGCGGTGATTCCCTTGTACCCTTTTTCCGGAGCGTTCATCGCAAAGAGCACCGTGACTTGGGCGTTGGGCGCATTGGTGATGAAGTTCTTTGTTCCCGAGATGACCCATTCATCGCCAACCAGGCGCGCCGTGGTCTTCTGGGCCGCGGCATCCGAGCCAGCCTCGGGCTCGGAGAGCGCAAAGCACCCCAAGATTTCGCCCTTCGCCAAGGGAACCAACCACTCCCTCTTCTGCCTGTCGGACCCGAACTTGTTGATTGGGTCGCAGACCAGGGAGTTGTTGACGCTCATGATCACCCCGGTAGACGCGCACGCCCGTGAGATCTCCTCCATCGCGAGGACGTAGGACACCGTATCGAGCCCGGCGCCGCCATGCGCTTCGGGCACCGCCATTCCTAGGAATCCGAGCCCCGCCAACCTCTTCACAAGGTCGGAGGGGAAGCGATGTTCCTCATCGTTCTTGCTGGCCTGGGGGAGAACCTCGGCCATCGCGAACTCGCGGGCTGTCTGCCTGGTGAGCTTCTGTTCTTCGGTGAGCGCGAAATCCACGGGTTACCTTCCTTGCCTTGACCTACTTGCCTTCAAACTTGGCCGCCCGCTTCTCCAAGAAGGCCTTCATCCCTTCTTTTTGGTCAGCGGAATCAAACAGCGACGAAAAAGCGAGCGCCTCCAGGGCACATGCCTCGTCGAGGGGTAGTGAAGCCCCTTGGCGCATGACGCGCTTGGCGGTGGCAATGGCCAAAGGACCCTTTGAGGCAATCTTGCTTGCCGTCTCACGGGCCCGCGGCACGAGCTCGGCGAGCTCCACCACCGTGTCGACGAGCCCAATTCGATGGGCTTCGTCTGCAGGGATCATGTCGCCGGTGTAGACCAGCTCTCGGGCCTTGGCAACACCCACGCGCCGAAGCAGCCTTTGGGTCCCACCAAATCCCGGAATGATCCCAAGGTTGACCTCGGGCTGTCCGAGCTTGGCGCTCCTGGCCGCATAGATGAAGTCGCATGCCAGGGCGAGCTCACATCCACCACCAAGGGCAAAACCATTGACCGCTGCAATCCACGGCTTGGACGACCCTTCGATGGCAGATGCCAGGATGCCGCCGGCCTGCGCAAGCCGAAGCGCACCACGTGGGCCCAGGGAGGCCATTTCGGAGATGTCCGCCCCGGCGACGAAAGCCTTTTCGCCATGACCAGTGAGGATGACCGCGCGGATCTCGGAATCCTTTTCCAGCTCCGCCTGTACTTGGGCAAGCTCGGCGATGGTCTTGGAGTTGAGCGCGTTTAAGGCTTTGGCCCGGTTGACCGTGACGGTGGCGACAGCCGCCTCCTTGACTACGAGCACGTTTTCGAGTTCCACGGGATCCTCGCTATTTCTGATCGTACTTGTAGAAACCGCGACCCACCTTGCGCCCATACCATCCAGCGGCCACGTACTGGCGGAGAAGCGGGCAAGGACGATACTTGTCGTCGCCGAGCTCGTTGTGCAGGACTTCCGCTATGGCCAAGCACGTGTCGAGCCCAATCAAGTCAGCCAGCTCGAGTGGCCCCATGGGATGGTTCAGCCCCAGCTTGACCCCCTTGTCGATGTCCTCCACCGTTCCCAGCCCCTCGTACAGCGTGTAGCAGGCCTCATTGAGGAGCGGAATCAGCACGCGGTTGACGATGAATCCCGGAATGTCGCGCGCCGTGACCGTGGTCTTGCCGAATCGTTCTGCCAGCGCCGCAGTGGCGCGGAAGGTCGCATCGCTCGTAGCGAGCCCACGCACAACTTCGACGAGCTTCATGAGCGGAACCGGGTTCATGAAGTGCATCCCGATCACCTTGTCCGGCCGCTTCGTCGCGGCTCCCAATTTGGTGATCGAGATCGAGGAAGTGTTGGAGGCCAGGATCGAATCGGCGGGGACGTGCCGATCGAGGGACTGAAAGATCTGGAGCTTGAGCGCTTCGTTCTCAGGCGCAGCCTCGATCACGAACTGGCAGGAGACGAGCGCCTGGTACTCCCCCGCCGGGTGCAGCCGCTCCATCACCTGATCGCGGGATTTTCCGTCGAGCTTGCCCTTTGCCACGAGCTTCCCAAGGACATCGCCGAGCCTGGCTTTTGCCTTGTCCGCCAAGTCCAGGCTGGCATCCAAGAGCACGACATCGAGGCCTACGTGCGCTGCCACCTGAGCGATGCCGCTACCCATTTGACCGGTGCCGACAACGCCGATCGTCTTTACGCTTTGAGTGTCCATTCGCTACGCCTTTTCGACGAGAAGCGCGATACCTTCGCCACCGCCAATGCAAAGGGACGCGCCCCCTTTCTTGGCTCCGCGTGCCCCCATCGCGTAAAGAAGAGTGACCAGGATGCGCGCGCCGGAGGCCCCAATGGGGTGCCCAAGCGCGACCGCACCGCCGTTCACGTTGACTCGAGCTGCGTCGAGGCCGAGGAGATCGTTGTTGGCGATCGACACGACCGAGAACGCTTCGTTTATCTCCCAAAGGTCCGCGTCTTGCGTCTTCCACCCAGCTCGCTTGAGCGCGTTCTGGATGGCTCCAGCGGGCGCGGTGGTAAACCACTCGGGCGCCTGAGCATGCTGCCCCCAGGCAACCACGCGGGCCAGTGGCTTGATCCCCCGCTTCTTCGCCGTCTCGGCGTCCATGAGAACCACTGCCGCAGCGCCGTCGTTGAGGGACGAGGCATTTCCTGCGGTGACCGTCCCATCCTTCTGGAACGCGGGGCGCAGCCCACCGAGTTTCTCGATGTCCCCACGCCGGGGCTCCTCGTCCTCGATGACGACCTTGGGCGGACCCTTCCGTTGCTCGATTTCGACGCCCACGATTTCAGCTGCGAGCCGCCCTTCCTTCTGCGCGGCCAGCGCCCGACGGTAGCTTTCCGCTGCATAGGCGTCCTGCGCCTCGCGCATGATCTTCCGTTCCTTGGCACAGAGCTCGGCACAATTCCCCATGTGAACCTGGCTGTACACGTCCCAAAGCCCGTCGAGAATCATCGAGTCCACGAGCTGCTGGTGCCCCATCTTGAAGCCCTCGCGGGCGCGAGGAACAAGGTACGGGGACTGGGACATCGATTCCATCCCGCCTGCCACCACCACCTCGGCATCTCCCGAAAGGATCGATTGGGCGCCGAGAATCACGGTCTTGAGCCCCGAACCACACACCTTGTTGATCGTAGTCGCGGGCGTGGATTGAGGAACCTTGGCTCCCAGGGCGGCCTGGCGGGCCGGCGCCTGCCCAACGCCAGCGGGCAGCACGCACCCCATGTACACCTCGCCGACGGCGTCCGCAGGAACACCGGCACGTTCGAGAGCCGCCTTGATGGCGGTCGCGCCCAGCTTGGGCGCCGCGACGCCCGCGATCTCCCCCATGAACGATCCGATCGGTGTTCGTGCCGCACCGACAATGACCACTTCGCGCATGTCTCGGCCTCCTTGGGTGGTGCCTGATGCAAACCGTGCGGCTCACGAGTCGAGCCGACAAAGACGTGCCTAGATGAAGCCCGAGTTGTTTATTCCATCGAGTCTGCCGGTGTCAAGGTGCCGCCCCGCTCCTTACCTCCGTATTTCACTCGTATTTTCATGAGGAAACATTGACGACGATCACGCCCGCCTGCTCGACGTGGATGGTCCGCTGGAGGCGGGTCACGTCTCCATTCTTATGACGCAGAATAATCCTCACCACGTAAGACCCTGGCTTCAGGCGGGGCTTTTGGACCACAACCTTTTCCACCAGCTTGGTG
>JACQUZ010000152.1 GCA_016210055.1 Deltaproteobacteria bacterium | reverse complement strand
GGTGGGGGCGGAGGCGGGCGTGGGGTCGATGCACGGCACGAGCCCGTAGAAGTTCGTGGGCGTCGCATAGAGGTTGGGGCAGATGTCCAAGGTGGAAAGGATGCTCCCTGCCTGGGAATACACGTACGCGTTGATGTCCGCGCCCGCGACTTTCTGGTCGTTCATCCAGGTCACGTAGGAGCGGAAGTCACGCCCGCATGCGGTGTAGCCGAATGACAGGGGTGACTGCGCGATCCGATCGGCGCCCAGGATCTGGCTGTGCGTCTCAATCGAGGGGCTGGCGAACCCCAGGATCGAGTCATAGACGTCATTGGCGAGGAACAGGTTCGGGTAGCCTGACGGGCAGGGGAAGCCCAGGAGGCAGAGAACGAGTTTTTCGCTCAGAGTATTGACCGTGTACGAGATGATCGTGGACAGCCAGTCGAGCCATGGCTTGTCGCGCGTGCTCACGATCTGGTTCCAGGTGCTGCTCGGTGATGAAACCCACTTGCCGCCCGCTGTGCAGATGCCTCCGTCGCACTCACGGCCTGCCGGGCAGTCGGTGGGCGCGGTGCAGGTCTTGTTCGGGCCCACGCGGGTCAGCGTGTACGACCAGTGAAGGTGGGAATTGCCGCTTGACGCCGACGGCGAGAATGAGACCTGGGTCCGGAATCGGCCGGAGATCGTGCCCGCCTGGGGCGCGTGCGTGCGCGAGACGGGCGTGACGCTGGCCATCAGGCTGCCGGTCACGTCGGCTGAGTCCGACGTGGCTGGGTCGAGCCAGGTGAAGAACAGCGTCCCCGTGTTGGGTAGTCGCAACTTGCCTGTGGGCGTGAGGACATTCAGATCGTCGACCAGGTCGATCGCCGAGCTGGACGCGAAGGCCCGGACTGGGAGCTTGGGGCTCACTACGCTTTGCTGGCCCACGCCGCCTGCCGAGTTGCTGACGCCCAAGAACGTGACGTGTCCGGTGTATTCGCCCTCGTACGGCTGGAACGTGCCCACCGTCGTGCCATTGGGGGCCGGCCCGGGCGGTGTGATGGTGACGACCCGCGGCGAGCCAAGGACCTCGTCGGAGGAGAAAGTGACGCCGCCTTCCAGCGCGAGGGTTTCGCCAGTGCCGGGTGTCTTGGGGCTCACCCAGACGTAGCGCGTGGCGCGCAGCACCCGGTCCTCGGGAAGAAATGAGGTTGGCACCCAGTTCGGAAGCGCGCATGAGGTGCTGGGCGCTGCGGACGCTTCACACGTGACGAGCAGGCCGGGATCAGCCTTGGCGTGGATGGTGACGCCAGCGAGCTGCGACGATGTCGGCGCCTCGGGTGCCCAGAGGGCTACGTCAATTCGCCTCTGTGACCAGCCGCCTGAGGGCGGCGGCACCACAGTGATCAGCGTGGGCCCGACCTCCATGTGAAGCCGCTTGTCCCCGGCATGAGCCTCTGGTGTGCCCGTGGCGACGCAGCGGCCAAGGCAGTTGCAGATCGCTCCCGCCCCACAGCCGTGGGTGGCGTCGTTCGTGTCCAGGCAGTCCCAGGTGCAAGTGCGCGTTCCGCTGTCACATCGTGACCCATGCGGGCATTCCTCGTCGAACACGCACTCGCGCGTCTTGGTTTCGGGAGCCAAGAGAAGGTCGCGGTTGCGTGGGCAGCTCGGGTCGCCGGTTGGGCCTGGGCCCGCATCGGCGCCGAGACATTGGCCGAGGCAGGTACAAGTGCCCGAAGGACCGCAATCACTGTCGGTATAGCATTGCCAATCGCAGGCCCCTGTGCTGGCGTTGCAGGTGCTACCCATTGGACAAGTCGATGAGCTCACGCAGGCCTGGGGTTCCACCAAGAGCTTGGTCAGCGCCTCCAAGTCACGCACGCAAGCCCCGGCGTCGTCGGTGGCTTCGCTTTCGCGCTGGGACTCGCCGAAAAGGTAATCTCCGACACCACAGGCGCCGGATAAGAGACTCAGGCTCAGAAAGAGCGCCAATCTTGCGATGTTCGAGTTTCTAGACATGACGTCTCCTCGGTCTTGGAAGCGCCCGGTCTGCAACGGGTAGGCCAGGCCGGGAGAGCGCCAAGTGTGCGATCTTTCGTGCAGGCGACGGTTGGCGTCACCCCTTCCGGGTGTGACGCCGAGTGACGAGACAGGTCACGAGGTGACACGATCCTGAGAAGGAGCGTGCTCAATCACCCGCAGGCCGAGCAGAAAGCTTCTCGGCGCAGCTCATCGTGCCAGGGGGAAGCGAGTGAATACCGCGCGTTTCGCGTAGGGCCCGCATCAGACCCGATGATTTCTTGCGGGCACGCGGCTTGCTCTCGGGAGGCCTACTCGGTGAAGAGCTCGCCGATCTGGAGGGGAGCATGCGATTTCGGTTGGTTGACTTGTACGAGTACCGCCGTCTCAAGTCGCTTCGTGGAGCGGCGCACGGCTCGCTCAGCGGGGATGAGGCGACGCGGCTCGAGGGGCTCGAGGGGATTTTTGAGGCAAGCGCAAGCCCCGAGCTGGTCCCAGTGCCTTGCGTCACCGGCGTGGTCAGGACTCGCAAGGGGGACGTGAACGTCCTGATTCATTCCATTCGCGGGCAGGGCTTCTTGATCTCGCCCCTCGTGGACATGGAGCGCGGGGATATCGCCCAAGTGGCCATGCTCGATCCCATGACCGGCGCTGCGTGCGCGTTCTCGTTCCAGGCCGCAGGGCGGGCCTCCTCACGGTTCGGACCCGCGCTTCGGGCCGTGCTCGTGGGCCCAGGTGCATTGGACGAGGCGAGGTCAATAGGGCGCTAGGAACCATGCCGATCGAACAATTCCCCAGCCCCTTGTAGTACTTGGCGGGCCCTCGTTGGCTGGCAGGGTGGAATCTCGCGTAACCTTCTTTCGCTCGCTTGAGATAGGATGCTCCCATGGCCTGGCTGGTGCCTCTAGACGTCGCCCTGCAAGGCAAGCGGTTCTCCCTGGAGACTCCGTGCTTGATCGGGCGCGGGCCGCTCAATCACATCGTTATCGACGACCCGCGCATTTCCCGCCAGCACGCAAAGATCTCACCCGAGGAAGGGGGGCACGTCCTCTATGACCTGAACAGCGCCAACGGCACCTATGTCAACGGCGAGCTCGTCAAGCGAAGGCGGCTCGTGCCCAATGACATCGTGCAGTTTGGCCCCTTCCGCTTCTGTTTTGAGCTGGCAGACGGAGCAGCGGCGCACGACCGCTCCTTTGGGGGACGGGCCGAGATCCGTACCGTCACCGGTGTCGAGGCTCCCTCCCAAATCATCGAGTCGCTCGATGCGATCTCGGTGTCGAAGGCGCCCACGCTCTCTGGGCTGTCCGAGCTCGAGGACGCAGACCGGAAGCTTCGCACGCTTTATGCGTTCATGCAGTCCGTCTCGAGCACGCTCGACGAGGCTACCCTGGTCGAGCTCATCGCGACCGACCTCCTCGAGGTGTTCGCGCGCGCCGACGCGGTCACCCTGTACCTTAGAGACGAGCAGGCTGGCGATATCTCGCCACGATTGTCCCTCTCCCGCGAGCAAGGGAAAGTCATTCCACCCGCCCTATCGGTACAGGTGCAGAGCGAGGTTGTCAGCAGGGGACGATCAATCGTCTCGTGTCCGTTTCCACCTCCGCCCGGCCATGCCGAGACGCGAATGCCCGGCCTCACGATGCATGCGCCCATGATCTACAGGGGCGTCGTGGAAGGGGTCCTCGAGGTGCACAGCGATGGTCGCGCGGCCCGCTTCACGCAGAGGGACCTGGATCTCCTCACCGGCCTCGCGATGATGGCTGCTCTGGCGCTCCATGGGGCCCGGATGCACGTGGAGTCGCTCAAGCAGCAGCGCCTCGCCCAGGACCTGGTTTTTGCGCAGGAGATCCAAAAGAGCTTCTTGCCGAGGCAGCTCCCCGTGGTGCCCGGGCTCGAGTTCGTGACCGAGTATCAGCCTGCGTATTCCGTGGGCGGGGACTTCTACGACTTGTTCTGGCTGGGCGACTCGCACTTGGGGATGTTCATCGGAGACGTGTCGGGGAAGGGCGTGTCGGCGGCACTTCTCATGGCGCGCATCGCCAGCGACCTCCGGGTTGCCCTCTTGGCTGAGATCGAGCCTGCGCGCGCCCTAGCCCGATCGAACCGCCTGCTCCTGGATCGGGCGCAGCACGACATGTTCGTCACGGCGGTGTGCCTCTTTCTTGACGTGCGAACGGGTCGCGGCCTGCTGGCGAACGCTGGGCACCAGCCACCACTCGTTCGCAGGGGAAGTCGGAGACGGGTTGAACCGATCGTGGGCGGAGTGGGAACCGCCATTGGCTTCTTCGAGGAAGAGCGCTTCTCGCAGGTCGAGTTTCACCTGGACCCCGGGGACACGCTCGTGCTCACCACCGACGGCGTGCAGGAAGCGTCAAACCCAGAAGGCGAGCTGTTCGGAGTGCACCGGGTGCAGTCGAGCCTCGCCAGCCACCAGCCGACAGCACGAGATCTCTGCCGTGGCCTCCTGGGCGATCTCGCGGCCCACGTGCGGGGCGCACCCCAGAACGACGACATCACGCTGATCGGGTGCGGGAGGACGGGGTAGGCGGTCGATCCCGTGCGCGAGAGAACCCAGTTCTAAGCCAGAAGCGCCGCGTCGACGCTCGTCCGCAGCGTCGTGAGCGAGTCATCGACGAAGTGCATGGTCCGAACATTTCGCGTGCGGAGCGCCTCGAGGACGAGGCTCGCGCCATGGGCGTCTCGCTGGTAAAGCTCGCGGTCGAGGACGACCAGGTCGGGGGGACAGGAAGAGGTCTTCGCCAACAGCGACGACATGTCGGTCGCTCCGCTCGCCAGGTACCCGACTCCAACGAGCTCTGTGATGATCGGCCCAAGACGCTTGTGCCCCGAACCCACGACGATGCGACTCTTCACCCTCTTGGACACGCGCTCGACGAACTTTTGAAACCGCACATCTTCGCTTGGTTGGATCACGGTCAGCTCAGCGCCGAAACCTGGGGCGAGCCCGCGGCTCTGGGCTGTCTCGGGCGTAATCACCCGCGCGACTCGCGCCCCAGACCGGATGGCGGCCCCGCTGTCATCAACCCAGAGCCCCATTTCTACCTGTGTTCCGATGGGAAACGCAGTGGCCGCCGAAATGAAAAGACCCCGGCGTGAGACATCGAGGGCCGCCGCGGAGACCCATTGCCCACCAAGCCAAAGTGAGACCGGCCACCTGACGGGATAGCGCACGTATCGTCGCGGCGAAGGAGGCGTCATCCCCATCCTCGCCATGGCCTTGACGATCTCTGGGGCCCGATCCTTCCCATTCAGGATTGCTGCCGCGAATCCGCCCGTGCCATCGCCGATATCGTCGCTGGCTCGAAGCACCGACACGCGCACTGGGACCTGCTTGGGTCCGATCGTCGCCACGAGGTCAAGCTCGTCACCAGGGCGTGGACACACGTGGGTGATGACGTCGACGACCTCGAGCGACATTCCTCGGAGCCTTCCCACCTGCCATGCGTCTCCCAGGTGGAATCGGATGTCGATTCCGTGGAGCTCGTGGGCGGCCGCTCTTATGGCCAGCGCCGGCGTCCTGATGCTTCCCCCGAGAACCCTCTCGACGTCGGCGAGCGACGGGAGCCGCTGAAACTGGGCTCCGGTTCCGGCGGCGACTCGGTCGAAAAACCGACGCCGCTCATCCGTCGAGAGCGACGTGGGCTCGACCACTCCGATGCGTGCCTTCGCTGCGGCCCGAAGGAGCAAGGGAAGTGTCCTCGTCGACTGCGGCACCCGAAGCCGAATGCCGAGGAGCACGGCCTTCGCCTCGGCGTGCGGGTGCAGCGTCACCGGTGGATCGATCGCGCCCGCGAGCTCCTTGCGGAGTGTCTCGAGGAGACTCTCGACGGTGCGACTCTCCACGGAACGAGGGAGGGCCAGGTAAATTTGATACGTGGCGACAGATGACGGGGATACGGTCACGAGAGCAAGTATAGCGTCAGGAAATTGGCACATCTTCGCTGACCGTTTTTCCAGGAGCGAGGGTGTGCGCTCCGGTAGGGGACGCGCTACCATTTCGCCGTGCCGCATGGGATGAGTCAGGCGGGCCCTGCCGTGCAGGAGCCCACACTAGCGACGCTCAAGCAGAGTTTCTTACATGCGCCCCGCACCCTTCGGCTGGTGTGGAGGTCCTCGCGGCGCACGACGGCGATGCTCGGGCTCCTCACCATCGCCTCGGCATGCCTGCCCATCGCCGTCGCGCACGCCGGCAAGGAAATCGTCGACGCCGTCGTGGCGGGCGCCGAATCGGACTGCATCCGCTGGGCGCTCATCGAGCTCGTGTTGGTCTTAGGGCACGTGTTTTCGCAACGTGGGCTCTCGCTCGCCCGCGCGCTTCTCGGGGCGCGCCTGGCGATTGACGTCAACGTGATGGTCCTGGAGAAGGCGCAGGAGTTGGAGCTACGCCACTTCGAGGACCCGGAGTTCTACGACCAGCTCACCCGCGCGCGTCGCGAAGCTTCATCTCGCCCGGTGCAGGTCGTGACAGAGACTTTCCGAATGGTGCAGAACGCGCTGACCCTAGCAGGTTACATGGCGCTCCTCTTGAGTTACAGCGGGGTCGCCGTGCTCGGGCTCATCCTGGCCTCGATACCGGCCACGCTCGCCGAGATGCGCTACTCCAATGCGGCTTTCCGCTTGCGCAACTGGCGCTCCCCAGACATGCGGAGGCTGAACTACCTGGAATACGTGCTGGCCAACGACGGTCACGTCAAGGAGGTCAAGCTTTTCGGGATAGGTCCACTCCTCCTGTCACGCTACCGCAACGTAGCCGAGGGGTTTTTCCGTGAGGACCGAGAGCTCTCGCTCAAGCGCGCCACGTGGGCTTACCTCTTGTCCATGCTCGCCACGGGTGCGTTCTATGCCTGTTACTTGGTGATGGCGGTTTCCGCCGTCCGCGGGCGCCTTTCCCTGGGTGAGCTCACCCTGTACGTCGTGGCGTTTCGTCAAGGGCAGCAGGCATTCCAGGCGTGCCTGGAGGCCGTCGGCGGGATGTACGAGAACAACCTGTACATGTCCAACCTGTTTCATTTCCTGGCGATTCCCACGCCCAAGGCCTTGCCTCGGCGAGAACCGATCGCCGTGGCCCGAGCCAAGCCAGAAGAAGGGATCCGTTTTGAAAACATCGGCTTCCGATACCCCGACGCGAAGGAATGGGCGCTCCAAGGCGTCGACTTGCACATCCCCAAGGGGCAAAGCCTCGCGCTCGTCGGGAAAAATGGGGCAGGGAAGACCACGCTCGTCAAGCTCCTCGCCCGCCTGTACGAACCCACGAGCGGGCGCATCCTCTTGGATGGCAGGGACCTCGTGGAGTGGGACCCACAAGAGCTCCGCCGTCGGATTGGAGTGATCTTTCAGGATTTCAATCGGTACCAGTTCAAGCTCCGGGAGAACGTGGGACTGGGTAGCGTGGAGCACCTCCAGGACGAGCCGCGCATCTTGGACGCCATGGATCGAGGGGGGGCAGCCGAGCTCATCTCGGAGCTGCCCATGGGGATCGAGACGCCGCTCGGGCGATGGTTCAAGGACGGGACCGAGCTCTCTGGTGGTCAGTGGCAGAAAATCGCCCTTTCGCGCGCCTTCATGCGGGAAGAAGCGGACATCTTGGTTCTCGACGAGCCCACGGCCGCCCTCGATGCGGAGGCCGAGCACGCCGTGTTCGAGCGGTTCCGCAGCTTGTCGCGAGGGCGAACCACGATCCTCATTTCCCATCGATTTCCGACGGTGCGCATGGCGGATCGCATCGTTGTCCTCGAGCACGGCCAGGTCGTAGAAAACGGGACCCATCAGGAGCTCCTCTCGGCTGGCGCCCGGTACGCGAAGCTATTCGCCCTGCAGGCGCAGGGGTACTTGTGAGCCGCGAGACCAACGCGCGTCCTTCTGTGCTAGCTTTTGCCGAAATAGATGCTTGAACAGCGAAGGACCTTGTGCAACCGAGACTGCCCGGATGCCTGCGGCATCGTGGCCTTCGTCGAGGACGGCCGCATAACGAGGCTCACCGGCGATCCCGATCATCCCATGACCCGAGGGTTTCTCTGCTGGCGCACCGGCCATTTCCTCTCGCTCCAGTACTCCCCCGAGCGAATCACGACGCCGCTTCTTCGCGTGGGTGCAGGGGAGTTCCGTCCGATAGGGTGGGATCAAGCACTCGACCTGGCAGCCGAGAAGCTGGTGACGATTCGGCGCGAGTCTGGCCCCGAGGCGATTTTCCATTACCGCAGCGGCGGATCGCTCGGCCTGCTCAAGCACCTCTGCGATTACTTCTTTGAGCTCTTCGGGCCCGTGACGGTGAAACGGGGTGATATCTGCTCCGGCGCCGGAGACGCGGCGCAGCTCGCCGATTTCGGTGAAGTGGACAGCCACGACGTCTTCGACCTCCTGAACTCCAAGAACATTCTCCTCTGGGGCAAGAACGCCTTCGTCTCGAGCCCTCACCTGGTGCCGATCCTCAAGGAGGCGCGGGCCCGAGGGGCTAGGCTCGTGCTCATTGACCCCGCCTATCACCGCACGGCGAGCCTGTGCGAGAAGTTCATTCAGCCGCGGCCTGGCGGGGATTTCGCGCTCGCGATGGCGATTGCGCAAGTCCTCTTCGAGCGTGGCCTCGTGGATCCGAGGGCGGCCGAGACCTGCGACAACGTGGACGCGTTCTGGAAAATGGTCAGGGCGAAGCCCATTGAGGAATGGTGCGAAGAGGCGGACGTGCCCCCAGCATGCGCGGCCGCCTTGGCCGAGCGCCTGGGTGACGGCCCTACTGCCATCCTTGTCGGTTGGGGAATGGGAAGGCGGGCAAATGGCTCGGGAATCGTGCGCGCCCTCGATGCCCTGTCGGCGGTGAGCGGTAACCTCGGGAACCCGGGGGGCGGCGTTTCCTTCTATTACAAGCGCCGAGGGGCGTTCGACACCTCGTTCATCAAGGGGAAAGCGGTGGCTCCACGCACCGTGCTCGAACCGTTTTTCGGGCGCGAGGTCATGGCCCCATGCGACCCACCGATCCGCATGGTCTGGGTGACCGCAGGAAATCCGGTCACCATGCTTCCCGAGTCCGACACCACGGCCGAGGCCCTGCGCACCCGCGAGTTCGTGGTGGTGTGCGACTCGTTCCTCACCGACACGGCACGGACCGCCCACCTGATCCTGCCGACCACGACCTTGCTCGAAGCCGATGATCTCCTCGGCTCGTACGGGCACCACACGATCGGCGTCGCACAGCCCGTGGTCCCGCCTCCGCCTGGCGTGAAAAGCGACCTTGAAATCATGCAGGCCCTCGCAGCCCGTGTCGGGTTAGGGGAAGCGCTCGCCGGTGATGCCCGCTCCTGGAAGCGTCGCATGATCAAGCCAGAGGTGGTAGAGCGAGGGGTAACCCTCGATGTCCTTGAAAAGGCGTCCACGCGGAACCCGATTCCCCCTCGCGTCCTTTTTGCGGATGGCAAGGTGGCCACGCCATCAGGGCGGGTGAACCTCGTGACGTCGCCGGCCGCGCCCGCAACGCGGGATCCTGCCTTTCCCCTGTGCCTATTGGCCCTATCCACGGCTAGGTCGCAGTGCTCGCTGTGGTCGGAACCGGAGCGCGACCCCATCACGGCGGTGGTGCACCCCGAGGCCGCGTCGGGAATCCCTGACGGCGCCCTGGCGAGGCTGGAATCGGCGATATCGGGGATCGTGGTGCGCGTTCATCACGACACGCGCCAGCGGCGGGATGTCGTCGTGGTGCCCAAGGGAGGGCATCTTTCCCAAGGCCGCTGCGCCAATCGCCTGATCCGCGCTCGCACGACGGACGCGGGCGAGGGGGGCGCCCTGTATGACGAAGGCGTGCGCCTGGTACCCTTGGGGTAACGTCCATGAACAACCGCGGGCACGACGGTGGAGCTTTCCGGCCTGGCGACCCACCGACGAGCGCCGGCCGAGATCCCGAGGATGTCACCGCTACCGACGACGCCGCCAAGGGTCGCCTCGCCAAGGTCCCGGTTCTTGACGAATCCCCGCCCGTGGGAACTCCTCCTTCCCCACGCCCGATGACACGGTCGCGGAGCGCCCAGGACCTGCCGATGGTGCAGTCGGAGCACTATGCGCTCGTCGGCGCCGTAACCCCCTCCACGGCTGCACTCGCGGCCGGGCCGCGCTTCGCGCGGCTGTTCCTCCTCGCTGGCGCCCGGAAAACTACCCCCCGTGAACGCTTACCCCCCTTCTACCCCGCCCGCTCGAATAGCCCCGCCGCACCCATTCCACCGCCAATGCACATGGTGACAATGCCGTAACGGCCATTGCGACGGGCCAGCTCCGCGAGGAGCGTGGCGCTGAGCTTGGCTCCCGTGCAACCCAGCGGGTGGCCGAGGGCAATGGCGCCGCCATTCACGTTCAGCTTCTCATCTGGGATCTCGAGCTGCCGCTGGCAATACGCCGCCTGGCTGGCAAAGGCCTCGTTCATTTCGATGAGGTCGATTTGCCCAATGGAGAGCCCCGTCTTGGCGAGGAGCTTCTGCACCGCGGGAACCGGTCCAATGCCCATGATTTCGGGCGGAACGCCGGCCACCTGGAACGCGCGGAAATATGCCAAGGGCTTGATGCCCAAGGCCTCAGCCTTGGCGCGCGACATGACGACCACGGCGGCGGCCCCGTCGGAGAGTGGTGAGCTATTCCCCGCCGTGACCGTCCCGGTGGCGCTGAACGCGGGCCGAAGCTTGCCCAACGACTCCATCGTGGTGTCAGGACGGACGAACTCGTCCTTATCGAACGTGCGCGTGGCGCGGACCGCTTTGCCGTCCTTCACTTCGTAATGCACCGCCTGAACGGGGACGATCTCGGTGAACTTGCCTTCCCGCTGCGCGGCGGCCGCCCTGGCGTGGCTCTTCACCGCGAGGGCGTCTTGCATCTCACGGGTGATGCCGAACTTCTGCGCCACCGCCTCGGCGGTCAGGCCCATGGGCGTGTACGCCGTGGGGTGGCGGTCCATCGCCTCGGGGCTCACCGATAGCTTGTTCCCCGTCATGGGGACCATCGTCATCGACTCGACGCCGCCGGCGACAATGACGTCCGCCGAGCCGAACGCGATTCGCTCCGCTGCCTGGGCAATCGCCTGCAAGCCGCTGGAGCAGAAGCGATTGACCGTGACGGCGCTCGTTTCAATCGGAAGGCCTCCGAGAAGCGCCGCGACGCGCGCGATGTTGAGCCCCTGCTCCCCTTCGGGCATGGCGCAGCCGAGGACCACGTCGTCTACCTCGGCTGGATTCAGGGCGGGGACCTTGGCGAGCGCCGCCCGGATCACCTGGCCGGCGAGCTCGTCAGGACGGGTGTTGGCGAGAGCTCCCTTTAGGGCTCTGCCCACGGCGCTTCGTACGGCGGCTGTAATGACCACGTCTGCCATGTGTGTGCTCCTAGTTCCGAAGGGGCTTGTTGTTCATCAACATGTACTGCATCCGCTCCTGCGACTTCGGCTCGCCACAGAGGCTCAAGAAGGCCTCGCACTCCAGCTCGAGCAGCCGTTCTTCGGTGACCGGCGCGACTCCGCCGCTGGCGCCGCCGCAGAGCACTTCGGCAAGCCTGTTCGCAATCAGCGCGTCATGCTCCGAAGCCTGGCCCGCTTGCCGTAGCGAGGCCACCATCATCCTGAACGTGGCGATGCCGCTCTCGCCTGGGAGCACGTAGGACCGGGGCGCCGGCGGATGGTATCCCGACTCGGCGATCCCGATGGCGCGCGCCTTGGCGTCGTGGAGCAGGCGGAGCTTGTCAAAGGTCACGCCGTCGGAGTTGCGGAAATAGCCAAAGGCCTTCGCCTCGTCGGCGCTGGTCGCCACCTTGGCCAGGGCGATATTCGTGAACACCTGCGTGACGAGGGCCGACGTATCGACCTTGGCTCCATCGGGGATCCCTTCCAGGGCCCGCCAGAGCATGTTGAGGGTGCCCGCGCCGCCGGGGATCACGCCGACGCCCACCTCGACGAGGCCCGAGTAGGTTTCAGCCGCTGCCTGCACCGCGGTCGTGCCCAGGCACATCTCGAGCCCACCGCCCAAGGTCATGCCGTAGGGCGCAGCGACCGTCGGAACACTGGCGTACTTGATGCGCTGGTTGACCCCCTGGAAGCGCTGGGTCATCGCGCGAAGCTGCTCCCAGTTCTTCTGGCTGGCCGCCATGACCACCATGAACAGGTTGGCTCCGACGGAGAAATGCTCCCCTTCGTTGTAGATGAGCATGGCGCGGAAGTCCTTCTCCGCGCGCTCGATGCCTGTCTGAAGAAGCGTGATGACGTCCGGATCGACGCTGTTCGCCTTGCTGCTCAGCGTGGCGCAGCACACGCCATCCCCGATGTCCCACAGGCTACCGCTGCCGTTCTTGAAGAGCGGTGTGTTCCCCTTGCGGACCTCGGAGAGTGGGAGGCGGCGGGCGTCCTTCTCCTTGGCCACGTACGCTCCATTGCTCGCGTCCCAGATCTCGTTCCCGCGGTAGAAACCCGTCGCGCCTGCGGCTTTCATCTTGGTGACCCACGCGGGGAGCGCGAGGCCGTCCTTCTCGATGCGCGAGAGGGTTTCTGCAAAGCCCAGGGCGTCCCAGATCTCGAACGGCCCGAGCTCCCAGTTGTAACCCCACTTCATGGCGTCGTCGACAGATGGGATGTGGTCCGTGATCTCCGGGATCCGCCTGGCCGAGTAGGCGAGGAGGCGGCTCGTGACTTTCCAGGCGAACGTGCCCGCTGGCCCTTTGTCGGCCATCATCTTCTTGATGCGCTCCTTGGGGTTCTCCACCGACTTGAGGGCCTTGATCGAGGCAGCGATCGCAGGGGTCGCCTGCTTGGCCCTGTACTCACCGGTCTTGGGGTCGAGGGTTTCGATTCCCCCCGGCGCCTTGCGGTAGAAGCCCGACTTGGTCTTGTCGCCGAGGAGCTTCCGCTCGACCATTTGGCGGATGTAGGGTGGGACCGCAAACACCTGGCGCTCCTCGTCCTTCGCGAGCGTCTGGTGGCAGTTGTCGGCGACGTGCACGAAGGTGTCGAGACCCACCATGTCCGCGGTGCGGAACGCGGCGCTCTTCGGGCGTCCGAGCGGCTCGCCGGCGATCTGATCAACGTCCTCCGGCAGAAGGCCGTCTTCGAGCATCTGATGAATGGCCGTCATCATGGCGTACACGCCGATGCGGTTTCCGACGAAATTGGGCGTGTCCTTGCCGATGACGATCCCCTTGCCGAGGATTTCTTCGCCAAAGGTGCGGACGCGGGCAAAAATCTCGGGATCGGTTTCGGGGCCCGCCACGAGCTCGAGGAGCTTCATGTAGCGCGGCGGGTTGAAGAAGTGGGTGACCAGGAACCTTCGACGGAAATCAGCCGATCGTCCCTCCATCAGGGAGGCAATCGGCAGCCCGGAGGTATTGGACGAAACGATCGTATTCGGGCCAATGACCTTCTCGAGCTTTTCGAAAAGTACCTGCTTGACGTCGAGGCGCTCGAGGACCGCCTCGATCACGAGATCGCACTTGGCGAGCTTGTCCAAGTCGTCTTCCAGGTTTCCAACGGTGACGAGCTGGCCCCGCGAGGCGTGAAAAAAGGCGGCGGGCTTGGCCTTGAGCGCCTTTTCAAGCCCTTGCGCGGCAAAGCGGTTCCTTGCATTGCGATCGGCGCGCTCAGCCTCGGAAAGGCCGGGCGGGACGATGTCGAGGAGAACCGTGGGGATTCCGGCGTTGGCGAGGTGGGCGGCGATGCCGCTCCCCATCACGCCAGCACCCAGGACAGCAACATTGCGAATGGGTTGGGTCATCAATGCGCTCCTTGGCGTCGTGGCAGGCGTACTTTACCCAAATAGGATGCCGATGACGAGGGAAGTTACGCAGTGCGTTGTGAAGGCGTGTCGGGGAGCGAGACCATGGCAATCGCGTAGGCAGCGATTCCAGCTCCCAGCGCCACGGTGAAGCCGAAGTTCATGGAGAGGGTTACCGCCAAGATAGAGCCGACGACGCTCGTGGCTCCGTTCAAGCCCCACGCCCACGGGACCAAGTCAGCGCCTAGGGCATTTGCCGTGCGCACGCCGCTCGGTAAGAGCGCGCCCATGAGCAGGCCCGGGATGAGCACGAGGACCGCCGCCACGGCAATTCGGGCTGGAAGAACCAGCCCCATCATCGCGTGGAAGAGCGGCCGCAAGGACACGGCGTAGAGGAGAAGCACGACCACCAGGGCCAGCACGGCGCGGGTGACGTAGCCGCGCGTGCCGTATTTCCGCGCGCCCCAGCCCGAGATGGCGCTCCCCAGGCCGGACGCAAGGAGAAGCGTCGCCAAGACGACCGCAAGGGCGTAGATGGGGTGTCCCAAGAACAGCACGAACTGCTGCATGAAGCCGATCTCGACGAGGATGTAGCCGAAACCGAGGCAAAGGAAGTACGCGAGCACGCGGAGCTTCGATCGCCGCTCTTCTTGGAGCGCGTCCCTGCGGAACAGGAACAGCGGCAGGAGGACGAAGAGCACCGTCATGGCCGTGGAAACGGCGAGAAGGAAAAGGAGGATCGCCACGCCCACGTTGTTGAGCTCCAGGTGGCCGATCTTGGTGGGGAGCGACGCCAAGTCGCGGGGCCTTAGGTTGTAGAAAAAGAACGGTTTCTCGTCGGTGGTCGGGCTTGCGTCATAGGGTAGCTCGCCCAAGAACGTCGCCGCCGACGGCGCGCGCACGAAGGCGGCGAGGAACTGATCTTCGTCGGGGCTGTGCTGGTAGGGCGAAAACAGGATGCGCAGCCTGTCTTCGCTCGCTTTCTTGGCCAGCGCCTGGATTTCTTCCGGCGTGAATGGATCCCGGTTCAAGAGCACGGTGCCCCGTCTTTCCCCGTCGGTCGCAAGGACGAAGTGTCTTTCGACGTCATGCGGGGCCACGCCCCGCGCCTCCAGGGCGGCCCTCCCAAGGGCCAAGAGGCGCAGGAATTCCCTTGGCGAGCTCGCGTCGTACCAGCGCGTGACGGTGAGGATGCCGCCTTTCGCGAGGTGGCCCAAGAACTCCTGGAAGGCCTCGACGGTGTAGAGGTTGTTCTCCGAGAGCGTGAAGGCCCCCGAGGAAGACGCGGCCCAGGTATCGACGAGGGTCGCTTGAATGGAGGCATAGAGCTCGCCCGAGCGACGGATGTAGCTCCTCCCTTCGTCGACGACGACGTGCACCCGGGGATCGCGGTAGAGCTGCCCCGAGTACTCGGCAAATCGCTCCCCCATGATGGAGCGCACGATGATGGGGTTCACTTCCACCCCCACCACGCGCGTAACGCCGTGGAAAAGGGCCGAAATGACATCCGTTCCTCCCCCAGGCCCGATAATCAGGGCGGTTCCTTGGTTGCGAATGGAGTAGACGAGCGACGCCACCCGCACTTCAGGGATGCGTCGGGTGGCCTGGTATCCCGCCTCCTTGATCTCGCCCGACCACATGCGGGTTGCCGCGTCCGCGTCGATGAAAATCCAGCGGTGATCCTTGTCCCCTGCAGGCGCCACGGTGACCTGTGAGAACGCGTTCCACTTCTCGAGGAGAACCTCCCGCTTTCCAAGGAACTTGTCTGGGTTGCGGGCGATCCCAAAGCGGCGGGCGGATGGCTCGAGGAGCGCCAGGCAAAGGAGTGCAAGGGCACTTGCTGCGGCGACGCCGGGAAGAATTAGCCCCTTCCCTTTCTTGCCGTTTTGGTCAGAAAGCGTGAGGAGCACTGCGGAGACCGCCCCAACTGCGGCGTTGCACAGGATGGCGCCAGGACCACCAAGGCGCGACAAGGCAGGAATTACGAACACGCATCCGAGCGCCGCTCCCACCAGGTCAAACGCGTAGATCTTGCCGATTTTTTCCTTGGCCGAGGCGATGGCGATGGAAATGGCGAATCCGGAACAAAGGAAGGGGAGGCTGGCGGCAAAGTAGAGCGCGAGGAGCTTTCCGATGTTGTCCTGCCAGCCCTTGAGACTGATCGGGCTTGACACGGCGGCGTGCAGCGCCCACAGGCTGGTGAGGGAGAACAGCCACATGAACGCACCTGCTGTCCTTCCTGGGCCCGGCCGGCCGGGGTGGCTCGGCTGGGAGGTGGCAAGCAAGCCGGGAAACAGGTAGATGGCCACCCCGGATATCGCGAGGCCAAGGAGAGCCAGCGAGATGACCATGAAGGCAAAGTGGTAGTACATGGTCACGCTGTAGATGCGGGTGAGCATGAGCTGGAGAGCAATAGTGGAGAAGCTCGCCAGCGATACCCCGAGGGGAAACAGTCGGTTGGACATGGACGGCAAGTCGTAACCCACCGCGCCGGTCGGGTCAAACACTGGCGCTAAAGTGGAAAGGCGGGCCGACGATCGAAGTCGAGGCAGGATCGAGATGAGAAGGCCGGGGGACGAGATGCACGGGCATGCGAGGCGAGGAGGGTCGTGTTTCAGGCGATTCATGGCGCAGGCGGTCATGGGTCTTGGCCTTGCGCTTGCCGTGACTTGGGTGCCTTTCATGCCCATCGCCCTGGCGTCTTCGCAGGGCCAGGTGATGTACAAGTACGTCAACCGCCAGGGGCGAACGGTGTACGTCGGCAGCCTGTCCTTGGTTCCCTCGGCTTACCGGAAGAAGGTACAGCGCGTCCCCGTCGGGTCTTCGTCGAACGCCGAGCTCGGGCGCGACCTAAACAAGGAAGGGAAGAAGGAAGTGGCGCGCGTCGCCGAGATGCGCGCAGAGGATCCCTGCTCGCCCGAGGCCATGCGGCGGCGATCGAGCCCGACGAGCAAGGAGTGGTGGCAGGTCCTCTGGGCCCAGCATGGACACCTCGTGGCCACGGGCGGTGGCATGCTCCTCCTCGTGGTGGCTACGCCGCTAGGGATTCGCTGGATGGAGCCCGCCAAGTGGGTCAAGCTCCTCATCGTCGCCCTGCCGCTCCTGGCCATCGTGGGCGGCGTGTCGCATCTGGTGGTCAAGGGCACGAGAAAGCTGCAAGACGCCAAGGCCATGGCAGGCGTGGGCGCCCCGGCGTGTCCCGGTAGTCCGGCCGCTGCGGCGGATCCAGCGCAGAAGCTCGAGGGGATCGTGGGCTCTCAAGAGGAACGCGCTGGCGCCATGGACCAGGCCATCGAGGCCGAGGTGGGAGGGAGTCCGGCAAAACGGGGGCTTTAGGATCGCAGGGATTCCAGTGTAAAAATTCCCCATGGGACTGGGATCCGCTCTAAGAAACGGGCTCCACGCGTGCCTGTTCCTCGTGCTTGCCCTCGCGCCCCAAGCTTGGGCCCAAAAAAAGTCGGATCCACGCCTGTCTGAGGCTCGCACGCATTACGAAAAGGGGCAGGCCTATTACGACATGGCCAAGTACGCCGAGGCCATTGCGGAATTCGAAAAGGCCTACCTTCTGTCGCGGGCGCCCGGTCTTCTTTACAACATGGCGCAGGCGCATCGTCTGAACAACGACTGCGGCCAGGCGCTCACGTTCTATCGGAACTACCTGCGCGCGTATCCTTCGGCAGAAAACCGGGAAGAGGTCGAGACACGCATCAAGGAGATGGAGCAGTGCCAGCGGGATCAGGCGCCACGTGCGGTGGCTCCACCCGTCGTGCCTGCTTTGCCAGCCGTCGCTCCACCTCCTAGAACACCTGCGCCCGTCCTGCCACCTCTTGAAGAGCGGCCCGCGTCCGCAACGCCCGAGCGCCGGATTGAGGTGCCGCCTTCCAAGCAAGGGCACTCGCCGAAGCGGTTTCGATTGGCGGCATGGAGCACGGGCGGCGCTGGGATCCTCCTCCTTGGCGCCGGTGTCTATTGGGGTCTCCAGGCCAATCGCACTTATGGCGAGCTCGAGGATAAGTGTCGCGAGGAGTGCACTTGGTCTAATGCGGATTCGGGCCAGCTGTCGGACGCCGATCGGGAGAAACGCCTATCCTTCATATCAATGGGCCTGGGTGCCGTTGCCCTGGGAACGGGCGCGGTCTTGTACACCTTGGGCGGGCGTCCGAATGAGGCCAAGGCGCCGGCGATTTCCCTGCACCCAACCCCCAATGGGACGAGCCTGGTCTATTCATGCGAATTCTAGCGCTCCTCTCCAGCGTCTTCTTCGGCTGTGCCTCCCTCGACCTCGCCGAGTGTCGCGTCAAGTGCGAGCAGAACGGCCCATGCCCGTCAGGCTGGAGCTGCCGCGGCGATGGCTTCTGCCATCCTGGGGAAGCGACTGAGCCATTCTCCGAGTGCCTGGCGGCCCAAGACGCGACCGCCAATGCGAGCGATGCGGCGGGGTGGGATGCAATGGTAGACAGCTCGATTGACGGCGCCGTTGACGGCGCCATTGACGGCGCCATTGACGATCGATCTGATGCCCGTCCAATCGATGCGACGCCGCCGCCCGTGGATGCTCCCATGGACGCGCCCAGGGATGCTCCCATCGACGCCATGGAGATCGACGCGGCTTCCGAGTACACGCTCAAAGTGACAAAGCTCGGCCTCGGAAAAGGCCGGGTGTATTCAATCGCCTCTGGAATTTCCTGCGGTACGTTCTGCCAGGCCTCTTTCGGTCGCGGCACCGTGGTTCGGCTTGCGTACACTCTCGACGAAGGGTCGTCCTTTAATGGCTGGACGGGCGATTGCTTTGGCATGGACGAATGCAAGCTGACCATGGATTCCGCCAAGTCAGTAAGCGCCACTTTCATCGACACCAGCGCCGACAGCACCTGGGTCAGGCAAATCGGAGGAATCGGGGACGAACGTGCCTGGGACGTCGCGGTGGACGGCAGCGGGAACGTGCTGCTTGTGGGCGATTATTCGGGCAGCGTGGACTTTGGTGGTGAGATCGTAAGCACCTCTGGGGCGACGAATGGCTTTGCTGCCAAGTACACCGCCGATGGGACGCTCGCGTGGGTGAGGCGTATCGAGCGAAAGAAGAGCGACTTCATGGCGGTCGCCGTTTCTTCGGGACATGTGGTAGTGGCGGCCACCTACCTCACGCAGCTCGTCGCCGGGGGGACCTCCTATACCAGCCCTGGCAGCTCTCCCAATACCCAGGCGTGGGTGGGGAAATACTCGGAAGACGGTGCTTACCTTTGGGGGCGAGATGTAGGAGGATCGATGGCGGACTCCGTTACGGGCTTGGCGATGGACGACTGGGGGGACGTGTACCTCGCCGGCGTATTCGAAGGGAACGACGTGGATTTTGGCGACGGCCCGGTGACACGCGAAGATCCCAGCCTCCCTGCCGCATTTCTAATCAAGCTCGACAGCGCCGGAAAACTCGAGTGGAAGAAGATATTCGAGCACGCCCGGATCGCCGCCGTGGCCGTGGGCCCGACCGGAAGCAGAATCAGTGTCGCCGGCGAGTTCTGGAGTGCCATGAGTTTCGGGGGCGACACATTCACTCCCGCTGGGAAGGACGTGTTCTTGGCCAACTACAGCTCGATGGGTGGCCACGCATGGTCCAGGCGGATCTTTGGCCCCTCAGACGACACGGTGACGGATTTGGCGATGGACGAGCAGGGCGTCGACGTGGCCATTACGGGGCGGTTCGAGGGAAACCTTCAAGTCGACAACGTGTCGCTTAGCGGTCTCGGTCAATCAGATTTCTATATTGCCCTCTACGACGGGCAGGGAAAAGCGCGCTGGGCAAGGGGCTACGGAGGCACTTCGACCAACGAGGCGACACTCGGCGTGGCGGTCGGTCCGTATGACCTCTGGATCTCGGGCTGGTTCTCCGATCCCATGAGCTTTGGAATTCCGGGCCTCACCACCCCGAGCTCGGCCAGCAAGGACGCCTTCTTCGCCAAGTACCATGCGGGCCGCGAGTTCCTTTCTATTGGCGATCAGCCGAACAAGGCCCTCATGACCTGGGGCGCGAGCCTCGATGACTTCGGCGCTGCGGTCGCCGTGTCGGCCAGCGGGTTTCCGGTGTTCACCGGGCATTTTGACGGAATCGCCACTTTTGACGGAAAGGACTACAACACGCGGGGAGGCACCGATATCTTCCTCATTAAGAGGTTGCCTTAATCATTAAAACTCATACCCCGCGTAGAGGTTCAGCGCAAAGGTCCATTCCGAGTGGAAGTTCTGGTCCTGCTCGATCTTCAGGCGATCGATGTCCACGTTCGTGAGGCGCTGGAGGAAGTAGAAGCGACGCGCCTCGGCCTGCATGAAGAGGATTGGTAGAAGCTGCAGCCGAAGGGCCGAGAAGAAGACCTCGTTGTCGCCGTCGAATTCAAAGAGGTCGAAGCCGTCCTTTCGGGACATGGCGAAGATCTCGTAGGTGGCGAGCGCTTGCAGGTACTTGCGAAAGGGGAACTCCACGTGGAGGAGCAGCGAGGCGTCGTCCATCGGCTCGAGGACCTGCTTTGGGGTCGCCGAGCAGTCGACCTGATCTTCTTTCCACGTGCACTTCGTGTAATCGTCGAACGAAGGACCGGTGAAGCCCGGCTCGCGGGGTGAGCCGATCTCAAAGGATCCACGGGCAGCGAGGCCAATGGTCATGCGATTGAGGAACGAGTGCGTGAGCTCGAGATATCCCCCGGCCCGGCGCTTTCCTCCAGCATTGGCGGTGAGGTATGCCAGCTTGGTGGGGTAGTAAAGGAGCCCTGCAGAGTAATAGCCAGCCGGCATGAATTGGATCTTGTGGATATCGTAGAACCCGTCGAAGAACGCCGGGAGGTAATCAGGGTCAAAGAGGTGCGCCTCGGCGCGCAGGCGAATCGCTTGGGTGGAAGGCTTGCCGAGGCTGAACCGCCAAAGGGAGCCCAGCGTGTAACCGCGACCGTGGTCGACCATCTGCTGCGCGTCGAAATAGACCTTCAGATCCGAGCTCTCCGTGCGCAGGAGCTTGGTCTCCACGTCGAGTCCCACCACGGTGACATCCGTGGCGGCCCCGATCGTCGGGTTCAGCTCGGCATCGACCATGGGAATTGGCTCGTCGAGCCCCGGGTCGAGCACTCCCTTTTCGTATGAGACGGCCAGGGGAACATTCCTCCCCACGGAGGCAGAAACGCCGACAGAGAGGCTGCGGAGCGGAACGACGTCGGAGAAGAAAGGCTCGAGCGGCCGCACGAAGGCGAGGAGCCCCAATACGTCTGGATCCACGATGTCGTTCAGCATGGATTCGAACCCGACGAAGCGGTAATAGGCGTCGAGCGTGGCTCCCACGCGCGTGGTGTTGTAATCGAGGTTGGGGTTGTAGCGGCGGACGACCGTGCCATGCCCGAGCGAGTGGCTGAACAGTCGGCTGACATTGAGATAGAAGGGCTGCTCTTCGGCGCCAATGGTCAGGTAGCGAATGACCTTGGCGTAATCAGACGGCTCGTCCCAGTCCCTGGAACGAAGCTTGCCGAGATCACTTTGCGCTCTCTCTTTCTCCGTGTCCACGCACGCGGACGCAGCCTCGCCCGGATCTTTTCCCGCGTCCTTTGCGTCGCGCGCCGCCGAGAGGCATCGCTCCAGCGCACCGCGGGTGTCGATGAGCTGGAACTGCAGCGGCACGCCGAGGCCGAGCTTGAATCCATCGCGCTTGCGGGATCGGATGTCCACCTGTGGCTCGACGGTAAGGAAGAAGGCGTTTAGCACCGTGTCGGCGCTCGACGGCACGGCAGAGATACCTGCCGACGCGCCGACGAAGTTGCGCTGCGTGAGGGCATGTACGGCGCCCACAGTCGACAGCTCGCCCTTGATGAAGTGAGGACGCGTCCGGGAAGCAGGCATGACCGCGGCCGCCGCCTGGCTGGGTGTTGGCACCGGGGGGGCCGTGGGTACGGGCGTGGGCGGGGGCGAAGGATCAGGATCAGGCTCAAGCTCGGGTGCCGGCTGCGGCTGCGGTGCCGGCTGAGTGGCTGGTGCGGGCTCTGGCTCTGGAGGCGATGGCTCCTCGGGGGCTTGATCGGGCGGGTTCCCAGGGGGCGAGTCATCCCCATGGGCGGGCGGAGACACAAGAAGCAACACCAGGGCGGCGAGTCGTGCGTGACGCATGGCGGTTCCCCCGGGGCATTTTCTCATGGCCGCTCGGGGCGTGACCAGGGGTATAGTTTTTCGCCCTTATGCGAGAGACCGCGCTTGCCATTTTTCGCACGCTCACCACGTCCCTCGGGGTCATCAAGGATTCTCTCGTGGGTGCGACTCCCGAGAAGCACGACCAGCGGATGCACGACTGGGCGCGTTACCTCATCGAGCGGGCGCAGATCCAGGTGGCCGTCTCCGGGGAGCCCGTGGACTGGTCGCGCACGTACATCGTCATGTCGAACCACCAGAGCCATTTCGACATACCAGTGATCGTGCGCGCGGTCCCGGGACGGATGCGCATGGTGGCCAAGAAGGAGCTCTTCTACGTGCCGATCTTTGGGCAGGCGATCCGTGCGGCAGGGTTCGTGGAGATCGACCGGAGGAACCGGGAAAAGGCCATCGCAAGCCTGAAGCTCGCCGGGGAGAAAATCCGCCAAGGGACCAACATCTGGATTGCGCCCGAGGGGACGCGCAGCCTCACGGGCAAGCTGGGCCCATTGAAGAAAGGCGGTTTCATGCTCGCGAAGGAAGTCGGCGCACCCATCTTACCCATGGCGATCGTGGGCACGCGCGAAATCCTGCCGCCAAAGACGCGGTCCATTCGGCGGGGTAAGACGGTGCGCGTGGTTTTTGGCAAGCCGATCGATCCTGCGGACAAGACACCGGGCGAAATGATGGATGAGGTGCGGCGATTCCTGGCGAAACACCTGCCAGGGTGATCTACATGCTTGCCGCCCCCGCCCCTCAAGTCCCTCCCGTCCCCGCCGATCTGATCCCCCCATGCGTTCCATGCGGCTTGAACCCGAAGCGATGGCGTTGGCGCTTCTCATGGCACTCCCCACCTCGGCCATGGCTCAGAGCACGACCAATGGTGTCGGTGGCGGTTACGTGGGGAGCGACCATTGGCTTCGCGGCATGACGCAGACCGGCTTGCTCAATGGCGCCCGGAACGAAGCAGAGCGGTATCGGTACAACACCCCGAAGATCAAGGGATCGCGCTCTAAGGACAAGCGCAAGGAAACCCGCACGATTGCGCTTCACGGGAAGATCGTGTTTCCGGAAGCGAACCCGTTTCCCCGGGGGCGCTTCCCAACCCTGCTTCTTACCAGCCGCAATCACAAGAAAGACTCGGTCGAGCATTCCGCCTGGCCTTCGGAAGACGGCACGTTCCATGCCGAGCTGATCCCGGGTCAGACCTACGACGTCTCCTGGATGTACACATTCGGCGAGCGGGAGCAATTCGCCGTGATTCGCGCGCCTGCCAAGGGCAAGGAATTCGACCGCGAGATCGGGTTCCAGAGTAGCCCGCTCGCCGAGCGCATGGCAAAAGAGGCCGAGGCGGCTAGCGTTCCGCACGTTCCTCCAACGATTGAGCTGAGTCCAACGAATCAGGCCCCCGAGCCACCGAGCGCCCCTTACGGCTATGGGTCTCCGCAGAGCGCGGGTGGCTACCAACCTCCAGTTAGCGCAGGTGGGTACCAGCCCCCGCAAAGTTCCGGGGGGTACAGGCCTCCGGTGAGCTCGGGCGGCTGGAAACCACCGCAGAGCTCGGGCAATTACTCCCCGCCGCGGTAGCTCCTCTGCATGTTCGAAGCCATTACCCACCTTCCCTAATCGCCTTTGCCAATGACGACAAGAGCCCCCTCCCAATCTCGGGGGTCTTCTCCCACGCCTCCTCAAATGCCTGCCGTGCCAGGCGCAAGAGCTGGCATGGCTCCGCGGCCCGCACCGTGGCGCTGCGGGGCCCGCCATCGATGAGCGCGAGCTCCCCAAAGCTCGTCCCAGATTCGACGCGGCCAACCTGGCGTTCGTCCTGCAAGATTCGGGCGTTCCCCGTGAGCAGCACGTAGAGGGCGTCGCCGGGCTCTCCCTGTCGCACGATGTCGTGACCTGGACTTGCGCTGACTTCGGTCATCGCCTCCGCGAGCGGCACCAGGGCATCTCCTGGGAGATCTTGGAAGAGCGGCGTGCGCCGCAGGGAAAGCAGGCGATCCGCGAGGGTGTCGAGCTCACCTCCGAGGACGCGGCGCAGCCAGGGATCTTCGGCCATGACCGCCTGGGTGCTTCCTGGCTCCGGCATGTCTTGGGGCACGTTCAGGTAACTGGCCACCAGGGAGAGCAGCTCTTGGCGGCTGTCTCCACGTGCGACCTCCTGCAGAAGATCGAGGGCAGACCGGCGCTCCGCATCTTCTCCTGCCTGAAGGCGGCGTGCTGCCGCACGGACCGCGACCATGTTCCCGCCGAGGGCAGCGATCGCCAGCACCCGATCCATGCATGCGGACGACTGCCTGCGGAGCTCGTCCTCGTGGAGCGCCGGGCGCGCCCCGGCCGGGGCCCAGGCATCCAGGTACACGGCGAGCAACCCCAGCTCTCGACGAAGGGCTCGATCAACCGCGTCGGACGGCATGTTCTCCCGAAACGAGAGCGCGCGGTAGGCAAGGGCCCGCGCAGCCACCTCGCGAACGAGCGGCTCGTCGTCCGAAAGAAATTCGAGGAGCAAGACCGCCCCCACTCCGTCCTCGCTATCCCGAAGTGCCCTCGCCAGGCGAGCCCGCGTTCGCGCCCCCCCCTTGTGGGTTCGCGAGAGGGAGGCCAGCTTGCGCAAGGTTTTCTCCGGAGCTTCCCGGAGCGCGGACGCCGCTGCGTGGTCTCCGTGCTCCAGCGCGTCGAGCAGCCTCTGAATCGACAGCGGCGCGTCGAGGAGCAACGCGCAGCGGAACGATTCCTTCCTCGCCACCGTCACGTGGGACCTGTGGCGCGCATCCAGCTCTGGAAATAGCTCGCCAAGAGAGCGTCTCCTACGCGAAAGCTCGCCCGCCATGAGCGAAGCCGCCGCTGCGCCATCTTGCTCGAGCGTCTCGAGCACGAGCTTCCACGTGGTGACTGGATCGAGCCGCCCCCTTTGAGCCAAGTACATGGTCGCCGCCGCCCCGAGAGGACCACCGCGGCCGGCCAAGGAGCTGGCCCGCTCCACGGCGCTGTCGTCCCCATGCGCTGCGAGGGCAGCGAGCCCTCGCGCGAGCGCGATCTCGTCGGTCTCTGCCAAGACCGCCGCGCGAAGGGCAGCCGCCGCCCGGTGATCCGGACGGGCGGCACACGCTGCGTACAGCGCCGCGCGCGCCCGGGGCTGCGGATGCGCGAGATGCGGAATCAGCTCCCCCGCTAACCGGTACGCCCGCTGGAGCAGGGCGTTCCCGAAGCGGGCCATCCGGGGGTCCTCGTGCCCCGCCAGCGCGATCAAGTTGCCGAGCCCCTCTCGATCCAGCCCAGAGAAGGTCGTCCGCTCCTTTCCCTCGGAGTCGAGGACGAGCTTTCGCATGCCCAGCGCGACACCGAGCGACGAAAGGTAGGAGCGCGCTGCCCGACGAACCGAAAAAAGCCAGGCGCCGGTAATGAGAAGCCCAAAGAGGGCCACGATGCGAGGGTGTTGCATCGTGGACGAGAGGGCGACCAGCATGAGGCCCGCCGCCCCTGCTCCCACCTGTGCTGCACCGCCGCGCAGGAACATGTTCCATCGGCCGCGCACTTGCGGTGGAAGCGGGGACAGGGAGACCTCCTGGCTGGCCCTGGAAATGGAGAACTTGAGCACCATGTCCACCGCGCGGGCGCTCGTCGCGACCGCGAGGCCGGGGGCGAAAGCCCAGGCTGCGAACCCGATGAGGAGCGCCGCCGGGTGCAGGGAGAAAGAGAACCCGAGGCTTCGGGTGGCGAGCATTCGTGGAACCGCAACGAACTGGAGGACCAGCACCCCGGCGTTCGTGACGCCGTAGAACGCCGCCAGGAAGGTCCCAATTTCGTTCTTCCCAAAGGCGCGCTGGAGCTGCGACTTGTACTGGAAGTCGAGCATGGTCCCCACCGCGGCCTCGGCGAGCGCCGCGCCGATGAGCCATGCGCGAAGGGAGCGGGCTTCCGGTGGGACGACTTCCTCGGTGTCGCCCCTTGGCGCTCGCCGCGCCGCGGTGCCCGCTGCCCGGCGTGGGGCCGCCCGACTGCCCAAGAAGAGGAGGAACGAGAGGAACACGACTACCCAGGGGAGCGCCGACACGCCGCTCCACGAGATCGTCGCGGCCGAGAGGAACCCGCCGGCCATCCCACCGGCCGTCGCCGCTCCGCCGGCAAAAGGAAGGAGCTTCCGCATGGAGCGCCCTTCGCTCGATGTGGTCAGGGCGTTCCACGCCGCCAGGTTCGCGACCGATGCCAGCGCCACGGTACACAGGGGGACGATCAGCGTGGCAGCGCCATGCCGGCGAAGGACTGGCTCTGCCGACGCGGCGACGATGGCGAGCAGGATGAGCGCCGCTGCGTCGAGAATCGCAGCGGGCACCCTTCGGCTGAGGGCTCCGTACGCCGCCGACGCGCATGCGAAGACGGCGGTGGACCCGATCATGTAATGCGCGAGGTAGTGGGCAAAAGGTCCGGAAAGGAACGTCGCATCCGCGTGGGTGCGCATGACGACCACGTTCGCCATCGCCAGGAGGACCGAGGACAGCCCGACTAAGCTCGCCTTGCCGTTCACGCGCTCTTCGTTCGCAGCCGCGCGGCGAGCACGCGGGCAAGGGAGTGCACGAGATCAGGGCTATCGCCGAGGAGGTCGAGGAGATCATCGCGGTCGAGGCGAAGGAGCTCGGAGCGGGTCACCGCGACCACGGACGCACTTCGAGGCTCCCAGTCGAGCACCGCGAGCTCCCCAAAGCACTCGGACGGGCCGAGCTCTGCTACGTCCTTTTCGCCCCGGCTCACGCGCACCCGCCCTTCTAGGATGACATACAGGGAGTCGCCCGAGTCGCCTTGGGAGAACAGGACGTCTCCGGGCTCGAGCTGAACTTCGCTGAGGAGCTCGGCCACAGGGAGGAGCTCTTCGGCAGGGAGCGGGGCGAACAGCTTGGATGATCGAAGGGCCAGCGCTCTCTCTATGAGATCGAGCATGGCAGGGGCGTGGCTTTGAAGGAGACCTACTCGACCGTGGCTTCACCGCAGCTCGGACCGAAGGTCACCTTGCGCTTTGCAGTGACGGTGAAGCCGCGCGTGACGCTTCCGCTCACCGTGAGGGTTCCGCCCACTGGGCAGAAGTTGCTGTCGGTGGTCACCCCGTCAAAGGAGACCGTCACTTGGACGCGTCCTTCCGTTCCGTTGTCGGTCCAGCTTGCGTCCACGTGCAGGTCGCCATCGATGGAGGTCCTCGTCACCGTGATTTTGCCGGTGAGCGTGGCAGTTCCGGTAATGCCCGAGGGGAGCTCGAAGTTGTCCTCGAGGTCCACGGTCACGAGGTCGCCTTCCTTGGAGACCTCGCCGCTTATTCGATGTCCATCGATCTCGCAGTCGGTGAAGGTGACGGAGCTAGGAGTGGTCGTGGTGCAGTCGGGGAGCGGCTTAGAAAGCGTTCGTCCCCGGAAAGCGCGACGCCTGAGAGGCGACATGAGCGACTCGTAGGGGTCAAAGTTCACCGCGGCGAGGAGCTGGCTCGCGTCCTGAGCGTCGATCAACTTCTTGTAGTCCTGCACTTGGCCGACGATCGAAGTCAGCGCGACCTGCTCGGACTCGGAGGGCGGGCGCGTTTCAGGATCCGACCCGCAGCCGATCATGGTGGAAACAATGGAAGAAAACGCTAGGAACAAGGCGACTCGCTTCACGGCTTCCCCCTCGCTGGATGGCCAACATGTCCTCCGATCGGCATGTCGCGCAGGAACATTAGGTAGGGGCGCGGGGATGTCGGGTAGGGTAGAGTCCGACCGTGCTTCGGGGCATCATCTTCGACTTGGACGGCACCCTCGCCGACACCCTAGAGGACATCGCGGACGCGATGAACCACGCGCTGTCCCATGCGGGGTTCCCCACGCATCCCGTGTCGGCGTACCGCGACTTCGTGGGCGAGGGGGTGGAAATACTGGCGGAACGGGTCCTCCCAACTGGACAACGGAACGCTCGCGGTGCTCTTGTCGCCTCGTTTAGGAGCCAATATGGAGCTCACCTGGTCGACAAGAGCCGTCCGTTCCCGGGCATCCTGACGCTCCTAGGCACGCTCGCCGAGCGGGGCGTGCCCACAGCGGTCCTCAGCAACAAGCCGGAACCGGCCACCCTGGAGGTGGTCAGGCGGCTATTTGGTGGGTGTTCCCTCGCACCCGTGGTTGGGCAGCGGCCGAAGGTGCCGAGAAAACCCGATCCCGCTTCGGCCCTTGGAATCTCGCGGACCTTGGCCGTTCCGCCGTCGTCGTGCGCCCTGGTCGGTGACACGCCCATCGACATGGCCACGGCGAGGGCGGCCGGAATGCTCCCCGTAGGTGTCGCGTGGGGCTTCCGCAGCCCGGAAGAGCTCATGGATTGCGGCGCCCATGTCGTGCTGCGGAACCCAATGGAGCTTCTGGGGCTATTGTGAGCGCTCGCCAGCGGTCCTCCCCTCGCCAATTGACGCTTCCTTTGTCCCGAGGCACAGTCCGAGGCATGGCGCTCATCAAGTTCACGGCCAACCACCAGGATCTTTCGACCGACCGCGGATATCAGTTCAAGTTCCTCTGCGACAAGTGCGGGAACGGGTACATGTCCCAGTTTCAACCGTCGGTGGTGGGGACCGCCGGCGCGTTGCTCAGAGCGGCCGGCAGTATCTTTGGGGGTATTCTCTCGTCGGCGGGGCACGGCGCCTATGAGGTTCAGCGCGCGGTCGGCGGCAAGGCGCATGACGATGCCTTCAAGAACGCCGTCGAAGAGGGAAAGAAGTACTTCAAGCAATGCACCCGCTGTGGCAAGTGGGTGTGCCCCGAGACGTGCTGGAACGACAAGGCGGGCCTTTGCGAGGCGTGCGCCCCGGATTTCCAGGAGGAGATGGCGGCTCACAAGGCGCAGGCCATGGCGTCCGCCGCCCAGGAGCAGCTACACCTGAAAGCGAAGAAGACGGACTACGTCGCGGACGTGGACATGCGCAAGAACGCGACGCCGCCAGTTGCTGCGCTTTCATGCCGAGCATGCGGCGCCAAGACCACCGGGGGGAAGTTCTGCCCCGACTGCGGGGAGCCGCTTGCGCTCAAGCTCGCATGTCAGGGGTGCGGGGCCGAGATCGAGGAAAGCGCCAAGTTCTGCCCCGAATGCGGCGCCAGGAGGGCGTGAGCCATGCGCATTCGATCATCGGCCCCACTGGCGTCGCTCGTCTTCCTTCTCGCGTGCGGGCCAGATCCTCGTCCCCATGACGGCTCCGATGGAGCGACATGGCATCCGCCAGACGCGAGCACCGCCAAAGCCGACGCACGCCTTCCACGCAAGGATTCGGGGGCCGCTCGCTACGTGATGTGGGCCCACAGCAAGAGCACCCTTTACGCCATCGATCCAGAGACGTTCACGCTCACGACCGTCGGCAACTTCGCCAACGGCGACAACATCACGGACCTGGCCGTCACCCCCGACGGAACGGTATACGGGATTTCGGCTGCCAAGCTGTACGTCGTTGATCGTGAGACCGGCAAGGCGAGCTACAGCGCCGACGTGCCGGGGAAGACCAACGTTGGGATGACGTTCCTCCCCGACGGATCGCTCCTCGCAGCCGACTCGGAAGGCGGCGTGCGCCGGATCAACCCAACGAGCGGCTTGGTCAATGAGCTGGGCGCTTTCGGCGGCGCCTACGCCACCGCCGGAGATCTTGTCGCCGTCGCAGACGGCACCATGTATGCCATCTCCGATAAGGGGCCTCACGGAGACGAGTTCGAGAACAACCTTCTTCTCGTGGTGAACCCAGCGAGCGGCAAGGTGACCAAGGAAGTGGGCGGCATCGGCTTCGGCCAAGTTTTCGGGTGCGCGTACGCCAACGGGCACGTCTACGCCTTCACCAACGCCGGGCAGCTCATTGAAATCGACCGCACCACCGGCGAGGGGACGCTCCGAAAGACCTACCCTGGCATCGAATTCTGGGGCGCCGGCGTCTCCCCCCTCGTGCCGCCAGTGGAGTGATATTGCCTATCGCTCGATAGCACCATGCTTTGTGGCTGCGCGGAGTCGGATCGGCCCGTGCGGCAAGGCGGCGGGTAGCGCGCAAGGGCGTCTCTCGCGCGCGAGTTCCGCAGCGCCGTGATCGAAGCCACCGAGCGGCAAGTGAGCAGTGAGACCCGGACCACCGACGAGCGAAAAGCGGCGGCGCGCGAGGACTGTCCGAAGCGCGCGAGAGACGCCCTTGCGCGCCAGGCCCCGCCGCAGTCCACCCGCCGCGATCCGACCCCGCGTAACCCACCTCCCTCAATCCCATAGACCTCTCCTACTCCACGCGAGATACTCGAGCTTGGATGCATCCGAGCGAGCGGATCGCAGGGAGGTTCGGGATCGAGCGCCTGGCCGGTGAGGGGGGCATGGGGACGGTCTACCGTGCCTTGGATCGCCAGTCGGGAGAGCCGGTCGCCCTCAAGATCCTGCGAAGCCAAGACGTGGGGGACGTCGAGCGGTTTGGCCGTGAAGCGCGCGTCCTGGCCGAGCTCCGGCATCCGGGCATCGTGCGCTACATCGACCATGGGCGCACCCCACGTGGAGACCTGTACCTCGCCATGGAATGGCTCGAGGGGGAGGGCCTCGACGACCGTCTCGCAGCAGTGTCCGAAGAGAACCCTGGTAGCGGCCCCGCGACAGCGCAAGCGCCAAGCAAGCTCACCCTGGCCGAGAGCGTTACCCTGATCCGGACCGTTGGCGAGGCGCTTGCCGAGGCCCACGGCAGGGGAATCGTGCATCGGGACATCAAGCCGAGCAACCTGTTCCTCGTCGGGGGTCAGGTGGAGCGGGCCAAGATCCTCGACTTTGGCATCGCGCGGCAAAACGATGGTCCGGGACGAACAACACGCACCGGGATGATCCTCGGTACTCCTGGCTACATGGCGCCCGAGCAGGCCCAGGGGGCCAGTGCGGTGGACGCGCGCGCCGATGTCTTTTCCCTCGGATGCGTGCTCTTCGAGTGCATCACCGGGCGCCCCGCGTTCGTCGGTGAAGGGGTCTTGGCCCTGCTCGCCAAGATCCTACTCGAGGACGTGCCGCGCATGAGCGAGGTCGTCGCCGAGGTCCCGCCGGCCCTCGATGGTCTCGTGGCGCGGATGGTGAGCAAGGATGTCCGGGCGCGTCCCCACAACGCGCGGGCGCTGGTCACCGAGCTAGCGACCATCGATCTGTCGTTTTTCAGGCGTCGCCTGTCCCGCATCGAGCGCGCGGTGGCCATCACCGACTACGAGCAGCGACTCCTCTCCGTGGTCCTCTCGCGCGCCCAGGACACGCCGGCCTCGAGTCCCCAGGCGATGACGGTCCCCGGGATGGCAGACGGCTCGCTCCAGGTCATGCAGCGTCTTGCCGAGGTGGCGGCAGCGCATGGGGGCAGGCTTTTCCCCTTGGCCAACGGCTCTGTAGTCGCTTCGCTCACGAGCTCGGGCACGGCCACCGACCAAGCCGCACAAGCGGCTCGCCTGGCCTTGGCCATGCGCTCAGTACTTCCCCATGCGCCCATGGCCCTCGCGACCGGGCGGGGGGAGGTCTCTGGACGCTCGCTCGTCGGTGAGGCCATCGATCGCGCGGCACGCCTTTTACGCACGCGTGGCGGCATGGTCTCCAAGGGGCAGGCTGGCGCTGGGCAACGCCCCATATGGCTCGACGAGGTGACCGCGGGGCTCCTGGACGTGCGTTTTGAGCTCGGCGGGGACTCGGACTGCCTGGAGCTCATCGGCGAGCGGGAGCTCGTCGAGAAGGCCCGCACGCTCTTGGGTCGTCCGACCCCGTGCGTGGGGCGGGAGCGCGAGCTTCGGACGCTTGCGTCGATCTTTGAGGAGTGCCAGGCGGAGCCTTCGGCCCGCTGCGTCCTCGTCACAGCGCCGGCAGGCACGGGGAAGACCCGCTTGCGCCAGGAGCTCGTGCGCATGCTCCGGCAGCGGCCTCGTGGCACCGAGATCTGGATTGGTCGTGGCGACCCGATGACCAAGGGTTCACCGTTCGGCCTCCTCGCACCGGCCATGCGCCGCGCCTGCGGCGTCGTCGGTGGAGAACCCTTGGCCATTCGCAGGCAAAAGCTGCGGGCGCGCCTTTCGCGGCACGTCTCGGCGACAGAGCTCCCGCGCATCGCGGAGTTCGTCGGTGAGCTCACCGGCGTGCCGTTCCCAGAAGAAGAAAGCGTGCAGCTTCGGGCCGCGCGGCGAGACGCCATGCTGATGGCGGACCAGATGCGTCGCGCCTGGGAGGACTGGCTGGCTGCCGAGCTCGGCGTCGCACCTCTCGTGATCCTCTTGGAGGACTTGCATTGGGGCGACGTGCCGACCGTCAAGTTCATCGACGCCGCCTTGCGCAACCACCACGACAAGCCGCTGCTCGTGCTCGCGCTGGCTCGCCCCGAGGTGCACGAGGAGTTCCCCGAGCTTTGGGCAGACCGTGGGGTGCACGAGATCCGCTTGACAGCGCTGGCACCCAAGGCGTCGGAGAAGCTGGCGCGTCATGTCCTGGGCAATTTCGTCGAGCCCGAGCTGGTGGTGCGGATCGTCGAGCAGGCTGGAGGCAATGCCTTCTACCTGGAGGAGCTCATCCGGGCCGTGGCGGAAGGGAAGGGGGACTCCCTGCCCGAGACCGTGTTGGCGATGGTCCAAGGGCGTCTCGAGTCTCTCCCTGCAGAGGCTCGCCGCGTGCTGCGGGCGGCGAGCATCCTTGGGCAGGTGTTTTGGCGGGGAGGCGTTCAGGCGCTCCTTGGGGGGAAAAGTCAACACGTGGAGCAGTGGCTTGCGCACCTTTGCGAGAGGGAGCTCATCATGCGCCGGGAGGAGTTCAAGTTCCCCGGCGAGGAGACGTGGGTGTTTCGCCATTCTCTGGTGCGGGAGGCTGCCCACGCCATGCTGACCGACAGCGATCGCACCCTGGGACACCGCCTTGCTGGGGAGTGGCTGGTGCGCGTCGGAGAGCGAGATGCGCGCGTGCTCGCCGAGCATTTCGAACGTGGAGGTGATCCTCGCCGTGCGATCGAGTTCTATGGTCGTGCTGCTGAGCAGGCCCTTGGCGGAAACGACTTGGCCGCCGTGCTGTCGCTCGTCACGCGGGCGAGGTCCCTGGGCGCGCAGGGTGAGGTGCTGGGAGCCCTTTGCTTGGCAGAGGCCGAGGCGCGGAGATGGCGAGGGGAAAACGCCTTGGCCGAGCGCGCTGGAATCGAAGCCCTGGAGCTCTTGCACCGGGGAAGTGGTCGCTGGTACGCCGCGGCTGGTGAACTAGCCCTGACCAGCGGGCGCCTCGGGAATCATGAGCGCATCGTGTCCCTCGCCCAGGAGCTCCTGTCGCTGGGGAAGGCGAGGGCAGACGGGGCCCACGTCATAGCGGCGGTGCGGGCCGCGCTCCACCTGTTTCACGGCGGGCGCTATGAGCTCGCGGAGCGGCTCGTGGCGGAGACCGAGCGCCTGGTCATGGGGGACTTCACCACGACGGAGCCCTCGGTCCGGGCGTGGGTGCACAGGGTGCGCGCCACCCGGGCCTTGTTTTCCGGCGACCTGGGGGTGTACCTGCACGAGACCGAGGCGGCGGCGCTCTGTTTCGACGTGGCAGGGGATATCCGCAACACGTGCCAGCAGCGGGCGAGCGTCGGCTATGCGTGCATGAAAGTGGGGCTCTACGCCGAGGCCGAGGTTGCGCTCAGCGACGCCCTTGCTACTGCGGGGCGGACGGGCCTGCACAACGTGACGAACTATGCCAAGCACAACCTCGGCCTCGTGCTCTCGCTGAGGGGCTGCCTGGAGGAGGCGCGCGTCGTCGAGGCCGAGGCAGTCGCGGCGTTCCTGGCCCAGGGGGACCGGCGCATGGAAGGGGCGTCGCGCACCTACCTGGCGACGATCCGGGCGATGGCAGGAGAGCGGGAAGAGGCGGCACGCGAGGCCGCCTGCGCGGTGGACATCCTCACGGCGTCTCCGCCCCTTAGAGCGCACGCGTTGGCGACGCTGGCTCAGATCGAGCTCATGGATGGAAACGATGCGCAGGCGCTGGAAGCCGCGCGCGAGGCCATGCACCTCCTCGAAACGCTCGGCAAGATCGACGAGGGGGATGCGCTCGTGCGCCTCGTGTACGCCGAGGCGCTGCAAGCGACGGGGGCCGTCGAAGGTGCCCGCGCGGCGATCGCGGCTGCGCGGGACCGGCTCGTCGCCCAAGCCGCGCTGGTCACCGACCCTGCGCTGCGCGAGAGCCTGCTCACGCGAGTTCCCGAGCACGCGCACACGCTCTCCTTGGCGCGTGCCTGGGTACGTTCTTAGACACGGCCCATCAATGTATCTCCTCGCGCTCTTCTTCCAGGGGCGCGGCCGGGGCCCGGGGCCGGCCAAAGAAGGGCAGGAACAGGTCCATGGGCACGGGAAACACAATGGTCTTGGCCTGCGCCGACCCGATTTCCACCAGGGTCTGCATGTATCTTAGCTGCAGCGTGGCAGGCTCGCGCGCGAGGACCTTGGCTGCTTCGGAGAGGCGCTCCGCAGCCAGGTACTCACCCTCGGCGTGGATGATCTTGGCGCGCTTCTCACGCTCGGCCTCGGCTTGGCGCGCCATGGCGCGCTGCATCTCTTGCGGAAGGTCGACGTGCTTGACCTCAACCATGGACACCTTGATGCCCCAGGGGCCCGCATGTCGGTCGATGATCTCCTGGAGACGCTGGTTGATCTTCTCCCGCTCGGCCAAGAGCTCGTCGAGCTCCACCATGCCGAGCACCGATCGGAGGGTGGTCTGCGCGAGCTGCGACGTGGCGTAGAGAAACCGCTCGACGTGAATGATGGCTGAAATGGGATCGATCACCCTGAAGTAGAGCACCGCGCTCACCTTGATCGACACGTTGTCGCGGGTGATGACGTCCTGGGAGGGCACGTCTTCGGCAATGGTGCGAAGGCTCACGCGCACCATGCGGTCGATGGGCCATAGGACCACCACAAGCCCCGGGCCCTTGGGACGCGGCAGAACGCGACCCAGTCGGAACACGACCCCGCGCTCATACTCGCGCAGGATCTTGATCCACTTGGTGAGCACGGCGACCGCCACCAAGACCGCCAAGACAACACCCCAAAACGATCCGTCGCCCACCGTGGGCAATTGTTGCATCGTGACCTCCTCTTTTCGCTCTAGGCCGCTTCGGGATCTGCCAGCTGGACCTTCAGCTCGCTCCCCGAGACGGCGACCACTCTGACCTTGGTACCCTCGGGGAGAGGTTCCCCAGCCACCGCGTTCCAGTACTCGCCGTGGACGCGGACCTTCCCGGATGGGGAAAGCGCCACGACGACTTCGCCGGTCTCGCCCACCAACCCCTCCAGGCCCGTCATGGCACGCAGGCGGCGCGCCCGCACGGCCCGGCTTACCAAGAGGAGCAACAGCCCGCCCACGACCAGAGCCGTGGGGAGGATCAGGCCAAGCCCAATCCGCCACCCCGGAACGGGCGACTCGACCAACATGAGCGAGCCAAGAACAAAGCTCACGAGCCCGGCCACCGCGAGGAGTCCATGGCTCGTGATGAACGCCTCGGCGACGAGGAGACCCAGGGCGAGGGTGATGAGCAGCACGCCCACGTAATTGATAGGGAGCACCGAGAACGCGAACAAGGCGAGGAGAATGCTCACGCCGCCGAGCACGCCTGGAAGGATCGACCCTGGGTGGACGAGCTCTAGGAATAGCCCCAAGGCGCCCAACACCATGAGCAGGTACGCCACGTTGGGATCGGCGATCACCATGAGGAGCCGATCTGCGAAGGTTGGCTTGACCAGCACCACCTCGGCACCCCGTGTTCGAAGGGTTTCCCGTCGTCCATCGAAACGGACGACTGGGCGCCCGTCGAGGAGGCCGAGGAGCTCGGCGCGATCCGCAGCGATGGCGTCGATCAGGCCCTTCTCGAGCGCTTCCCTCGCCGTGTACGAGAGGGATTCGCGCACTGCCTTTTCCGCCCACGTGACGTCTCGCCCCCGTCTCTGGGCGAGGGATCTGACCAGGGCAGCGGCGTCTTCGGTCACCTTGGCGAGCATCTCCTTGGATGCCTCTGGCTGTTCTCCGAGAGGAACCGGATGCGCAGCTCCCGTGTTGGTCCCCGGCGACATGACCGCCACGTCGGCGCTGATGAGGACGAAGAACCCCGCCGAAGCAGCCTGGGCGCCGAACGGCGTCACGTGCACAACAACCGGGCGCTCCGAGGAGGTGATCGCCGTAGCCATGCGCCGCAGCGACACGAGCAACCCGCCAGGCGTGTTGAGCTCGACGATGACGAGGCGCGAGCCCCTCTCCGTGGCTTCTTTCAAGCCACGAACCAGGTAGCGAAGGGACGCCGGCTGGATCGTCCCGTCGAGAGTGAGGACCACAACGCTGTCGTCGGCGCGCGCCGAGCTTGCTCGTGAAAGCAGGCCAACAAGCAGGCCGCATGCCACGGCCGCTGACGCGAGCCGTTGCCCCATATTTAAAAAATGGTACGGGAGGCCACGTGGTCAAGGGATGCCAGGGATGCCGTGGCACGCAAGGGTGCGGCGACCCTTGGGCCTACGTCGCTGGCATGGGCGTTGCGACGTTGTTGAGCATGATTCCTGAGCCATTGAAACAGTACTTGGATTCAAAGCAGGCCAATTACCGCGTGCTCTCGCATGCTCCACGCCCGACCGCCCAGGAGACGGCAGCAGCGGCCCACGTGTCAGGCTGGCGTTTCGCGAAGACGGTCCTCTTGCGGGTACGGAACGGCGAGCCCAGCTTCGTCTTGTGCCTTCTACCCGCCAGCGAAGTGATCGACCTGGCGCGGCTGGGTTCTCTCTTGGGGAGGGAGGTGAAGCTGGCCACCGAGCCAGACTTCGTGGGCCTTTTTCCGGACTTCGAGGCAGGGGCTGCTCCACCCTTCGGCGAGCTGGCGCGGGCGCCTGGAATCCCCGTCGTTGCGGACGCGTGCCTTACGGCAGCGGGGACGCTCGTGTTCAACGGCGGGACCCACCAGGATCTCATTGAGATGAGCTGGAAGGACTTCCGACGGATCGCCAACCCCCAGGTGATTGATTACGGCCTGCTCCAGGGCATTTCTGCACCGCCGCCCATGTAGCGGCCGAGTTTTCGTAGTGACAGCACGCCTTGCTGGGGCCAGCATGGAGCCGCAAGCCATGACCCATGTGCGAAGAGCCGGCCCAACCGAAGTGAACCAGGTCGCCGCAACGCTCGCCCGGGCGTTTCAAGACGACCCGGTCATGTCGTGGCTTTTCCCCGACGAGCGCCGCCGAAGGGTGCAGTTGCCGCAGTTCTTTGAGTGCACGGTACGCAGGCTCCACCTGCGTCATCAGCTGGTGTTCACCACGCATGGTTTCTCGGGCGCCGCCGTGTGGGATCCTCCTGGGGCTTGGAAGGTGGGCCTCTTAGACCAAGCTCGTCTCGTCCCCGACATGCTCCGTATCTTTCGCTTGCAGATGCCCCGACTCCTCTCGCTGCACCATCGGGCCGAGGCGGCGCATCTATCCGAACCGCATTACTACCTGTTTGCCCTCGGAACCGACCCAGCTTTTCAAGGGCGCGGTATAGGCGCGTCACTCTTGGTGAACGTGCTTGAGCAATGCGACGCCGAGAAGGTGCCGGCCTACCTGGAGTCCTCGAATCCGCGGAATATCCCTTTCTACCAGCGTCACGGTTTCCAGGTCATTGGCGAGGCCCGCCTCCCGGGGGGCCCATCCATCACCCTCATGCGGCGGTCCCCTCGGTCACCCGCATGATCAGCCCATGCACCGAGAGAGCCGCGCGGCGAGAAGTCCAGGGAACTGCGCCTTCCACTTGGCGCTTGCCGGGGAAGGGTGAGGCAGGGGGCACACCGTGAGCGCGCGCTCCAATCGATTTCCGCCGTCACAGGCGGCGGTGAGCACGCAGGGGTAGTCGGCCTGATACCGGTCCTCGGGCCGAGCGAGAAGCGCCCCTCTTACGGCGCCGCCGTAGCGGGCGAACCATGCGAGTGCTTCGTTTCCCAGCGTGAGCACCACGCTACCCTGGAAGATACAAGCGATTACCCTTTCCACCTGTGGTCGGAACCGCTCGCGCACCTTTTCGCCGAAGGCTCGGTTCTTGGGCGGCTTGTAGGGAACAATGTTGGTAAGGAATACGTGATCGAGCGCAGGCGTAAGAAGCTTGTCCTCAGGTGACGGAGTCATGCCCACGGCATTGAGGACGCCCAGGCGCACGAGCTTGCCTGAAGGTCCCACCAGAGGCTGACCGTGGTGGACCTCGTCCCATCCCAGATCGCGTCCTACCACGCAGGCGCGTGCCGTTGGATTCCCAGCCCATGCGATCGGCAGCGCGGGGTCACGTCCCGCCTCGGCATAGGCCTCGATGTCCCGCGGAAACGCCTCTCGCCGCGCCTCGGCTGCGATTTCTTCGAGGATGGAGGTGCTGGCGCGAGCTACCATACCTCACAAGTGTTGGCTGGATGCATCGGGGTCCCCTCGGCGCATGAGAACGCCGCGGCGAATTCGGGCAAGTTGGCGAGCGGACCGTTCACCCGGAGGTGCGGCGGTGCGTGCGAATCTGTCGTGACGCGGAGCCGAACGGCCTCTTCCCGTGTCTTCGAGCACCATGCCTGGGCAAGCGCCAGGAAGAACTGCTGGTCTTCATTAAACCCGTCCGCCACCACCACCTCTTTCGCCCCTTTTCGCATTTCACGATACGCGTGGAAGGCGAGCTTGATCCCGCCCATGTCGGCAATGTTCTCGCCCGCGGTGAGCTTTCCATTCACGAACAGGCCCGGCAGGGCCTCGAATTTCCCGTACTGGTCCACCACGCACTGGGTCTTGTCCTTGAATTGCTTCTCCACCGCAGGCTCCCACCAGTTCTGCATGTTTCCGTCGTGGGCAAACTGCGCCCCGCTGTCATCGAACCCGTGGGTGAGCTCGTGCCCGACCACCATGCCGATGGCCCCAAGGTTGACTGGAAGCGAAGCCGCCAGGCTATAGAAAGGTGGCTGCAAGATACCCGCAGGAAAGACCATTTGGTTCTTCTGCGGGTCGTAGTACGCGTTCACCGTCGGCGGCGTGATGTACCACTCCTCGCGGTCCACGGGCTTGCCGATTTTTCCCAGCTGCCTCTTGCGATCAAAGGCGCGTGCCGCCAGTAGGTTCGTCGCGTAGCTCTTGGGATCCGTCGCGAAATCGTACTGTCTCCACGTCTTGGGGTACCCGATGTGGTACGAAATCGCTTCGAGCTTCTGCTTGGCGCGCTGCCTCGTAGGTTCGTCCATCCACGCCAGCTTGTCCAAGCCGCGGCCGAACGCCTCGCTAACTTGACGCACCATTTCTTCGGCCGCCTGCTTGCTTTCCCCGGCAAAGGCGCTCTGCACGTAGGGCTGCGCCAAGTACTCCCCGAGCGCGTCGTCGGTGGCAGCCACGCAGCGTTTCCATCGCTCTTCGATTTGCCGCTGGCCGGTGAGGGTAGCGCTCATTGAAAAGCTCTCGTCGACGAACGCCTTTGGGAGCGCGGGCGCCATGTCGCGCAGCACGTGCCACCGGACATAACTCCGCCACGCCGCCGGCTTGAACCCGAAAAGGATCTTGCCGAGCCCCTCGACGAAGGGAACCGACGTCACGCTGATGTCTTGCACCTCGGGATGATCAAGGGCCTTGAAGTACTCGTCCCATGGGAAGCCCGGCGCCGCCTTGACGAGCCCGGCGCGATCGATCTTGTTGTACATGCCCTGAGGATCCCTTCGCTCGACGCGGGTTTTCGACACTCGTGCCAACGCGGTCTCGATCGCCATGACGTCGGTTGCGCCCTTACGTGCTTCCTTTGGGGAGGACCCCGCGAGCTTGAGCATGCGCTCCACGTGTGCCAGGTAGGCGGTGCGGATCTCTTGGGACTTGGCGTCGCTCCTCAGATAATAGTCCCGATCTGGGAGCCCCAAGCCAGCCTGGTCGATCTGGGCAATGACGCGGGTCGCATCCTTGTAATCTTGCTCGGCGCTCACCTGAAATAGAGCCCAGACCTGATGGCGGTGTAGCCCAATCACCGCCGCGACCAGGCTTTTCCCATCCCTTATTCGACTTGCGGCGTCGAGGAGCCCCTTGAGTGGACTGATTCGGGCTTCCTCAATGGCCGCTTCGTCCATGCAAGCGCCGTAGTACGCGCCCAGCACCTTGCCCACCGGGTCCGAGGCCTGCGTCCTTGCTTGCTCCAGGATGTGGTGCAGAAGTTCCTCGTTCCGCTCGTGGATTTCGCTGAAGCTGCGCACCCAGCGGGACTTGTCGGCGGGAATCTCTGTTTTCGCGAGCCATTCGCCGCAGGCAAAGCGGAAGAAGTCCTGGCAGGGATCGGCATTTCGGTCGATCGCCTTGGGGTCTAGGCCAACCGCAGCGAGGTCCTTCGTGACGACGGAGGGCTCGACCTGGGTTGGTCTTGTGGGCGCCAAGTGGGGCTTGGCTGGTTCCACGGGGGTCGGGGTAAGGGGTGCTTTCGCACTGCAGCCAGAAACAAGGAGCGTGGCCGCGGCGAGCATGAGGCGGCGAAAACGGTGCATGGGTAATCCCTCTTGCTTGGGGTCTTAAGGTTATTCCTTGGCAACCATGGCGAGGATTTCGTGCACGAGCTTCTCTATCCCCGAAGCGGCTTCGCCAATGGCCTCTGCGAGCATGTACGCGGGCGTGCTTAGGATCCTGGCCTCGTAGTCGACGACGATGTCCCGCACCGAGCACGCTTGGTGGCGAGCACCCATGGCTTCGAGCGTGGCAGCGGTAGAGGCGTCGTTTCCAATGGTCAGGCGGGGCCTTTCGGCGCCGAGCACGCGGGCAACGACAGCTGGCGCGATGCAGAGGGCGCCGATCGGCTTTCCTGCGGCGTGCATTGTCTTGATAAGGCGTGCGACATCAGGGTGGACCGTGCAGTCGGCTCCCTTAATGGCGTAGTCGCTCAAGTTCTTGGCAGCTCCGTAGCCGCCGGGGAGAATGAGGGCATCGAGCTCGCTTGGATTCACGGTGCCGAGGTCGCGAACCTTGCCACGAGCGATGCGCGCCGACTCCGTAAGGACGTTTCTGGCCTTCTCTCCCGAGACGTCGCCAGACAAGTGATTGACCACGTGGAGCTGGTTCACGTTGGGCGCCATGCAGATGGCCTCGGCGCCCGCGCGGTCGAGGGCGAGGAGCGTTACCACGGACTCATGGATCTCCGCACCGTCATACACGCCACACCCAGAAAGAAGGACACCCACCTTTGCTCGTGCCATGAGAACCTCCTCGATCCTTTGCTCGGCCTAAAGACCCGGCCGCTAGACCCTCAGCTTCCACCCCCTGCGGAGCACCAGAATACAGAGCGACACTGACACGACATCGAGCATGAGCAAGAAAAAGAGCGCCAGTCCCGGATGCACCGCCGAGTTGCCATTCAGCGCGTGGCGCATCCCTTCTACCAGATATAGGACCGGATTGAGATGGGAGAGCAGCGAAAGTGCCCCCGGGAGTGCCCGCACGTCGTAAAAAACCCCTCCCAGAAAGGTCAGTGGAGCAATCACGAAGATCGGGATGAAATTGATTTGCTCGAACTTCTCGGCCCAAATACCAGCGAATAGCCCCAGGGCGCCGAGGCCGATGCTCGTGAGGACCGAAACGGCTATCGCTTGAAAAGGATGGGCCACGTGCACAGTGCCCTGGAGAAGGATCGCTGCGAGCCACGTGAGCACGCCCACGATGAGCCCGCGGCTGGCGGCTGCCGCTACCACTGCGAGCGTCACCTGTGCGTGGGAAAGTGGAGTGACCAGAAGGTCGACGAGCGTGCCCTGCATCTTCATCATCATGAGCGATGAGGCGCTGTTGAGGAACGAATTGGACAAGATCCCCATGGCGACGAGGCCGGGGACAATAAAGTCGAAGTAGGGAACTCCCCCCACGTCCTTGAGTCGTCCTCCGAGGGCAAATCCGAAAACGGCCAGGTACAGGACGGTCGTGACGACTGGGGAAAGGACCGTCTGGCCAGGCACGCGCATGAAGCGACGTACCTCCTTCACAAAAAGGGTGCGGGTGCCGTAGCCGATCATGTCCCGATCCGTGCGCCCGGATGGTCCTGGTGAAGGAGCTGCACGTAGATGTCCTCGAGGCCCGTGCGACAAGTCTCGACGTCGCGAACCGCGAGCCCACAGGCGAGCATGGTGCCGAGCACCGGACCGAGCTCCTCGCCGGCAGGCTGGGTGACCTCGAGCACGCGTCCCTGGTCGCTTAGCCGGGCGCCGCGGAGCTTGAGCGCGTCCGGAAGCTCGTGGATCGGTTGGGCCAGGATGAGCCGGAGGGTGCGCTGCCCGAAGCTCTTGAGAAGCGCTTCCTTTTCTTCGACGAGGAGGAGCCGCCCCTTGTGGAGCAGGGCGACGCGATCCGCGAGCTCCTCCGCCTCTTCGAGGTAATGGGTGGTGAGCACGATGGTGGTCCCGCGATCCCTTAGGATGCGCACGTACCGCCAAAGGTCGCGCCGGAGCTCGACATCCACCCCAGCGGTAGGCTCGTCGAGGAACAACACCCTCGGCTCGTGGGCGAGGGCCTTGCCGATAAGGAGCCGCCTCTTCATTCCTCCCGAGAGCGTTCGCGTCCGCTCATGCCGCTTGTCCTCGAGCCGGAGCGCGCCGAGGAGTTCCTCGAGGCGCGCCTTCGCGAGCTTGACGCCAAAGTAACCGGCCTGGAATCGCAGGCACTCCTCGACGGTAAAAAAGGGATCGAAATTGATCTCCTGCGGGACCACGCCGACCACGCGCCGCGTGAACGAGTAGTCGCGCTGGACGTCGCGCCCCATGACCCGAGCCGTTCCCGAGGTGGGGACGCACAGCCCGGTCACGCATCCGATGAGGGTTGTCTTGCCGGCGCCGTTGGGGCCGAGCAAGGCGAAGATCTCCCCCTCACGGATGGCAAGCGAAACATCGGCAAGGGCCGGGCGTGACTCCTTGCCTGCTTCCTTGGATGAGCCGCCCCGCGTGCGGTACTGCTTGGTGAGGCGCTCGATTTCAACGACTACTGACACGGCCTCGGAAAAATAGTCGAAAACGTGGGGAGGGGAAAGGTGGGGGGCGTGCTATTTACCAGTTCTGTCCTGCCCTCAAAGCGGCATCTCAGAATGCGAGGGTAGCGCGCGTGGGGTACGCACCCCCAGCTTGGTGGCCTTGGCGTCCCCCTTGCGCCCGCAACTACCGAAAACCTGGCAGTACTGAATTGGCCCCTTGGATGCAGCAGCGTGCGCCTCACGGAGAACCCTCCGCTTCGCGGAACCACGAAATAGGGAAAAAGGAGTCGAGAATGCATTGGTTTCATGGAGCACGAAAGCACCTCGCGCTGCTCGGCGCGGTCTCATTCCTGGGGTGTGCGCCCCGCACGCAATCCATGCCGGCAACGACCATGCCGGCGGCAGGCTCTGCAGGGACGGGTCAGGCGGTACCCGAGCCAGTGGCGGCAGCCCAGCCAGGCACCGAGGTCTCTGCTCCAACACCGGCCGAGGCAATCCCTGCGAGCGACAACAAGGCAGCAGCGAGCGATCCCAGCAGTCCGGCGAGTGACGCCAAGGCTGCGGAACCCCAGGCCATCGATCCCAAGCCCGTGACAAAACCGGAACCCGTCGCCGCCGCCGCCGCGCCGCTCCCCAAGCCAGGCACGGAGCTCACTCCTAACGAGCGGGCGGCCGAGCTCAAGCGACTGCGCGAGGCAGCCGCCCAGGCCATCGCTAAAGCGGCACAAGCCCGCAAGGCGGCGGCCTTGATGGCCAGGCAGGAACGCGAGGCTGCGCTCAAGGTGTCCGCCAGCGCCTTGCAGGCCGAGCTAAAGGCCGTCCGCGACGAGCTCAAGGCGTCCGAGGACAAGGCTCGCCAAGCGGAGAAGAGCGCGCAAGAAGCGGTGCGCGCGGTGCGGACGAGCGCCCAGCAAAAAGAAGCGGCCGCGTGGGATAAGGAACGCAAGGCCCGCGCAGCAGCGCTCGAGGCCGAAAAGGCAGCGCTGAAAGCGGCTGGCGAGAAGGAGCAAGCCGAGGTCCGCGCGACGGCGGAGCAGCAGCGGGCGGCCCGCGAGCGGCTCCTCGGTGCGGACAAGTCAGTTGCCGCCGCCGTGCCCACCGGTGCTCCCGCCCCTGCGGCGCAGGCCCCTGCCAATGTCCAGGGCACCCGGACGAAGGATGCCAAGGGGAATGACGCCAAGGCCGAGGCGGCGAAGCCTGCGGCCAAGGCCGAGGCGGCGAAGCGCTAGGCATCCCAAGGCGGGGTACTGACAAAACGGAGTGACAATGTCCTTGGACCGCCGATCCAACAAAGGGATACGGCCGTCAGCTCTCGTGGCGGCCCTTGCCCTCGCACTTCTCTTCGGGGGCTGCTCCCCGGCTGGCGAGATCAGTGGCCACGCAAGCGATGCGGGCCACCTTGGTAGAGCCGACGCCGCCCGGGACGCCGAGGTCCCACGGACAGACGCAGGTGTCGCCGACGCCTCATGGGACGCCGGGGGCGGCCCGGTGGATGCCGGGGGCGGGGAGAAGGATTGCTATGCTGACGACAAGTGGACCTGCGTCTCCGTGAGCCCAGCCGGGCCCTATGGCAAGCGCACGTTCCAGGTCCCAGCCGCGCAGAACTGGGTCAACACAGGTCTCTACCTGCGCGCGGGCCAAAAAGCGACCATCGCCGAAAGCGGCACCTGGAACATCGGCGGCGACGCGGGGGAGAGCATCGACCATGGCCCCTGCGTGGTCGGCGATTTCGTCGCGCGCATCGGCCTCCATTACAAGGACAAGGCGCTCACCTGCATTTCTGGCCAAGGGACGTTCACCGCAGACAAGGATGGAATCCTCTACGTGGGCGCCTTGCCGAGCAATGATCTCGGCGAGACCTATGAGACGCGGCGGAACGCCACCGGTGCCAAGAACGTCACGGTGACCAGCACTGGCGATACGGCTCCGACCGTTGCTTCCGGGGCAGTGGCCCAGTACGACTTCGGCAAGGTGACCTCCGGCTGGGTGGAGCTGGCTGGCGAGCACGTCCTTGTCACGTTGCCCACGCGGACCGCGAAAGCGGACCAGGCTATTCTCCTTGCCGCGCTGGAACGGCTCGACGCCATCTACGAGCTCCATGAGAAGCTCCGGGGCGCGAGACCACAACATGGTCAACGGCTGCGTTTCTTCCCCGACGGCACGCAGCCCGGATACATGCTGGCCGGTAACCCTGTCCGCATGGCGTCAAGCCTCGTCGAGGTGTCCAGCGAGGACCGCATTTCCAATGCCGGCGCTCCCCCCGAGCGAGCGCAGGTGTGGGGGTTTGCGCACGAGCTGGGCCACGACTTCACCTTTGTCCACGGCGCTTGGAACTACCAAGACAGGTCGCTCGAATCCTGGCCGAACATCTTCAGCGTCCACGCCCTCGAGGCGCTGGGCATCCCACCGGTCGACAACGTTACGGGGTGCCCTTCTGCCAAGGGCAGCTACAACACCTGGGATGCGTGGGGAGGGCTCTGCTTCTTGCTCCAGTTCCAGTACGCGTACGGCTGGAAGTTCTACGCCGACTTCTTCCGCGAGCTGAATACCTTGAGCCCGTCACAGGTCCCCGGCGGCCGGCCGCAGTGGCATTTCGTGCATGACCTGTTCGAGAAGACGTCCGGGAAGGACGTGACACCGGTCTTTCGGACGTGGGAGGTTCCGAATCCTGGGTAACAACCGTCAGCCCCCCCATGCATGCTCGGTCATGGAGGCGAGCGTGGATTCAGCATGGCCATTCGTGTCACTCGGCGCTGCGTGCGGCGTTGCCCTGGCGTGGGCGTATTTCCGCACGCGGCTGGCGCAGCAGGCAGGAGTGCTGGGAGCGGAGCAGGCGGCCCTCAAGGAGCGGCTGGCGGCCACCGAGCGAGAGCGGGACGACCTGCGGCGGCGCGCCCAGGATCTCGAGGAGCGCGCCTCTTCGCTCCAGCAAGAAATCGGCGGCCTGAAGATTTCCCTTGCCGAGGAGCGTGGGGCCGCGGCGGAAAAACTCGCCATCGTCGAACAGGCGGGACAGTCGCTGCGCGACGCGTTCCGCGCCCTCTCTGCAGAGACGTTGCAGAAGAGCCAGCAGGCGTTCCTGGAGCTCGCAAAAGGCACCTTCGAGCGCTACCAAGAAGGTGCCCGGGGCGAGCTCGAACAGCGTCAAAAGGCAATCGAAGAGCTGGTGCGGCCGCTCAAGGACTCGTTGAACGGGGTTGACCAAAAAGTGCAAGAGCTGGAAAAGGCGCGTATTGGCGCGTACGCTCAGCTCGCCGAGCAGGTCAAGTCCCTAGCCGGCACCCAGGCTCAGCTCTACCTGGAGACCTCGCAGCTCGTCCGCGCGCTCAGGGCGCCAGCCGCTCGCGGCCGCTGGGGAGAAATTCAGCTGCAGCGTGTCGTGGAGATGGCCGGCATGCTGGAGCACTGCGACTTCATCACGCAGGCCACCTTGGACGATGACGGGGAAGGGCACCGCCTGCGCCCAGACATGGTCGTGCGCTTGCCCGGCAAGAAGCATGTTGTGGTGGACGCCAAGGCTCCCCTTGCCGCGTACCTCGAAGCCCTGGAAGCCCAGAGCGACGACGCCCGCCGCGAAAAGCTTACCGAGCACGCCCGCCAGGTACGTGCCCACGTCATCAAGCTGGGGAGCAAGGCGTACTGGAGCCATCTTTCGCCGACGCCGGAGTTCGTGGTGATGTTCTTGCCGGGCGAGCCCTTTTTCTCCGCCGCTCTGGAGCACGACCCATCGCTCATCGAATTTGGCGTCGACCAGCGCGTCATCGTGGCTACGCCCACTACGTTGATCGCGCTGCTTCGGGCGGTGGCATACGGCTGGCGCCAGGAACAGCTAGCCAGGAACGCCGAAGAGATCAGCCGGCTGGGACGCGAGCTGTATGACCGCCTCCGCGTGTTTTCCGGTCATTTTGCCGCCATGCGCAAGGGGATCGAGGGGACGGTCGATGCATACAACCGTGCCGTGGGCTCCCTGGAGACCCGTGTCCTGGTCACGGCACGTAGGTTCAGGGACTTGGGAGCGGCGGACGGGGCGGAGCTCGGTCTCATGGAGCCGATCGCGGCTGCCCCACGGCGGCTGGAGGGCGTGGAGGAGGCCACGGCCTGACCCGATCCACCCCGCACCCCCCTCTGTACATGAGAGGGGTGCGATGATGAAACTCTGGCTCACGGCACTTGTGGTTCTCCTTTCGAGCCTTCCTGGCTGCGGTGGCGATATCGCCGGAGGCGATCCTGGCCCTAACCCAGGGCCCGACGCCTCGGTCACGCCGCCACCACCCAAGCCCGAGCCGCCCTGCTATGGCGCACCGCCACCCACGGGTCGGTCCTGCTCTTGCCGATTCACCGACTGCAATGGAACCTCGCTCTCGTGCACCTGCAGCCCCGAATGCCTCGGGAAGAGAACGGACTGCTTGATCTCGGTAGACGACACCGGGAAGGCGATCACTTCCGACCCCGTCCTGTCCACGTGCGCGAAGATCACCTGTGAGATCGAGGAGGGCGCAGAGGGCGAGCATCGGCGCATGGAGTGCCTGGCGTCAGGCTGCCAAAAGACGAACCCGCCGCCGCCGCCCGACCCGCCGAGCCCTACCACCTGCCCGGTCCCGGTCCCCGGTCCCATGACCCTCACTGGCCCGGTCTGGGGCGAGTACGACGTGAAGTTCTACGTGCCCCACGCCTCCTGGGCCCTTGCGGCCGCACATGCTTCCAAGCAAGTCGCCGAGGTGGCCAAGGAAGGGATAGACCTTCGCCTTTCCCCGTCGATGTTCTTCGCCACCGCCCTCAAGGAGTCCTACATGGGGTGCTCCGAAATCCTGCCCGTAGACGACCCATTCCAGTCCGGGCGTCTCGAGAGAAGGCCGAACTCCTACGCCGACGGTTGCCTGCAGATTGAGTCGACTACAGCGTGGGTGGAGATGTGCCGAATGTACCCGGGCGAGCTCGATTGCACGAGCACCACGCACGAGGGCGTCGTGAGCTCGACCAACCAGGCGGCGACGGGGCGGGACAACTTCGCCAGCTCGGCGTTCGTCAAGGCGTACTACGACGTCTTCACCTACGCGAGGCTAACGCAGCTCGGCATGCCCGACCCGGACGCCTGGTTTTCCACGGCCGCCGATGGCCAGGCCATGGCCAAGGTAGTGGCGCTCCTCTTCAATCAGGGAGGGTGGTCCGGCGATGCAGAGCGGGTGGCGAGGCAGTGCCACGACAAGCTCATCGAGAGCTGTCTCGGCAACACCGACTACGTGGTCGCCGTGAGCTCGTACCTTCGCGAGCTGGAAGCGGGGGTGGCTCTAGGCAATTGCTACAACGATCTCGTCAGCCAAGAAGACGTCGACGATTATCTATCGCGCATCCTCGTCCTGTTTACCCGCGAGGACGGACCCACCCTTCGGGCAGCCGCGCGGAGTGCTTTCGCTGCGGCCGCGCGGGGCGAAGCCCGAGCACCGTTTCAAAAGGTCGCGGGGGCCGTCCTCGACGCCATTGACCAGCGCATGAAGGCCAAGGTTCATTGCCCGGAAGCCGAGCTCTCGTCCTGGTACGCCACCCATTGCCCCAAGTAGTCGGGCCGCAATTACCGACGGTACGCTTCCGCGTCAATCTGAAAGCGCTTGAGCCACCTTCGGATCTGCACCCGAGCCTTCCCCATGGCGCGTGCCACGGCGCTCACGTTCCCGGAATGCTGCGTGAGAAGGGCGATCAGCTCTTCTCGACGCTGCCCGTCTTCGTCCGACAGGGCGCGCGAGCCCGATACGGGTGCAGCGCCCGTGGACCCCGCTCGGCTGCCCAGCGCCATCGCGGCGTTGGGCACAACGTGCGAGCGCTCAACGGCCCCCGCGCCAGATAGGACGAGGGCCTTCTCAAGGCACTTCTCGAGCTCGCGCACGTTGAGCGGCCAGTCGTGGAGAAGCAGGGCGCGAGCCGCTTCCCCCGACAGCGCCACCTGGTCCGCCCTTTCTTGGGCGAGCCGCAGAAGGAGGGACGCGATGACGAGCCCCATGTCTTCCCGTCGCTCCCGAAGTGGCGGGAGGAATGCGAAATGCCCGGAGAGGCGCGCTAGGAGATCGGCTCGGAACTTCCCGTCGTCGACCAGCTGGCCAAGGTCTCGATGCGTGGCGGCCACCACGCGCAGGTCGATAGGGATGGGGCGCGTCCCGCCCACCGGGGTCACCTCCCGCTCCTGGAGGACCCTAAGAAACGCTGCCTGTGAAGAGGCCGGCAGATCCCCGATTTCGTCGAGGAACAAGGTCCCGCGGTCTGCGCTGCGGATGAGGCCCGGACGGTCTTCGGTCGCGCCCGAAAAGGCCCCCTTGCGGTGGCCAAAGAGCTCGCTCTCGATCAATGTTTCTGGAAGCGCCCCGCAGTTAATCGGGACGAGTGGTCCGGACCGGCCCGAGAGGGCGTGGATGGCGCGAGCGATGACCTCCTTCCCCGTGCCCGATTCCCCGGAAAGGATTATCGACACGGTCGAAGGCGCCACCTGGGCCAGCACTTCGAAGTCGCGCTTGAGGGACGGGGACAGCGTGACCAGCCCCGGTCTCTTGTCGGCCGCCGAGACCTCATAGTCGGCCTGGATCGAAGGAATCGGTGGCCCTGCATCCCGGTACAAGAAGAAGGTCCGGCCAAGCTCCAGGACATCGCTATCCGCCAGGGCGGCGCGCACCTGCGCCACGCCATTGACCAGGGTCCCGTTGCGGGAGCAGGTGTCCTCGAGGACCCAGCGCGATAGGACGTTCACGAGCTGGGCGTGCGTCGCGGACATCCAGGGGTCTGGGATGCGCACGACGAGGAGCCTTTGTCCAGCCTCTTCTCGACGGACGATCTCGTGGACCGGCCCACGTCCAAAGATGACGCGATCGACGCCTTCCAGGGAATGGCGACTTGACGGCGCCAGCGGCTTTTGACCCTGCAAGACAAGACACAGGAATGGGTGGAGAGGGGCACTCCCGACGTTTCTCCTGCGACCATCGCTCGTGGAAAGGGTAATTCCGCTGTCGTGCACGGCACCTCATGATGTATCGCGCGCCGAGTGGGGAGGCAAGCGGCCGCGCGAGAGGTGTCGCGCGAGAGGCTTGCGGTCGTGTGTCGTGTGTGATGAGGTTTTGCGCCCGAGCCGTCCTACTCCCCGACCTTCACGACCTTCACCGCGGCGAGCGACTTGACGAAAAGGGAGAGGTGCTC
>JACQUZ010000155.1 GCA_016210055.1 Deltaproteobacteria bacterium | reverse complement strand
TCGCCACCCACGCCTACCGTGGACACCGCGATCGCGTGGCCCGCGTTGATTTGACGCACGCGGGCAAGGATGGCCTCTGGCGAGCTGTCGGTGGGAAGCCCGTCCGTGAGCACCACGATGTTTCGGGAACCAGCGTAGAGGCCCGCTTCCAGGGCAGCCCCGAGGCTGGTTGAGCCACGGGCTTCCAACTTGGAAACAAACGCACTCACTAGTGCTACCGAAGCCGTGTTCACCTCGATCAGCCCTGGGGCGAGCTTCTGCACCCCGTCGGAGAAGAGCACCACGTTGAACGTCGACCCTTGTGGAAGTCCGTTCAAGCATGCAATGAGGTGCGCTTTCACCTTCTCGATTTTTTGCTGAAGCTTCTTGATGCGTTCCTCGGCGGCGTTCCCTACGGCGCCGGCGCCGAAGCCGCGGAAGAGCGATCCGGTGGCTTTGGCCGCGAACCCAGTCCCTGCCTGCTCTACGACGCTGCCAGACTGCTCGCGCATCGAGCCGGACAGGTCGAGCACGTACACGACGCTCTCGGTCTTGCGAAGGTCGTGACCGAAGAAGAACCCGGTCTTCACGGAGATGGTGGCTTCCGCGGCACAGCCGACGAGAAGCAGCAGCGGTGCGAGGGCAAAAATTCTCTTCATGAGGTGCTTATACAATCAACGGGCACCGAGGAAAACGCCATTCTGACTACCGCGCGATCTCCAAGCTCACCCCAACCTGTACCGCGGAGCCGCTGTAGGTCCCGGATCCCGCCTCGGCGGCTTGCGGTCCAAGGGGGCTCAGCACGAAAACCTGGGAGTCGGCCTTTCCGACCACCTCTCGCACGAGAGAACTCCTTGCCAAGCCAAAGATCAATGTGGCTCCGCTCACCCGGGCCTCGGCGCCTATGGACACCAGGTGGGCGTCGAGATCGGCAAATGCCGCCGACAGCTCGGCTTTGGGCGAGGAACCGCGCGAGAAAGCGTAGCCGAGCGTCATCGTCAGAAACCCCGGCACGACGTCGAGCTCGAGGGCCGCGCGCAGGGCGTAGGTGTCCTGGAACGAAAACGCGGCAGGCATCACGCGGAGCTCCTTTTCGTCACCCGCGATAGGGGTGAGCGTGACTCCGCGCACGCTCCAATCAAGGGGCGTAGGCTCGGTCTTCGCAAGCTCACCCGCTAGCTCTAACGCTATCCGTGGTGTGAGCAGGCGAAGCCCCCCACGCGCCACGAGGGGCATCGGCAACCGGAACTTCGCCAAGGCGCCAGAATAGACATTGGCCACGGCGTACCTGGCCTTTCCTTCCTCGGTTTCGATGCCCCCGCGACTATCCCTGAGCGAGGGTGTTCCTTCGAGATTGCCGTCCGCCGACCAGAAGAGCGATGCGCCTAGTTCCAGGGGAAGGGATTCAGGGGCGAAGAGCAATCCGAGCGCCAGTGAAGGAACAGCAGAATCGCGGCCCCGAGCCACAAAGTCCATGTCGAAGTCGCGAGAGAAAGGCTCGTCCTCGGGAAATCCACCCCAGGCCGTCCGTCCCTCGGTGAGGCGCATGTCCCAGAGGAACGTGGACGCGCCGATGGCAAGACTCGGGAGCGCCCGGAACGATATTCCAACCCCGGGCCCTCTCCGGGAGAGCGAGAGGTGCGTGGCCGCGTACCGCTGCGGGAAGTCATGGGTGCGTTCCTCGAACAACGGCTCGTCAAAAGGCGGCCGGTCGTACACGAGAGGCACTGCCCATGCCAGGTTGACCACCGTCGGCGAAAGGTACGAAGCGCCGATTACCACTCTTCGTCCAATTCCGCGCTGAATCCCGGCGGACAAGATGAGATCACCACCCGCCTGCTCTCTCACTTCTCCAGTGGTCTCGGGCTCAAAGACCGTGCTCGCATGCCGCACGTCTCGGTCCGCGATACCGAGATCGATCTGGATGCGCAATTCTCTGCGACGCGCCATCCCGGCTGGGTTGTAGAGCAGCGCCCCGTGATCGTCGGAGGACACCACGGCGGCGCCCGCGTGGCCAATAGCCCTCGCCCCGATTCCAGCGAGGTCGAGTCCTTGGGCTATCGAGAGTGTGGGGCTGGAGGCGAGAGCCCACATGCTCAGCGCCACCAGCCAAAAGGCCGTCCGGTGCACGGCCCGCATCATACATAGTCGCGCCGGCATGGTGAAAACGGATCGGGAGGTCGAGCGGCCCGCGACTCGTTACGGTAGCGATCTTTGGAGCACTTCCACGAGTAGCTTGTCGTTCATGCGGATCGAGCGATCGTATGCGTCGAGGGCTTTCTTGCGCTCGGCCCGGGCGTAAGAGGGGTCCTTACCGTCCAGGGACATGGCGCGCCGCTCGTGGATCTCGCCTGCGACCGCCTGCAGGTTTGCGAGGAAGAACGATTCGCGCGAAGCACCTGCGATGCCCTCATCCACGACGCGCACCGCTTCTTCGAACCGTTGCATCCCCAAGTAGAGCTTGCCCAAGCGCGCTCGCGCGTCGAGAAGGACATCTTCCCCTTCGGGCATGCCCTTGGGGAAGCGGAGCAGGAGCACCTTTGCCACGGTGTCGATGGCGGCACTCGGGTTCCCATCGGCCAAGTGGACATCGGCTTGATGATGGTAATTCTTGGCTTGCGCGAGGCCGAGAAGGAGCGGCAACGTAAGCCGGCCATCATCACTGGTCGTGCCAACAGCGGAGGCCCCATGCTCGCCGAGGAGCACGGATCGGAACCCAGCGAGACGATCGGCGAAAATTGCGTCAATCCGGGCCCTCGCCCCCGCGGCGTCAGCGCGCGCCACCCGACCTACCAGCTCGTCGGCGGGCCGCGACCGCTCAATAAGCGGCCGTTCTGGTTGTGGAGCAATCTCGGTCGCAGGCGCGCGTGGCGGAGTGCCAAGAAGGAAGAAGAGGAGCAACCCCAAGGCAAGAAGAGCGACAGCCCAAGGGGCATGTTTCTTGAGACGAGCGTGGACGGGCCGCAACTTGAGGGAGAGCTCCGCCGTCGTGTCCGCCTTCTTTCCGCCCTGCTTGACGAGCAGAGGGAGCACCGCAAGGTTGCCCACGGGCTCATCGACCGGCACGGCGAGGGCTGAATCGATGACGCGGTCCCGCCTGGATGCGTCGAGGGTGGCGTGACCCGCTGCGTGGATTTCCGTGGCTGTCTCTAGGAGCGCCCGATCTTCTGCCTCGAGGGCTGGAGGGGGGGATTCCCCGGCGGTCATGGCGTCGACGAGGCGCGAAAGCGATTGCGCGCGGGCTCTCTCGCTCTCACCGGCACTTTCTGGATCGTCATCGGATTGGATCATGTGGAGCCTTACCCCTCGTGTTTCTCGAAGCCGCCGAATTCATTTCGAAACCGCTTAAGCGCGCGGGTCAAGGCCACGTCGAACCCCAAGAGCGTCATCGAGAGCCTGCGCGCGCACTCCTCTCTCGGGAGGCCGCCCCGGAGGCGCATCCTGATGACTTCCTGGTCTCGGGGGGGCAAGCCTGCGAGAGTGGCTTCGACGCGGGCGATGTTCCGCCTGCGCTCCTCAGCCATGAGCGCCTGACTTTCAGTTTCCTCGCCGGGCGATCCGCCGGAGAGCTCCGCCGCGAGCGCCTCGACCAGCTTGCCGGCGCGTCGGGCCTGCCGGTGGATATCGATCACCTTCTTGAGCGCAAGGTCGCGCATCCATGCGTATAGACCCTGGTCTTCGCGAAGCTCGTGGATTTCGTGCACTACCGAGACGAACGTTTCGCGCAAGACCTCCCCTGCGGCCGTGGCGTTTCCGAGCCGTGGGAGAACCACGCCACAAAACAGCGCATCCGCGTGGCGTTCGAACAACGCTCGGAAGGCGCCAAGGTCCCCATGGCGAGCCCGCTCGACGAGCTTCCGTTCTTCCTCCAGGAATCGTGCCTTTGCCGCTTCAGGTCCCACTTTACTCTCCTTAGCGGTTCACGTTGTCTCCATGCCTCCACAAGAGCGTTTCCGCGATCCCGAGACTGATGTAGATCGCGAGCAGGAACAGGAACACGTGTGCGCCACGCAGTCCGACCCATACCGCTGTGCTGCTCACTCCCAGGAGCAAGATCAACCCAAGGGTCTTTCGGCTGCGCCATTTCACATCCTTGAAGGAGCGAAACCGGATCCGACTGACCATCAGGAACGACAACCCGAGCACGACGAGCGCGAGGCTTCCCTGCCCCAGGATGTAGCGCTCGCCGCCCACCTGGTTCGCCAGAACGACCAGGGCCACGATTACCATCGCTGCCATCGGAATGGGAAGACCGACGATGTACTTGCCAGGCTTGGCTTCGGCGCGCTGGGCGAGGACGTTGAATCGTGCCAGCCGGAGCGCACCGGCGGCGATCCAAACGAAACTGATCAACATGCCGACGAGACCAAGGCGCTCGAGTCCCCAGTTGTACACGAGGGACGCAGGGGCGACACCGAACGTCACCACGTCGCACAACGAATCGAGCTCGAGTCCGAGAGCCGTTTGAGTCCTCGTGAGCCGCGCGACTCGACCGTCAAAGGCGTCAAAAAACGCCCCGTAGAGGATGGCTATAGCCGCTGCATGGAGCTCATCCGTGCTGCCCGCTCCGAAGCTCTGCGCGATAGAAAAAAAGCCGCAGAATAGACTGCTGAGCGTGAACAGGTTGGGGAGGACAAAGGCTGCCCTGCGCACGTCCATCCTGTTAGATTTTAGCACGCCCCGTTCCAGGGGCCCTCTGGAGAAGCGGCCTCGGTGCGCAGAATCACATCGAAGAGGCTTAGTGATGTGCCAGGAACGCACATGGGTGATGGGGGTGATGGCGCTTGACACGGTGCGCGATCATGGAGGGCGTTCCGGGCTAGTAGAAGACCTTCTCGAGGGTCAGCCCTGAGGAAGGGGCTGTGCGTCCGGCTCGGGTACGGTCTCGGGCCGCGAGGATCGTTGGGATTTCGTCCGATCTGCGGAACCCGGCGCCAACTTCGAAGAGGGTGCCCGCGATGACGCGGACCATGTGCTTGAGAAACCCTGTGGATTCGAGGTCGATGGCGATGAGGTGAGGTTCGGGCGTGGACACCTCGATCCGGCGCATTTGGCGCACCGGGTTTCTTCGATCACAGTCGGCGGCGCGGAACGACGTAAAGTCATGCTCTCCGGCGAGGTGGCGCGCCGCTTCCTTCATGGCCTCGAAGTCGAGGTGGCGATACACGTGCCAGCTCGTGCTCGCGCGGAGCGGCGCGCGCGCTTCTCGGTTCCAAATGCGGTACGTGTAGTGCTTCCCCTTGGCGTAGCGAAGTGCATCGAACGCAGGGTCCGCCTCGTCAACGCTCACGACCGAGACGTCGGGTGGCAACGTGCCGTTGAGGCCGCGAAGGAACCCGATCAGGGGGATCGCAGATGTGGAGCGAAAATTAGCGACCTGTCCCTTGGCATGAACCCCCGCGTCCGTGCGTCCTGCACCACGGACGAATACTTTTTCGCGGGTCATCTTCTCGATGGCTTCCTCAAGGACCTGCTGGACCGTGCGAAACCGGGGCAGTTGTCTCTGCCAGCCCGCGAAGTCGGTGCCGAGGTACTCGAGGGTGAGCTTCAGGTTGCGTTGGGGTTGCGTCAAGGCGGAGAAGTCTAGCAGTGGTGGACGTTGGAGGCGAAGCGGGGCGTTCGCTTGGAGCCAGGCTAAAACTCGAAGTTGACGCCCGCGGACCAGGTGAAATCGCCGACGGAGAGCTTGCGCTCCTGACCTAGGCCGTCGACGGTAGCCTTGGTCATTTCCGCAAAGAAGCCGGCATGCTCCACGCCAAAGTCGTTGCGTAGGTTTCGCGTCGCCCCGGGGTCGAGGTCGTCGGCGCGGAGGGTGAGGCCGAGGGACCACTGCCAGCCGAGGGTGGCACCTTCGGCGTCTCCTCCTGCAGCTTCGTCGCGGATCAGCCAGATGTAGTAGGACAAGCCGATTTTTCCGTAAGGCGCCACGGGGAAAAAGCGTCTATCTGCGAGGTACGTGAACCTGTACACCGCGGACAGGTGCAGGGGAATCAGGTGGAAGATCGTTTCGTCGGCCGTGACGCGCTGGGAGCAGTTGCTGACGCCACCGACGAGCTTGCAGTTGTCCCCGGATTCTTGCATGTAACCGGCGCCTAGCCCTATCCCGAGCTGTCCAGCGGGCCAGAGGAAGAACCGGTCGTATTCGATTTGGGTCATCAGGGAGGAGTCGTCGCCAAAGAACGTCTCGTACGGGGTCTTTCCTGCGCGGACCAGCGCGTCTTCCTTGTCGACGTCGGGGAAGTAGGGTCCGAGCTTCACCTCGAATACCGAGGTGGAAACACGGGCCTGCTCTGCGGCGGGATATCCCTCTTCAATGAATACCTGGGCGCGGGCAGTGCTCGTGGTGCTGGCGGCGAGCCCTGCGAGGAGAAACGGAACGATGTGCCTCGCCTTGAGCCGCCGCCTGCGCGCGAGCCATGCGACGCCCGTGACCGCAAAGAGCGCAAGGACTCCGAGGAGGGAGCGCCCACGCGCACGCCTTGGCGGGGCCAAGGAGCAGCCTTCCTCAGCCAGGCCGCCGTCCTTTTGGTATTCGCCCCAGAAGCCGCTCGATGGCGTGAGCTGCACGGCGCTCACGCAGGAGGCCACGGTGTTGAGTGCAGCGTCAGTATAAATAGCGCGAATGAGGATTTTCTCGTTGGGGTCTAGGTCCAAGCCTTGGAGGTTGATCGTCGCGGTGGTGCCTTGTGTTCGTTCGCTGCAGACAAAGTCCTTGTCGAGCTCGTTGAGCTTCTTTACACCAGTGACCCCCGCATCCCCATTCGTGCCACCCGATACAGCCGCGTCTTCTTTGGTGCAGGAGAGTGGGAGCGTGAGCTTCTCGTCTTTGACTTGGCAGGTCTGCTCGCTTAGCTCGTACTTCGCGTCCGTCTTATTATCGGTGAAGACTGAAGTACCGTCGGCCTTCGCGCAAAGCACCTGGATAAAGATGTCCGAAGTCGTCGCGACGCTACTTCCTGAAACCGTGATGCTGGAACTACCGGCTTCAGCCGTGGTCGAGCTAGGCTGGGTTGGCGGATCGCCATCGTATCCGACCTTGGCGGACTGCCCGAAGTGCTCAGGCGTCGCGTCACCGCCAGTGTCGATAAGAGCAAAGACCGCTAGGTCTCTTTGTCCACTGCAGTCCAGAACCTCATCTTCGGGGCGCTGTACAAGTGGGCCAACCGTGACTGACTTCGTGACCTTTGCTTTCCTTAGCTCGCCAACGGTAAACAACTCAATGCCAAGCTTCCGGCAGGTCTTCTTTCGATCTACTTCATTAGAGGCCTTGTTGCATTCGGTTCCCGCCCAGAGGACAACGCTGGCTCCATCATCGACATCTGTCGGCAGGTCGCTTGTGGCTTCGATTTCCAGCGCCACTTGCTTTGTGGCACATAGGCAATTCGCCCGATTAAAGAACTCATCCAGTTGGGTTTGATTGGTGAACTCCGTGAATTTGCCGTCCTTCAACTCCCCAATCTTAATGGTCGCAGCGTTCTCCACCGCCCACGCCACCCCCGGCGAAAGAGGAGCAGAGAAAACCAAGGCGAGAAATATCGATACCCATCTACGCATGTCGAGACCCTTGCCTGCAAGGAGGATGCCTGGCAGCGCCAGGCGGCTTGACTTAGCGATAACTACTAGCACGCCCAATCACCTGGCGGCAATGTCGTGACAGGGTGGCAGTTCCCGTCTCGTGCGAGTGACTTTTTGGCAAGGAGGTCAACGGTCTCAGTGGGTGGCGCGATTGACCATCGGCTCGCCCGCTGCGCGGGGACGGCGGATGGCCTTCCGAACCACTTCGGCCAGGCGGCGAGCCTCTTCGACCTTCACCGCACGTGCCAGGGCAGCGCCTTCGCCAAAGCGCGCCGCGTAATACATCTCGGTCAGCGCTGCAAAGTCCACCGCACCAGGAATCCCCTTTTCGCATAGCTTGGCCGCATGCTCTCTCGGGGTCCGACCTTCGGGCCGCCTGTACCCCCGGCGAGCAAGAAATGCGGCCGTCCTAAGATACAACGCCGTCACGGGATGGACCCGCGCCCGCCCACTGCCGAGTCGCAGAGAAAGCCGCATGTCGCGGCGACGCCACAGAATGGTCCCCCCGACGGCGAGGACTGCACCACCGACGAGGACCAAGGATAGCGTGCGCTTGTGCTGATTGAGAAAACCACCAACCGTGGCCGCACCCCTTCGTCCACCCCCCTTTGATGGAGTCAGCCACTCTGCCGCCTTCTTGAACATCCCCACCTGGCGCGCCAAGTCGTACTCGATGATCCACTTGAACCACTGCAGGCGAAGGGTGTCGACCATGCGGCGCATCTCGTCCAGGATGGAGTCGCCGCGTCGCCCAAAAGGTGAGACCGCCCCCGGTGGCGTTGGATCGAGCGTGACCCAGCCAACGCCTTCGAACCAAGCCTCCACCCAGGAGTGCGCGTCCCCGCTGCGGACGGCAACGTAATTGCCGTACTCGTTCCATTCGCCGCCGTAGAAACCGTTCACGTTGCGGGAAGGAATACCCACTGCCCGAAGAAGAATCGCCATCGCAGTCGAGAAGTACTCGCAATGGCCCATTTTTCGCTCGAAGAGGAAGTCATCGACCGGCTCTCGCCCCGCCTCGTCGTGGAGCTTGAGCGTGTACCTGTAATTGGCGAGCAGGAACCTCTTAATGGCCATTGCTCTTTCGAACGGAGTGGTTGCCTTTTCGGTAATTGACCTCGCGAGCTGGATGACGCGTGGAGGGAGCTCCCTCGGCAGTTGCAGGTATGGGGTCATCTTCCCGGGGGGCGTGCTCGGGGACTGATTGAGGAGATCTTCCTTCGGCAAGTTCACATCCGAGGTGACGACATACTTGATTCCGGCGGAGTGCGGAAACCGGATCTCGCCATTCAATCCCCAACCCGGTCGGCTCATTCGCCCACCGAATCGCGGCAGGTCGAGATCCATTCGCACGGGCATCGATGCGCCGAAAAGCACCGTGGTGTCAATGGGCTCGAGGTATATCTCTTGCCTAAGCCCACGCTTGGCTTGCTTGGGATCGGGTTCACGGTCGTTCATGGAGATGAAAATCGACTTGCCAGTCCCCGTGCGGTGCTCCACGAACCTCGTCGGATGTCCCGCCGGTGACCGAGACCATTGCCCGCCCTCATAGTAATCGAATGCTACGCCCCTCCAATGGAGCGGAGGAACGAACTTTCCCTGGTCTGGCTTGTCACCCATCGTAACCCGCATGACCACTCGTGGGTCGTCGCGGATGACGCCGTGACCACCGAGGCTCACTCCATCGGAGAAGCCCGCCATCGACAGGCCCGAGCGGGACTTCTGAAAGAAGAGGCCGAAACCGACACGCGGAAACAGGAAGAACATGAGCGAAGCGCCCAAGAAGATCGCGAGAGAAACCGTCGAAGTGGTTACCAAGAAAGCTGGACCCACGATGCGCCGCGAGAGGAGGATGCGCTCTACCTCGACCTTTTCGGAGCTCGCGTCGTCTGCATGCTTGAGGAGGTAGTTCTCGTCCATCTCCCGGCGCAGGTGGAACAGGATGAGCGCCCAGGTCGCGAAAACGACAAACGCCAGGAAGCAGAGGGCGTAGCTCAAGTCGCCATTTAGCGCGCTCCCCGCGGTGAGGAGACTAAAGGCCAGCACGTAGCACCAGAGGTAATCCCTCGACGTCACGCGGGAGAAGAGCTTGGCGACCAGTAGGAAAACCAAGAAACGGGCAAAGGAGTCGACGACACCTCCGCCCCCAATCACCGACAGGAAGGTATAGACGAGGGCGAAGATGGCCGCGATGTTCCACGCAATCGTCCAGCGGTCTGGCCGAACACGGGGCGGCTCCCAAAACCAGCTAATGGCGATTCCGACGACTCCAAGAGCGACCGTCAACGTCCCGAGCTCGTCGGAAAATGCGACGGCGGCATAGGCGGCAATCACCATCAAGTAACTCGAGAGCTTGTGAATGTCACGGAATCGCATTAGCCGACCATGACAATCCCGCTCGCCGGGAGCTTGGTTTCAATTGACGGTGGCCTCGCACGTTTTTCGGTCGGGCTCGGGGCGACCAGAACCCGGCTCATCCCCATGGGTGAGGCGGAAGGTGCCTGCCCGTGCCGGACGACGAGCGTGTTGTCTGCCCCTCGGTCGGGTGTGCCGGCGAAAGGCGTGCCAAGGGGCGTGGACTCGAGCAGTGCCAAGGTGCGCAGGATTCTGACCAAGTGAGTTGGCCCTAATGCTGATGGGACTTGCCCGCCACGGGTAACCAAGCGAACTGCGTACTGCTGCTCGAGGAAGCACTTGGCTAGAGATGCAGCCAGGCTGATCGCCCGTTCGAGCGCCTCGCGATCCTCATGGGAGGCGTTCTCTGGGAGACCGTTGTCGAGGAAAACGGTAGCCCGGCGGTGTGACTCCTCCTCGTACTCGCGCACCATCATCCGGCCAATTCGTGCGGTCGAACGCCAGTGCACGTCGCGGCGATCGTCTCCCTGCCGGAGGTCACGGAGCCCGAAGAACTCGCCCCGGCGGCCCAGCCGGGCTCGCTCCTCGTCGCCGCCATGTGTCGCCGCAGGGGCAGGGGTGGGGAGCGGGTAGATCTCTGGATACACGATGATTTCACCCGGCAGGTCGATATCCCTGGACTTGCGAAAGAGCGCGAACGGGAACTTGGTCGACAGGCGGAACCCTTGAAAACGATAGAGTCCGCGTCGTGAGAACGCGTGGCGGTAGCTTGTGGATTGGGCGCGTCCCGGCGGAATTTTCAAGAAGAAGCACTTCTTGTCGAGCGGCTTTTCGTCGATAAGATCCTCCACCTCGATCGAGAAGGACGGAATTCGGCGCTTCTCGTTCTTGAGCGTAATGCCCATGAGGAATGGGCGCCCGGCATAGCGGGATGCAGGAGGCACTCGGGACACCCGCAGCCCACGGAGCACCTGCTCGCTCATGATGCCGGACGCGATAATGACCGAGAGAAGCCAGCCGAGAATCAGGTAGAGCAAGTTGTTCCCGGTGTTAATCGCCGCAAAGCCGATGCCAATGGTAATGGCAATGAAGTACTTGCCCTCCCTCATGATCTTGAGGCGTCGCGGTGGCCGGAACCACTTCTTCAGCGCTTGCATGCCCACTCGACGCTCTGTACCTGGCATGGCACGAACATGGGGGTGGGGCTCAGGTCGGTACCGCAACGCGATCGAGCAGATCTCCTATGATCTTCTCACTTTCCTCGCGGGCGCGGCCAAGGGACTCGTGCTGCGACGCCAGGACGACCCTGTGCGCAAGCACCGGGCTGGCCAGCGTCTTGAAGTCGTCGGGCACGCAGTAATCCCGCCCGCAGGCGAGTGCGTGGGCCTGCGCAGCGCGGTACCAGGCGATGCCGCCGCGAGTGGAAACCCCGAGTGACAGGTGCTGGCTCTTCCGGCTTTGGGTAATGAGCTGCATGGCGTAATCGAGCAGCCGATCGTCCACGCGTACCTGATCAACCATCCCCTGAAGACCCCGGAGGACATCCAGCTGCAGCACCGGGCGCAGCGTATCCACGGGATCCCCACCGCCGCGTTCCCTGAGCACTCGCCGCTCATCGTCGAGTGAGGGATACCCGAGGCGAATTCGCAGGAGGAATCGGTCCATCTGCGATTCGGGCAGGGGATACGTGCCGTAATGCTCCTGTGGGTTCTGGGTGGCAATGACAAAGAACGGCTGATCGAGGGGGTGGGTCCTGTCGTCGACGGAGACCTGCCCCTCGGCCATGGCTTCCAGGAGTGATGATTGAGTGCGTGGAGTTGTCCGATTGATCTCGTCGGCGAGCACGACGTTCGCAAAGATCGGCCCGGGACGAAACTCGAAGCGCCCGGATTTCTGGTCAAACACAGACACCCCGATGATGTCCGAAGGCAGGAGATCGCTCGTGAACTGAATTCGCCTGAATGTTCCGCCCAGGCAGCGGGCGAGAGAGCGAGCGAGGGTAGTCTTTCCTACCCCGGGGACGTCTTCGATGAGCAGATGCCCCTTAGCCAAGAGGGCAGAAAGGGCCAATCGAATCGCGTCGGGCTTCCCACGAACGACGTGCCCCATGCTCTCCTCGACCTGGCGGAGCGCGCCTATTGCCTCAGTGGGGGCCGGGCGAGGATGCGCGGCGACAAGAGACATTGACCCGAGTATATCAGACGCCCCCCTTTGGGGGCCTTCCTGTTTTGGCCTTTGGATTAGGTCTCACGGCGCTACGTGCGCTCGCCGTCGTCTCAAGTAGACAAGTGCAGCCCTTGCCAGGCTCGCCAATCGCTTGGGCACGGAGATCCGTTTCCTAGGAACATCGGCTCGACCGATGAGGCGTGATTCAAAAACGAAACTGGGTAGCGCCTGCGGCGCGTCTCCGCCGTGCACGAGCATTGTGCCCATGGGTGTCGGGAACCTGGCCAATACCCGGTGAATGTACACGCGATCCCCAATGGCAAGGGCCGCGACTTCTCCCAGCTTGACCCGGTTGGATGCTACGACGCGAACCCGCGCGCCCACGGGAATGGTTGGCCGCATGGACCCGGTTGTGACGGTCACGTCCCACCATCCACGTTGACGCAGAAGCTGGCCGACGAGGAGCAAGTGGGCCGAGTCAGGGAGAGGGGGCATGTTTATTTCTACGACGCGTTATCTCCGGTGCAATCGCTCGGAGGGACGTCAGAAACTTTTCCGCAAGCGAGGGCGAGTGTTTCGAACGCTTCATCGGAAATGACTGCGGGGGGCTCATAAGGAGCCTTGCCTTGCTCCGACGAACTTCCTTGCGGCGATAAGTCTACTTTCGACATGGCAGTTCCTCTTTTCCTGTCAATACAGTACCTGCACGAAACCGGCTGCTTCTCCAATCGTTTTCCTGGGGTCGGTCCACGCTAGGTCCATGAGTCCATCCTTGTTAAGGTCACCACACCATGGGAGCGCCCATGTTGTCTTAACGGTCGCCGTAGTTGGGAGCAATACGCTATCGGCTTGACTACCGAGCAGGTTCCCTTTGAGGCTCGCGTTGAGGAACACTCGGACCGCTGTGTAAGATGCACCGCCCCTAAGTACAGCATTGGCGGTGACGAGATCTTCCTTTCCATCCCCATCCACGTCGCTTCCGAGTCCAGTCCCCGAGTTGGCAATCATAGCTCCGATTTCTTCGTCAAACCGGGTACCAGTAATGGTGACGATCGACGTTGCTGCTACGCCGAGATCCTGGACCGCCTGGGTATCCGTCTTGATGCCGCCTGGAACGATGTTAATGATGCCATGAAGATCGCCACCGCCCAATGCCGTGGAAACGGCGATGTCGCGCTTCCCGTCCCCGTCGAGATCGGAAATCGAAGCGATGGCCTGGCCAAAATAGGATGTTGCGACCACGCCATCGGGGGTTACGACCGGCGTGAATGACGCGGCCTTAATCCTCTGGTCCGCATCGCCCCACTTGATTTCCTCGGACGCGCTTGGATCTGCCGGGGCGGGACGCCCGTAGAAGACAAATACCTCGGGTGACGGATTGTTTGCGACGTGGGAAGACGAGGGTTCGGCGCCTATAGCGACATCGTCCTCCTTGTCGGCGGTCGTTCCATTACCTAGCTTGCCGAGGTTCGCCAGTGATTGCCCGTAGGACGGAAAAGTATTGTCCGCTGTAATGGAAGCGAACGTGAATCGAGTAACCTTGGTGTTCGTTCCAGTACTAGGACTAAGGTCGGTTGGCAGGTCGATGCCGATCTGACCGCCGCTACCCGCTGGTTTTGTGCTGCCGCCGAACAGGACGAAGGCACCTCCTTTCCAATCACCGCCGGACGCCGAGATCAGGAGATCGTCCTTACCGTTGCCGTCAAAGTCCAACCGCTCGACTCGGTGGCCCATGGTGCCATACCAGGCGCCGTCCGTCGTAGTATCCTTCCCAATGACGACATTGGCATTCGTATGGTCGTAAGCCGTGATGCTTTCGCCTGGCTTCCAAGTCGTATCGCTGCCGAAGAAAATGAGCACCTGGGACTTGCCCGGATAACCGACCGCGATGTCATCGATGGTGTCGGCGTTCCACCGGACTCGAGTGATCGCGTAGCCGAATTCGCCCTTCGTTTGGGCGGCATCCCCAGAGATGACGAAGCTTGGAGTGGACGAAATGCCGTCGGCTCCACCCATGAATACATAGACGGCCCCTTCGTTGTTCTGCTTCGTGGTGTGGATACCGATGTCCGCAGCGGTGTAACCCACGGCCAGATCCAAAAACGTGTCATTATTGAGGTCAGCGCTCGCCGCGCTCATCCCGAAGCGCGGCTTCGATATGTTGGCGTCAAGAAATGGCGCCGGAACCAAGAGTGGCCCCTTCTCGAAGCCCATGTCAATATTCGCGGTACCCAGGAAGGACCCGTTGTTTACCGCGTCGTAGCAGCGTGCGGCGTAATACCAATCTCTAAGGTCGTTACTCGGCGCCGGGTAGGTGTGGGTCGAGTCGTTCGTGGCGTCTTCAAAGGTCGCGACCGTCGTGGCGGCATCAAAGGTCTCGAGCACGATCGGATCAAGAGAACGCTTTAACACGCACCGGTCAACACCTGGGAAGTCATCAGCGGTCGCGGTCAGCTCCACCGAGTGCGAATGACGGTTGCTTTTCATGACGACCACAATCGGCACACCTGGTTCTTGATCATCGACGGAGAACGAGATGGTTGCTTCTCCGGAGTTCTCGTTGGAGCTGTCTCTTGCCTGTGCCTTCAGCTTGTGGGCTCCGCGAGCGATGCCGTTGACGGTCGCGCAGAAGGACTTGTCCACCGCCACGATTGCCGTAAGAGGGGGCTGCCCGTCGAGTTGAACGGTCACCGTCGTGGTGTCATGGGACGAGCTAAACGTGCCACAGACGCTGTAGTCCAATGAACCTCCCGGAATGAGGTCGTTTCCAGGCCCAAGCACTTGGTTGTCCGTAGGCTTGGTGAACGCCACTGCCAGGTTTGCCAGCGTAACGGAACAAGTGCTCGACTTGCCTTCCAGCCCGGACGAGTCGGTTGCCTTGCCCTCGATCGTGTTCTTTCCTGACTCAAGCGTGAGAACAACGCTCCTATCCACGTCTGCTGCCACGTTCTTGGTACCAGCGGTAGCGGTCGTGATGTTGAACGAGCGCGTGACTGCATCCGACCCGTCCTGCATGATCTTGATCTGCACGCCGTCAGTATCGGGATCGATATCCTGGTCCTTGGTAATGGAAGAACCGCACGAAATGGCGGGGTTAACCACGCTGACGATCACCGACGGGGCGACCGTGTCCGTGGTAATCGTTGCCTCGAGCGACTGGGTCTCAATCGTGCTCGGGCTCGTCACCTTCGCCACGCACTTGACTTGCGTTTCACAGGCAATGGTCGGACATGAGGTGATTTCAAAGCTCGCCTTGGCGGTGTTGCCATCGGCCGCGGCCTTCTTGACCGGCTGGTTGCCGCAAAAGAGCGAGACTTCTTTCCCCTTGCACTCGTCACCCACCTGCACGATGACCGGGACTTGGACGCCGGACACGGTGCCGTTCGCGTCCGAAGTGAACAGGGTGGGCTCGAGGATCGCTATCGAGCAACCCGTGGTGTAATGATTGACCTTGATCGTATCCTGGCAGGTGTTCCCGGCTTGGTCATTGGAAGTCGCCTTGACCTCGATGTCTTTCCCGGGAGCATTTAGCCCCTTCCTGTATGCAACCGTTCCTGCCGCGGCCTCCTTGACCGGAGTAATTGCTGCCCCGCCGACGGAAACCGAGACATTCTCGCCGTTCACGTCGGGGTCGACCGAGACGGTGATATCGAAGTCGGTGTCAGGCGTATCCTTGTTCGCGTCGAGGCCTGGATGGAGGATCGCGCCGTCCGCCGGTGCCGTGATCTCGCACTTGGGTGCTTGCGTATCCACGTGGACAGTGACTGGATCCTTGGACGTTTTTTCATTGCCGGCGGAGTCGCGACACGAAGCAGAAAACACCTGCTCGCCTTCCGTGAGCGTGAGGTCGTAGTTCGCCAACGCCGTGGTACCGACGATGATCGATCCCTTATCCGCGCCGTTCTGAAGGAGCGTCACCCGACTCCCTTGGGACGCCACGACGTTGACTCTTGCCTGGAAGCCTGCCGATGGATTGGTATCCATCGCCTTGTTCAAGAAGAGCTTCCCTTTCCTTGAAACCGGCGTGGGTACGACCTCGATGGTGCACGCGTCGGCGTCGAGGTCCACCTGGACGTCAATGCTCTTGGTGCCTGGATTTCCGCACTCCGACTTGGTGTTCGCGGTAAGGGTCCACTTGCCAGACTTGTTGAATGTCACCTTGTCCCAAGTGGCTTCTTGGTTCTTGACCTTGACGGGCGTCAACGTTGGTGCGGTGCCGCCTGAAGGAGGAATAACGCTAATGGTCGCTTCCTGGTCGTCCGCGACTGCAGCGAAAACCCGAATGGTCGCTTGCAGCCCTGCCGTCCCTGCATCGGTGTCTTTTCCCATGCCTAGCGTATCCCCAGTCGCTGGGGAAATGAATGAGACCGCTGGGGCGGTCTCATTGACGAGGATTGGTATGGTCTCTGATTGGATCTTGCCATCCTGTGATTTCACCTGGATGGTGTGGGAGCCGGCCGCGAACGTAATCCCGCTCCAGGTCACTGTCTCGTCGGTCACCGCCTTATCGAGCTGCTTGTCTACCTTGCCATCGATCAGGAGTGAAACGAGCGCCCCGTTCTTGAAATGATCCGCATCCACCTGGACGCTGTACTGAATACCACTCGTCGTGGTGTTCTCGTCTTCATCGAGGCAAAGCTCGACGGGGCCTCCCGTTGAGGTCGGCGACTTGATCTTGAGTGTCCGCAGGTCCTTGGGATCGTCACTACAGGCGAGCACTCCCAATCCCATTGAACCGGCTAGGATAACTCGGAGTGATAATTGAGACAGGCGCATGTTCAACTCCCCCTATTCCCTTTACAGCCAGCGTTTGGGCTGCCGATTAGCCGACTACGCGAAGTGCCGAGGAACGAATCGACAGCTTGTTGCGTTGTTCGCGCGCGAACGTGGCGGGCATTGCGTTATCCGCCTTATCGATTAGTCCTTGCTCTCGGAGCAGGTCACGCAAGACCACGGCGTGGCGGCAGGCCTCCGTGGAAGGACCATCCATCTTGCCGTCCTCGATGAGAGCCATGGCGTGACACCGCTTGCAGTACTTTCGTACATCACAGCGGTTGCATTCCTCGATTTGCCCCCAGGTAAGGCCTCGTATTTCGTCTAGCCGTCGCGAATGGCGCCAGACCTCACGGAAGCTCTGTTTTCGCAGGTCGCCGCACGCTATTGGAAGGGCAGTGCAGGCGTAAACGAGGCCTTGGGGGTTAATCGAAGCGATCGCGCTCCCCGCCCGACATGGGGTTGCGTCCAAGGGTTTCTCGGGCATTCCGTCTGAAGGCCCGAACCGATTCTTGATGAACGCCCAAATTCCCGCGAAATCAGAACCGTAAAAGCCCTTTAGTGTTTCTTCGTCGACTCGTAGCGATGTGGGACCTTGGTCGCCATCTTCACGAGCGGTTACCTTGGGATCAAAAGTGAACTTGGCGCCGATGTCCTGGGCAATGCTCGCGACACCTGTAATGGTGCTCGCATTAATCGACATGAGGGGAGACTTTAGTACGACGATGATACCGCGGGCGCGCAGGCGATTGGCCGCAGCGAGGGTTCGCTCCCACGAGCCCTTCACTTGCGTTACCTGATCATGAACATGCCGATCCGAGGAGTAGAGCGACAGGTCCACCTGGATGGAGCCGAGATCACGCAGAAGATCCGCCCGACGGTCATCGACATGATGCCCGGTTGTCATGAGCTTTATCGCGAACTTCCGCTTTCGTGCCGCGATGAGGATTGCGTCCGCATCGCGCCGCATGAAGAACTCGCCGCCCATGAACGTGAGGAAGAGCGCTCCTTCATCGGCGATTTCGCCGAGAATGCGGTCAATTTCATCGAGGCGGAGCTCGTTCTTGTCGTCATGGGTCTGATAGCAGTGGACGCACTCGTAATTACAGCGATCCGTCACCCGGAACGACACGGAAGCCGGAGCGCCGACCTTGCTCGCCGCCTTGGCGAATATCTCCCCCGCGAATCGCTTCTGGCCGACTGCTTGCACCTCCGGCATCTCCTGCTCTTGGGTGCTGATGGACTCGCTGTTTTCCATCATGGCGTCTCCAAGATGCGGCGCCTGAGGAGGTCGGTCGCAAACGTCTCGGCATCCTGCCGGGCGCGCTCGGGTTCTACCGAATAGCGACTGGTTATCGCCGAAACGATCTCGTCAAGGGTGCAGCCATTCTCAGCAAGCTGCCAAATCAGCGCGCCCGTGCCATTCAGGGTGTGAAGCTTGTTGTCGTCCGGGGTGACGACAAACGCCAATCCGTCTACTACGCGCCCCGCGGTCCGGGGATTCTGTCGATAGGTGATCACACTGTCCTCGTGCATCCCGAGCCTACTCCAAATTCGAGAGCGGTTTCAAGTGAGACCAAGCACGCTCACCACGTGTTCGTCCTTTTGGAATTCAAGCCTATAGGTCGCCACGTCCTTGACGAGCCGCGTGGCGCTTGCCAGGGCTCGAGCGGCATTGGCGCGGTCGCCTACATAGGCCAAGGTGTTACGCAGGATCCCTGGCACCACGCGTGGGCCTTGAAGCGGGACAGCCCGGTGGTGAGGCGCTTTCTCGAGGAAATAGATGGCCCTAAGGGGTGCGCTCGCACGAGCACACGGACCCCGTTCGCCGCCGAACGGGGTCGCGTGGGCACGCCACGCTGTGGGCGACCCGGGATCGGGGCGGAGCACGATCATCTCATCCCCGAGCATGTGTCGAAATAGACCACTGCCATGCAGCAGCCCAAAAAGCGTGCTTTTGCCGGCACCACTTTGCCCCGTGAACACGCGCGCTTCCTCGTCACTGGCAGCGGCAGCCCCCGCGGAGTGCAGCATGAGGCCACCATTCCTAAGGAGCGCCATGCAAAGGGAAATACGAAGCGTAGCCTCGAGCACTGACCGAGCTCCGCGCCCCTCAAAAGTCCCTACGACTGGTTCCGATGGAGCGTCGGGAACTTCGATGGTTCCGCCAGAATCACGGCGACTGAAAAGATAGCGCGCGGACGCTCCCGCTTTGCCGTCCGCGTCGACTTCAGGGCGGAAGTTGTATCCGGGGTACTCGCGCTCGGCAGGCAGGAATGGACGGAAACCTGAGGCCACTACGTACTGCTGAATGATCTCGGGGGGGGCGCCCGGGGATTCATATCCCTTGAGCGGGGCGAAGAACGCGTCCAAGAGCTCGGCGCGGTTCGATCTTAGCAAGATCTCGACGTCAGCGATTCTAAGGGACCGCTCCACCCACGGCACCATGGTTGCCATCCGGAAGTTAGTGACCCGGGCAGCCTACTACGTTCGAGCCGTGATGCCACCCAGAAACTCGAGCAATACCTTAGCGAGCGCGTCGGGCTGTTCATGCATGGGCATGTGGCCACAGCGTGGGAGCAGAGCGATTTTGGCGCCAGGTATCGCCTCGGCGAGGAGAGCGCCCCACTTGACGGGGGCAAGGAAATCGTCTCCCCCGGCCACGATGAGGGTTGGACAGCGGATCGCTCCTACCTGGCCCACCCGGTGACGTAGATCACATTCGGCCACGGCACGGAAGTCCGCGGTCGTCTGTGCCTGCGAGGCGGCTACCGCGATGCTCGCTCCCTGGGCACGGATGTCGGGGGGTGTTTCAGGCGAGTAGGCCGTCTCGGCTAGGAGCCTTGGCCAGGCCGGCCAGCTCTTTTCGAGGACATCGAAAACCGGTTGCGCGACCTTCATGCGTGCCCCGGCGCACACGACGACCAATCCAGCGACCTTGTCTGGCCAAGAGAGCGCCGCCGAGAGGGCGACGAGTCCCCCAAGGCTGTGCCCAACGACAACGGATGGCCCAAGGCATAGCTTCGCCGCCGAGACACCTATGGCGTCACGCATCTCGTCGACTGAAGATACGGCGCCAGTCGACTGTCCGTGGCCCGGAAGATCGAACGCAAGGGAGCGGCGGAAACGTCCGACGCGGGAAAGGATTCCCATCCAAGCAGCGGAAGAGGCCCCGGCACCATGGATGAACAATACGGGTGGGGGAGGGCGCCCCTCCCCCGACTCGCGATAGCGAATACGATAGGTGGGTTGAGTGACGAAAGGCATGAATCGCCAGGGGCGACTTGGTCGTGAGATTGGTTCTTAGTGGGCCTGGGCCTTGTGTTTCTTGATCTCGGCGGTCAACTCTGGGAGCGTTTTCTCCCACGTGGACACGAGGCCATAGTCGGCCACTTGGAATATGGGCGCCTCGGCGTCCTTGTTGATGGCGACGATAACCTTTGAACCCTTCATTCCCGCAAGGTGCTGGATGGCGCCCGAGATCGCGACGGCGATGTAGAGATCGGGCGCAACAACCTTTCCTGTCTGCCCGATCTGCCAGTCAGCTGGGACGAAACCAGCGTCGGTAGCCGCGCGCGACGCACCAACACCCGCTCCGAGCGTGTCGGCGAGCTCCTCGAGGATGCGGAAGTTCTCGCCGCTCTTCATGCCGCGACCACCTGCAACTATGGCCTTGGCCTCCGTGAGCTCAGGCCGCTCACTCTTGGAGACCGCAAGACGGACGAATTCGGCACCGAGCGCGCTCACGTCCCCGGCCTGAGCCGTCTCGACGGCCCCTTCGTCACTGGGCTGTGCAGGGGCAAATTCGCTCTGCCGGGCGGTGAGCACGACCACAGGGGTGCTCACCTCAACCGTCGCAATGGCGCTTCCGGCGAGGATAGGACGACGAAATTGGTTCGCCGAAACCACCCCAGAGATGTCGGAGGCCATCCCCGCATCGAGAAGAGCCGCAACGCGTGGGAATAGATCCTTGCCGAGGTTGTTCGCGGCCCCAACCAGCGCCGACGCGCCTTGGCCCGTCACCACCCCGGCGACGACGGGGGCGTAGGTCTCGGCCAGGTAGTTCTCCAGGCGGTCGTCTTCGACGACCAAGGCCTTCGCAGCGTACTTCTTGGCTTCGCTGGCGGCGCCAGCTGCCCCCTTGCCAATGAGCAGCGCAATGACCTGACCTCCGTGCTTCGCAGCCACTTGCCTTGCTGCGTTTAGGGCCGACAGCGCCGAGCCACGGAGGGAGGAACCAGAGTACTCGCAATAAGTGACAACGTTGCCCATGATCGCTCCGCTCCTTTACAGGACCTTTGCCTCGTCATGGAGGCGCTTTACCAGCTCTTGCACGTCTCCCACCTTGATGCCGGCCTTTCGCGCAGGTGGCGGCTCGACGGAGATCCACTTGACCTTTGGAGTCACGGATACCCCCAGGTCAGCGAGCTTGAGCTCCTTAATCTCCTTCTTCTTCGCGGCCATGATGCCCTTGAGCGACGCGTAGCGAGGGCCGTCCGCGTAGGCGTGCGAGTCGGGGGTCTTCCCGTTCTTGACCGCCTTGGGCGCCACGATCCGGAGATCGACGGTAACGACACCCGGCAGCGGGATGCGCTTGGATTCCACGCCGGAGTCTACTTCGCGCGAAACGAGGACGCTCTTGGCATCAGCGGCCAGGCTTACTTCGGCGGCAAAGGTGGCTTGAGCCCAGCCTAGGAGCCCCGCCACGACTTGCCCCGCTTGGTTGGCATCTCCGTCGACGGCCTGCTTGCCCATGAGGAGGAGATCGGGCTTCTCCCGCGAGACAACGGCCTGAACGATACGTGCGACCGAGTCGGAGTCGAGATTCTCGTCGAGGGCGTCGACAAGAATGGCGCGATCAGCCCCCATGGCAAGCGCCGAGCGAAGCTGCTGGGAAGCGTCCTTGGGGCCGATGGACAGCACGACGACTTCGCCAAATCGCTCGCCCGTAGCCCCATTTTCCGTGAGGCGTAGCGCTGTCTCCACGGCGTACTCGTCGAAGGTGTTGACCACCCAGCTCGCGCTGGAAAGATCCAGCGAGGCGCCCTTGAACTTTGGCTTCATTTCCGGGTCTGGAACCCGCTTCACAGTGACGAGGATCTTCACGCACTCCTCCTTTCGAGCCCTTCTAGCACAAGCCTGCCGACCCAATCGGCAGCCTTGCGGATGTCGATCTTATCTCCCTTGGTTGTCACCCACATCAAGGCCAACTCGTCGAGAAGCCCGAAGATCGCGCGGGCTAGGACCGTCGGTGGCGTACCACTCACGAACGTGCCGCTTGCTTGCCCCTCGTCGATGATGCCGGCCAAGAGCTTCAGGAACTCGGCAAAGCGAGGGTTCGCGTAGTCCTTCATGAACTTCGCCGATTGGCGGAGCTCAATGGTGATGATCTCGGTCGCATGGCGGTGGGTCTCGACCATGCCGAGATAGGCCTTGAAAAACCGCTGGAGCTTATCAGTAGCACTGATGGCGCCCACGAGCGCTGTGGTGAGCTGCGAGTTGACCTGCTGCATTTGCTCCTCGAAGAGCGAGATGAGGAGGTCGTCCTTTGACTTGAAGTACAGGTAGATGGTCCCGTCGGCGACTCCAGCTTCAGCAGCTACGTCCGCTACCTTGGCTGCGTAGAACCCCTTGGAGGCGAATACTTTCAACGCGGACTCGAGAATCCGAGCACGCTTGTCGCCTCCACGGACTGAATGATGATTCATTCATTCGTTTTGTATCGACCCTGACGCGCCAAGTCAAGGCGAAAGGGGACGTATTTGGCGCGTTTTCATCCAGGTGGGCGCTTGTCGCCAACACCATGAGCTTGCGATGGCGGCCAAGCTAGTTTACAAAGTGCCGCGATGCACAAAAGAAGCTTGCATGGGGTGATACTGGCGTCGGCGCTGGCGGCCATGTCTCTTCCTTTCTTGGGCGCCTCTTGTGACGGAAAGAAGAAGGTCGAGACACCGGCTGTGGGCGCTGGGACTGAAGCCCAGGCCAAAGGCACTGCACCGCCTGCACCGTCCAATGAGCTCCCTGGGGTCGACCTGTCGTCCCTCGGTTCCGAGCAGAAAGCCCGCTTGCTCAAGCTCGTCGACAAGCTTCAGTCTCCCTGCGGCAAGGCGCATGCGCTCAAGACATCGCTTGCGACTGACCCAGAGTGCAAGCGCTCGTTGCTTGCAGCACGTCACCTTGCCCGTCGAGCGGCACAAGACCTTAGCGAAGAGGAGCTTGAGGTGGTCTACGAGGCCCGCTACCTTCGCAAGGGGGGATATCAGTTCGACCTAAAGAGCACTCCATTTGACGGTGCGCCCAATTCGCCGGTGGTGCTCGTCGAGTTCTTTGATTACGGCTGCCCGGCCTGCAAGCAGTTTTCCATGAAGCTCGAGGACCTGGTCGCCGAGCTTCCGTCGGAGGTTGTCGTTTACTACAAGAATTTCCCCCTGAGCTCCCATCCCGATTCCATCCCAGCGGCGATGGCGGCCGTTTCGGCGGCAAAGCAGGGAAAGTTCCGCGAGATGCACCGCAAGCTCTTCTCCTTCCAGACGAAGCACTCAAAGGAAGACCTCTTCCGGTACGCGAAAGAAATTGGCCTGGACCAGGCGAAGTTCGAGGCGGACATGCAGGATCCGGCGACGCGCGCCAAGGTGATGGCCGACAGGGAAGAAGGGCTCAAGGCCGATCTCGAAGGAACGCCAACGCTGTACGTGAGTGGTCGCAAGGTCTCGGAATACGACATGGCTGGGACCTTGTCTGACCTCGTGGACGTGGTTCGTGAAGAACTCGCCCTCCATCGGTGACGAGGCGAGCGGCAAGCGTGGCAAGCGGAAGGGCTTGGGGAGCGCTCCTGGCCTAGCAGTGCTAGCCTTGCTCGCGATTTTGTTGCTTCTTTGGCCTTGCGTGGCGAGCGCCGTGAAACCCGGGGACGCAGCCCCGGAGTTTTCGCTGGAGGATCTTGCGGGCACGTCGGTCACCCTCTCATCGCTTCGGGGAAAAGTTGTCATCGTCGATTTCTGGGCGAGCTGGTGTGTTCCGTGCCGCAAGGAACTGCCTGCCCTGGACCGATTGGCCAAGAAGTGGCGCCAGCGAAAGGATGTGGTCCTCCTCGCCATCAACATCGACTCCGAACGCAGGAGTGCCGAGAAATTCCTGAAGGATGCAGGCGTCTCGGCGCTGCGGGTGCTCTTGGACCCCACTTCGCACACCGCCGAAGCGTACCGCTTGCCCGCCATGCCCTCTCTTTTCGTCATTGACGCGAGAGGAATCGCGCGTTTTGTTCACAAGGGGTACAGGCCTGGCGATGAACGCGCCGTCGAGCGAGAAGTCGAGGAGCTCGTGAAGGGCAAGCGTCAATAGCGCTTTGTCAGCCCGAGCCGAAGCTTGAGGAAGGGGCGGTCCTTGTCCAATCCGGTTTCCCGGTAATAAATCGGCGGCGGATTCTCGAAACCGCCGCCCAGTGCAGCCCGGAACGCGAGCCTCCCGCGAAACCAAAACGTAACCCCCAGGTCGCCCTGGATTCCATGCACGCGGCGCGACAGGCTGCCCTTCATGAAGCCGTCCTCTTGCTCTCCAGTGCGCCGGTTGTCCCAGTCTTCTCGGCGCCAAGCGAGGCTGAGCTGGAACGAAAGGGTAGGTGAGGCCTGGATGCTCGTGATCGTGCTCGCCCGAATGCCGCTCGCCGTCACGGAGCCCGGATGGAACCCGCTGAACGTCCAATCAATTTCATTGCGTCCGACGCCCGCAGAAAAAAGGAGCCGATCGCCTGGGATAGCCGTCGTGAGAGTGGCTCCAACCTCGCGCTCTGCCCCCGAACGTTCGGCTGGAGACCTGTTGCTGCTGGAAAGGGCGTCGAGAACGGGGTTCCAGCGGACATGCGCCGCCACGGCGACGAGTGGGAATGGACGGGCCCCGAGCTCTGCCCGAAGGGGCGCGGAAATGAATCCTTCTTCATGGGCGTCGTAGTCAATCGTCACGCGCTCGATGCCGATCTCGCCCTGGGCATGAGCTCTTCCTTGAAGGAGGTAAGCGATTCCTCCTCCTCGGGCGGAGGCTGCACTTCCGCGGAAGGACCCGTCGTACGATCCCCTAAGCCAGGCCGCACTAGGGTGGCGTACGAATCGTCGCAAGGGCGGCACCACCTCATCACGGCGATCGATGCCCGACGGAGTGAAGGTATATTGAACGTCCAGGTTCGACTGGCTCGATGGGTTTCCCGCCTCGAGATCGAGGTCAGCGCGCACCTCATGGAGTTGTTTTTGATCGGCGTGCGCAGCCGCGACCGGGACTAGAAAAGCGGCAAGCAAGAAGGGAAAGCGAGGCACGGTGCGGAGTGTAATGCAAGGGCCGGGGCGCGCACCATGCCCGCCGATTATCATCGGCGGGCAGCAGAAGCTCGGTAGGCACCGCTTGCAGCGCCGCTTGACGGTGCACGCCGCGCGGCGCATAACGCAGCCGAGATGCGCGCGGCGGCAAGACGCTTTTTCAGCTCCCCGGTTTCTTTCCTACTTCTCGTCGCGGTGCTCGCGACGCCATTGCTTCGCTCGCTGCGGGCCGAGCGACCGGTTCCACCCGTCCTCCTCGAGCTACCTGAGTTTCGCCTGACCAGCGAGAGAGGGGGGCCCTTTGGTCGTGCAGATCTCTTGGGCCGAGCGTGGGTTGCTGACTTCGTATTCCTGGCGTGTCCAAGCGTGTGCCCACGCCTCACCTCGCGCATGAAAGCCCTGCAGGAAAAACTCGAATCCCTGGGCGACCGGGTGCGGCTCGTGACATTTACGGTGGACCCGGAGAATGACACCCCCGAGAAATTGGCCGAGTACGCCAGGGCGCACGGCGCGAATCCCGAGATCTGGACGTTCTTGACTGGACCTTCTTCCGACGTGGAAAAGACGGTTGTCGGTGGGTTCAAGATCGCCATGGGGAAGGAGCCCACGGGAGAAAAGGGGGAAATCCTTCAGATCTTTCATGGAGAGCAGTTCGTGCTCGTGGATCAAGCGGGGAACATCCGCGGCTATTACCGCTCGGATGACCAAGGCCAGGCCGACCTGGTGCGGGACATCAAGCTGATCATGCGGTAGGAACTACCTTAGCCGCGGAGCAAGCTGATACAGCATCAAGTACACGAGGACACCAGTGACGGAAACGTACGCCCAGATGGGGAACGTCAGCCGCGCGATCCGGCTGTGGCTGTCAAATCGCTGCTTGAGGGCCAAGAAGAGCGTGCGAACAATCAGCGGGAGTACCACGGCTGCGAGGACCGTATGCGAAAACAGGACCACGTAGTACACGGTCCGCGTGAAGTCGGCCACTGGGTAGCGATGGGCGCCGGTCAGCGCAAAGCGAACGAGGTACGACGCGAGAAAGACGGTTGAGCATCCGAGCGCGCCAAGCATGAGCTGCCGATGCTTTTCCCGTCGTCCTGCTCGAATGGCGCGAACCGCAAGAAACAGGAGCGCACAACTCACCCCATTTAGCGCTGCGTTGAATGCGGGAAGGATATCGACGGGTTTCATGCCTTTCCTATGCTTGCCTCTTGCAGGTCCACGCGGCCAGCGCCAAGGTGCTCACCGCAAAGCCTGCCACAACCCCAAGCTCCAAGAGCATCGAAGACCCAGAGACCCCAACGCCCGGAGGGAGCACTCCCCCGTAGAGGGCACGACGGAGCCCCTCCACCCCATAAGTTATCGGATTGACGTGCATGAGCGCGCCCATCCACTTGGAGGTCTTCTCTACGGGGAACATGGCTCCAGACAGAATCCACGCCGGGATGAGGAGAACGCTCATGATGGCGTGAAAACCCTGCACCGAATCGAGCCACCACGCGATCGCGAATCCCAGTGCAGTCAGCGCCAATGAGGACGAAACGAGCACGAGGAGGACGTGCGGCAGGTTTATCTGGCCAAGAGAAAACCCCGCGACCGGCGCTGCGAGCAGGAGCAAGAGGGCTTGCAGGAGCGCGATCGACACGCCGCCGAGTGCTTTTCCCAGGACCAGCGCGGACCGCGATGACGGGGCCACAAGCACCGCTTGAAGAAACCCCGCATGGCGGTCCTCGATGATCGACATCGTGGAAAAGATCGACGTGAACAGCACGACCATCATGAGCACGCCCGGGAAGAAGTATTCCCGATACCCGAGCCCCTCCGCGCCCGGCACCAAGAAGGAGCGATCCAGCCCACCGCCAATGATCACCCAGAAGATGATTGGCTGCGCGAGGGCGCCTAGGACACGACTTCGCTGGCGGAAGAAGCGCACGAGCTCGCGGCGGAACAGAACGACGATGGTGGCCAGGTTGCGGTTCATGAGGCGCGCGCGACTCCCTCGAGCGCCTCGGACTCAGACCTGCCGACATGGCATGACGCCGGCACGTCCACGGATAGCCTACGGCCCGCGAGCGTGACAAAGACGTCTGCGAGCGTGGGCGCGTGCAAGCCCACGCTTTTCAGCCTACCGGCTGGGAACAGCTCGACGAGCCGTGGGATGAGCTCGTGCCCGTTCGGGCGCGTGAGGTACAGGCGTCCATCCGCAAGCTGAATGGGAACGTCGAGGCGGTCCGAAATGAACGGGACGAGCTCGTCGGGGCGATCCGCCTCCACCACGACCACGTCGCCACCCACCTGCTTCTTCAGCTCATGCGGAGTTCCCTCGGCGATGATTCTTCCGGCATCCAGAATCGCAAGACGGTCGCAGATCTCGGCCTCCTTGGGATCGTGGGTCGTAATGAGGATGGTCAGGTTCCGCTCTCGCCTGAGCGCCTCGATCTGGCTCCAGAACTTCTTGAAAAAAGCAGGATCCAATCCCTGGGTAGGTTCGTCGAGGATCAGGAGCTCTGGCTCGTGGAGCAGCACCCTCGCGAGCTCCAGGCGACGACGCATCCCGCCAGAGAACCCAGCCACCGGCCCACGGTCGCGACCTTGGAGCTCCACGAGCCTTAGGGCTTGCTCCATGCGCTCGCGCGCCACTCGTCCGGTTAGCCCGTAGAGCGCCGCCCCAAGGAGAAGGTTCTCTCGGGCAGTCAACTTGTCGTCAACGCTCGGCTTCTGGAACACTACGCCCAATCGAGCCCGGAATCGGGAATCCGTTGGGTGCATGCGCTCACCGTTCCAGCGCACTTCCCCTTCGTCGGCCGAACGTAGGCCTGAAAGCAGCTCAAATGTAGTTGTCTTGCCCGCGCCGTTTGGCCCGAGGAAGCCAAAAATCTCCCCCCGAGAAACGTGAAACGAGACGCCCTGAAGCGCCTTTACCGCGCCATAGCGACGCACGAGACCATGAGCCGAAATGAGGGCGTGACTCATCACAGGAACAGCAGCGCGAACAGCACGGGTAGGTAGATCACGGATAGGATGAATAGCTTGCGGGCCCACGCGTCGACGGCCGGGCGGTGAAGGCCCGAATAGCCAAAGCTGAGCATGATGGCGCCCAGCAGCGAGGCCCCAATCAGGTAGCCATGACCGCCAATGCCCGCAGGTACCAGGAGCAGCGTGACGAGGACTTGCAGCACGAGGATCACGAAGATCGCGTGCTTGGTTGCCTGTTCACCATTCACCGCGGGCATGATCTTGAGTCCTGCAGCCACGTATTCCCCCTTGCGGAACAAGGCAATGGCCAGAAAATGGGGGAGTTGCCAGAAAAAAACGACGGCGAAGAGCAGTAATGCAGGAAGCTCGATCTGGGCCGTGGCTGCGGTCCATCCGAGCAGGGGAGGCATTGCCCCCGGGATGGCGCCTATGGGAAGTGAGAGCACCGTCTTGCGCTTGAGAGGGGTATAGATCCAAACGTACGTGAGGAGAGAGAAGGCCCCGAGTACACCGGTGAGCGGGTTAGTCCCAAGAGCCAGCATCGGGATGGCAACGAGGGCCTGTCCGATTCCAAACCAAAACGCCACGCGTGGCTGCAGCCTGCCCGCGGGAAGCGGCCGATTCCGAGTCCTCGCCATCAGCCCATCGACGTCGCGCTCGAAGTACATGTTGAGCGTGCTCGCAGCCCCCACGAGAAGAAGGGTTCCGACCAGGGTGAGCATCACGAGAGACGCCGAGGGGCTCCCAGGAGCAAGCCAAAGCCCGGTGGCCGCGGTTGCCACCGAAAGGAGCGTAATGCGCGGCTTCATGAGCAAGACGAGCTCGCGCATGGACTGGCCAGCTACGAACTGCATGGCCGAATCCCGGCATGAACTGCAGTTTCCGATCCCTTGCTCGCTTCCGTGATGGCGACAGGCTGCGCCTTTGTCGCAAGATAAAGGGCTTGCAGGGTGCCTACGATGAGCGCTCCCACCGCGAGGTGTGCCGTCACAGGGATCGTGCCGAGATATGCCCAGACACTCCAGATGCCCAGTCCAACCTGGATGGAGACCAGGACCGGCGCCGCGAGCGCAAGGAATCGCACGAACGCTCCCCGCTGCCCTCGCATCCCTCGGAGCACCCGCGCGCTCGCGAGAATCACGACGATCGAAACCAGTACCGCCGCGAGGCGATGAAGCATGTGCACTTGAGCGAGCACGGGCCCGTAAGCCGGCCAAATCGTCCCCCTGCAGAGAGGAATGTCGAGACACGACAGCCCGGCGCCGGTATGCCGCACGAGCCCGCCCAGGATAACCTGCAAGTACACGGCGGTGGCCGCGAGCCAGACCCATCGCCGCTGCGTCGGATGCAAGGTCACCCGGGCGACGACGCCAGGTGGCGCTGTGCGGAAGGCGATGTAGATCAGGAGCAGGAAATAGAGCATCGACAGCGCAAGGTGCGCTGTCGAGACCAGGGTGGGCAGGCGGTACAGGACCGTGATCCCACCTAGGACTCCCTGAACAATCACCGCAACTAAAGCAAGAGGGCCAAGCCAGCCAAGGGCTCGATCGTCCTTCCGTTTCCTGACGAGGACCACCGTGAGCGCGATCGTGAGCAGCCCGACAAGCGTGGCAAGGAGGCGATGACTGTGCTCATAAAGCACTCCTCCCTTCATTTCCGGCATCAGCTGGCCGTAGCACAAGGGCCAGTCGGGGCAGGCAAGGCTCGAGCCCGTGGCGTGCACGGCCCCTCCGACAATCAGGAGCAGAAATGTGGCTAGGGCTGTGGTGATGGCAAGACGGTGCATGACTTCCTTTTACGGCATCACACGACCTAGGCTTCGACACCGGGCGAAAACCTTGTGGATCCTTTGGGGCATGGTTTCAAGGCAGTACCTTTGACCCGCGGCAACTTCCTTGGAACGCACCTCTACGGGTCAATCGTGCCAAATGGATAGTAAAGGCAACCTCCGGTGTCAAGGACAACAGGTCGCCCGTATCTTGTGGGTGGCGATGGGAGAGCTCAGTCACCAGCCGATGCCTTGAGTGCCTCCGCTTGAGCGTTGGCTCGAAGGGCCTCGACAAAGTCGTCGAGATCACCATCCAGGACCGAAGGGAGGTTGTGCTTGGTGAGGCCGATTCGATGGTCGGTGATACGGTCCTGGGGAAAATTGTAGGTGCGAATCTTGTCCGAGCGGTCGCCGCTCTTCACCTGCATGCGGCGCGCTTCTCGCTCAGCCGCCTCCTGCTTTTCCCGTTCCATGTCCAGAAGACGGGAACGGAGGATCTTCATGGCTTTGGCCTTGTTCTTGTGCTGTGACTTCTCGTCCATGCACAAGACGACCAAGCCCGATGGGATGTGCGTGATACGAACCGCGGAGTCGGTGGTGTTGACGGACTGGCCACCGGGGCCGCCAGCGCGCATGACGTCGATCCGCAGGTCTTTCTCTTCGATCTTGATGTCCACTTCTTCTGCTTCTGGGAGCACGGCAACGGTTGCTGCCGAGGTATGAATGCGTCCCTGGGTCTCGGTTGCTGGGACGCGCTGCACCCGGTGCACGCCCGACTCGTACTTGAGGTGCGAGTAGACCTCTTTCCCTTCCACGAGCGCTATGGCTTCCTTGATGCCCCCTGCCGAGCTGTCGGAGCGGGACATGATCTCAACACGCCACCTCTTCCTCTCGGCGAACCGCAGGTACATGCGGAAGAGGTCTGCGGCAAAAAGGGCGGCCTCTTCTCCGCCCGTTCCAGCCCGTATCTCGAGGAGGATGTTCTTTTCGTCGTTGGAGTCTCTTGGCAGGAGCAGGATCTTTATTCGCTGCTCGACATTTTCCTTCTCGGATTCCAGGCGAGCGACCTCTTCCTTGGCGAGCTCCCTCATTTCAGGGTCGCCCTCTCGCAGCATGGCCTTGGCCTCCTCGAGGTCGGCGACTACCTTGCGCCGATTTCGGATGGCCTCGGTGAGCTCGCCCGTGCTCGCATGTTCCCGTGAGAGCTTGAGGAACTCGGTCCTGTTGCCGATGATCTCCGGCTCGCCGAGAAGGCGGGTCAGCTCTTCGTTTCGCTGCTCGATGCTCTCCAACTTGGAAAGGAACTTGGGATCGTCAAACATGTGTCGTCGCTAGAAAAGGGGGAGATCGATTTCAGCAGTCGAGGAGAAGACCTCGATTCCGCCCGGAGGGCCCGCGGTGTCCCCCATCCGCTCGCGCCAAAGGGTTTTTCGAATGGAGATCAGCGCGATCTCGAGTTGATCGTCGCTAGGCTCACGCGTCGTAATGGCCTGCAACCACATGCCAGGCGCGGCAACCGCCCGTGCGAGCGGGCTGGATTCCGCAAAGCGCCCGGTGAGCTTGATCAGCTCGTAGGCGACGCCGGCCACCGGAAACATCAGCGGAACTTTGATGATGATCTTGGCGAGATGGTCGAGCATCGGGGGCTCTGCCATCTTCCCGCGGAGCAAGGCCGCAAACAGGACCACGGAAACCATGATCACGATGAGGAGGAACGACGTACCACAGCGCGGGTGAAACCGGGACTGTATCCGGGCGTTCTCGAGGGTCAGCGGAAGGTCTTTCTCGTAGGTGAAGATCGACTTGTGCTCGGCGCCATGGTACTGGAAAACCCTGCGAATCTCGGGGATTAGCGAGATGGCGGCCAGGTAGCCGATGAGGATGGCCAGCTTCACCACGCCATCGACCGCATGAAACCAGAAGCTCGTCGCATCAAATCCAAGGACTGTACCCAGTCCCCAGGCAACCAAGTGGGGTGCGCCCACGAAGAGCAGAAGCGCAAAGAGGATGGACGTGCCGATCATTCCCAGTTTGGCTAGCCATGTCAGCTGAACTTCGTCCTGGCCCGACCCAGAACTTGGAGCTTGGTTTCCTGTCGGGCTGGGGTCAGAAGGCTCGCGGGCCGCACGTGCTCCTAGGGACCTGGGCTTGGGACTCTCGCTCGTGATGGCTTGCTGCTCGGCCGCAAACGACAGTGCTGATATCCCATTCCAGAGGGACTCGAGAAGGACGATCGTCCCGCGCAAGAAGGGCCAGCGAAGAGGCTTGAAACCTTTCCAGATAGGCTGCCAGGCGTCCTCTTTGATGACGATCTCGCCGCTTGGCCGCCGGCAGACCACGGCGAAAGAACGGGGCGAGCGCATCATCACGCCCTCGATGACCGCTTGACCGCCGACGTCAAAACGCTTTGGCATGGAACGCTGCAGCTATTCGGTAGCCTTTTCCTTCTTGGGGGTGCGCCCGTACTTCTTATTGAAGCGGTCGATGCGTCCGGCGGTGTCTAGGAGTTTCTGCTTTCCGGTGTAGAAAGGGTGACAATTGGAGCAGATTTCCACCATGAAGGAGCCGCGGGTCGAAAAGGTCTCGTAGGCAAACCCACAGGCACAGGTGATGGTGGCGGGCTTGTAGTTGGGGTGCACTTCTGGCTTCATGAGCGTAGTCCTCGGGTGTCGAAGTCACGTCGTATAGCAGAGGATGAACGTCGTTTCAAGCACCGCGGCGTAGGGCATGCGCCTCATTCGATGGTCAAGCAGTCGGCCACGTGCAGAATGAGATACTCGAGGATCCGTTCCTGGGGCGTGAGGGTCTGGTCGATGGCGCAGTGCGTGAGGTACCCGCTGTTCTTCCCGCCAACCGGGGGAATTCCCGTAGTCGTCCCCTTGCCCGTCGTGTGGTAGCTGGAAAAGAGCACCCGACCGCATTGCTTGTAGTCAAAGGTCATCGTAAGCGGGCGTACGCTCGTAGGCATCGCCTCTCCCGAGACTTCCCCTTCGACCCATGCATGTGAGTCGGGCCCCGGTGGCACCGCGTATGGGACAGCCCAGCCCTCGACGAAGTGCTCTACTTTCACCCGGTTGTCGTTGCCGATCACTTCCTTTCCCGTGCGCTTCTCGATTGCCGACAACCAACTTGCCAACTCGGAATCCAAGATAGAAGCCTGGACAACCAAGCCGCCGGCTCCAACCTGCGCCGCGTCCTTGAGCTCCGGAGTCGTGGCGGTGGTCTTGGTGGGGCCGAAATCGATAAACCGTGAAAATACTTCCACCTGCTCGACGAAGTCGTACGCCTGGTCGGTGACGTATAGCCGACCACCTTTTTCGACGTAGGACGCGAGGTTATTTCGGATCGCCTGGTCTGCGAGGAGGCCTTCGTAGTCGTTGCCGCAATTAAGGAAAAGGACGTCGTATTCGGCCATTTGGGAGGGGTCACGAAGCAGCGCGTCGAGAAAGTGGGGAGCGTTGCTGTAGTCGTCTCCCTCAAAAATCGTGAATGCGTCTTGGTCGAGACCCATGCGCAGAAGGACGCATTCCATGGCGTCATACCGACCCGTCGCGATCGCGATCTTGGGCACGTGGTTTTGCCCCTCGCTCTTCTTGGGAAGACTGACCAGGCCTTCTTCGACGACGTTTTCACCGCACGGGTTGTCAATCGTGACCGTGGAAACGCGACGAAATCGGCCCTTCTGAACAACCAATTGGATCGACTTGCCGGGAAGTTGATCCGCTTGAGTGGGAATTGGAGAGAGCGAGAAACTGCCGTCCGGTCGGGTTGTGGCTTGGACTTTCGCCCGGCCCGAGATGTGGGCGCAGAGATCGCAGGACACGGTGCTCGGGATTTCATCTATCTCCGAGGGCACGAGGACAATGGCGCCTGCTACCGGGTCAATGCCGTTGGGCGCAGTGACAGTCCCGCTCAGGGTCGTTTTCTTCCCGTCGGGGCAGAAGTTCTGGCATTCGGCGCCACGGCAGGGCGTGGGACCACTATCGATGCGGGGCTCGGCGCGCCCCCCGTCGATGCTATCCCCTTTTCCTCCATTGGGTCCGCATGCCCAGGAAACGGCGAGCAAGAGGACCGCCATGCGCGCGCAATGTCGTGAGCACGGGGAGTGAGCAGAAGCCAAGGAGCAGTCTTTTCCCAACATTATAAACGTAGGCAGGTCTTATGGAATCTGTCAACTGCGTTGCCGCTGGGGGTAGAGGGGAACGATTTCGATCCCCTCCCGCAGGTCGTGGACCGTGTCGAATCTCCTCGACAGGTCGATGTCCAGGTAGACCTTCTGGGCATCGGCGACGCCAAAGCTCGTCGAGATGATGATCTGCTCGTCGCCCACCCGCTCAAAGCCTTGGGGGACGACGTCGTGCCCGAACACCGACACGCGTCCGCCAAGGGCGCCGACGAACTTCCGCGCTGCCTCGGCTGAGGCCGATCGCGCCCAGAGGATCTGTCCGATGACAGGCACGTGGAGGATATCGACCGGAGAACGATATGTGATGCCGTCCAGCTTGGCCGCTTCAATTTCGGCGATGGAGCGGATGTGGGCCGCAGGTGCCCCATGGGTAAACACGATCCCGCACGGAGCGACGGCAACCAAGGGGAAATCCCGGAACAGCCGGCGGAGTTTCTCTGTATTCTTGGGGCCCAGGATCGATTCGAGCAGTGCTACCTCGTCGTAGGCGAACTTGGCCGTATGCGGTCCGCCAATGTGGCCGTGCTCGTGGTTCCCGAGCAGTGAGTGGACCTGCTTGGGGAAGCGTTCTTGCAAGGCAATGAAGCGGTCAATGAGCTTGGGGGACTCGTCCTTATAGAACTCCCCGAGATAGTCGGGCCACCCATCCTCTGGAATTCGAGGGCCGTGGATGAGGTCGCCAGTGAAAAGAAGGTGGACCTCTCCCAGGCTCTTGTCCTCGGCCGCACGGAAGATCCTCTCCATGCGCACGAAATCCCGGAGACAGCCCTGCAGGTCGGTGGCGACGAGCAGGCGTCCGTGGTCCGGCAGGCGAAGCACACGGGCCATCCCCGACGACTTTACCACACGGGACTCGAGAGGGCTGCGCTCTCGAGTGGCAAGGAAACGGTGGGGAAGCGCTAGGCTGACATCGACTCGACGAACTCGCGGTTCAACTCGACCTTGGCAATCTTGTCGCGGAGGAACTCCATGGCGTCGATGACGTTCAGCGGATGGATGAGCTGGCGGAGGATCCAGACGCGGTTGAGAACGTTGTCTGGCATGAGTAGCTCTTCCTTGCGGGTGCTCGACTTGTTGATGTCCAAGCACGGGAAGATGCGCTTCTCCATGAGCTTGCGATCGAGGTGGATTTCGGAGTTACCGGTACCCTTGAACTCCTCGAAGATAACCTCGTCCATTCGGGAGCCTGTATCGACGAGGGCCGTGGCGATAATGGTGACCGAGCCGCCTTCCTCGATATTCCGTGCGGTTCCGAAGAACCTCTTGGGCTTGTGCAGGGCGTTCGAATCAACGCCGCCAGACAGGATCTTTCCCGACGGGGGCACGACCGTGTTGTAGGCGCGGGCGAGGCGCGTAATGGAGTCCAGGAGGATCACGACGTCCTTCTTGTGCTCCGCGAGCCGCTTCGCCTTTTCAATGACCATCTCTGCGACTTGCACGTGGCGCGCCGCTGGCTCGTCAAAGGTGGAGCTGATGACCTCCCCCTTCACGGTGCGCTGCATGTCCGTCACTTCTTCGGGGCGCTCATCAATCAAGAGCACAATGAGCACAACGTCCGGATGGTTCGAGGTCACAGCGTGCGCAATGTCCTGGAGGAGGACGGTCTTCCCCGCTCGGGGAGGCGAGACAATCAGGCACCTTTGGCCCTTGCCGATGGGACAAAGGAGGTCGATGATGCGGGTTGAGAGATTCTTGGAGTGGTACTCGAGGTTGAGCTTCTTGTTCGGGTAGAGAGGGGTGAGGTTGTCGAACAGGATCTTGTCGCGCTGAACCTCGGGAGTTTCGTGGTTGATTCTCTCGACCTTGAGGAGCGCAAAATAGCGCTCGGAGTCCTTGGGAGGGCGGATTTGCCCGGTAATGGTGTCGCCGGTGCGCAGTCCGAATCGTCGAATCTGCGAGGGGGACACGTAGATGTCGTCGGGGCCCGGCAGGTAGTTGTAGTCCGGGGCGCGGAGGAACCCAAAGCCGTCGGGGAGAGTCTCGAGGACACCCTCTGCCCAGATCTCGCCTCGCTGGTCTGCGCGAGCATTGAGGAGCGCGAAAATCAGCTCCTGCTTTCGCATGGCGGAGAACCCTTCGATGTTGTATTCAGCCGCCATCTGATAGAGATCTTTGATGTTCTTGCGCTTGATTTCGGTCAGGTTCATCCGTTCGACTCCTTAGAGGGGAAGGCCCCCGCCTTACCTATTTTCATGGGGAGGTTGTTGCGGTATCTCGGAATGGGTTGATAGCGGGAACTACCGCGCGATGCCTTTGTACGTTTAGGCGCTGTTGCGAAAGCTGTCAAGGAGATTAAACGTGGAACGAGCTCGTTTTCGCGCCGTCGTGACAGGACGGGTTCAGGGAGTATCGTTCAGGGCGTGGACGGCACAAGAAGCCCACCGCTTGGGGTTGAGTGGGTGGGTGCGAAACTTGCCCGATGGGAGCGTTGAGCTCGAAGCCGAGGGACCCAAAGCCGCGCTCGAGTCTCTCCTCGCCTGTTGCAAGGAAGGGCCACCCTTGGCGCACGTCGCCTCCGTGCGCGCCGAGTGGAAGGACCCAACCGGGGAAAATCATGGTTTCCGTGTCCGCCACTAGGTATAAGATTGCGAGCGGTTCTACTTTCGACACGGTCCTTACTTCTCATTTGAAACGGTAGTGAGCTTAGGTCCCACCGGAGGTTCGATGGATTCTCGCGACACCAGCAAGTTTCGGCGTCTCCCCACCTACGTGTACCTCGAAGATGCCTGGAGTGGACGAAAGGCCATCGAGCTCGGCTGCGGCGAAGGGCACGGTGCACGCTTCCTGGCGCAAAACGGTGCACGCACGGTCCTTGGAGTCGATTCGTCGCCCAAGCTGATCGACGTCGCGAGACGCAGGCACAGGCTGCGCAACCTGGGCTTTCGCGCGGCGGAATTCGGGTCCTTGGGATTGGACGAGGGCATTTTTGACGTTGCGTGCATCCCGGAAGGGAACCTGTTTCTGAGCAACCCCCATTACCTCCAGGAGGTCCGCCGGGTTCTCAAGAAGGATGGCGTTCTCCTCTTGGCGGTGGCGCGGGGAAGCACGCCATCCGAACAGGCGGGGGTCTCCGAGGATGTCATCGCCCGCGTTTCGCCGCTTTTTGGTCAAGTGCGTCTCGTCGGAGTTTCGCCTTTTGTGGGCATCTCCCTGGCGGAGTTTTCGGATCAGGTCAACGAGGTTCCCGATGTAGACCTAGACGCGACGCTTCTCCCCGCGGACGGTTCTGACGACGACCACGTCTTGCAGTACGTGGTCGTAGCAGGGCGGGCGCCGGGAAAACGCGGCTTCATGGTGGTTCAGCTTCCAGTTCGGGAGGGAACCCAGCTCCTGTTCACTGACGTGATTGGCGATCCGAAGAGCGCTCTCTTGCCTTCCGGTCCGGATCCGGTCCCTGTGGCCGAGGACCTAAAGTCGCGCCTAGTCGAGGCAGAAGCGGAGGCTTCTTGCGCGTCCAAGAAAGCCGGCGAGCTCGAGCGCGAGCTCGATACTGCGCGCGCTTCCCACGCCCAGAAGCTCGAGGACTTGCGCCAGAAGCTTGCACGTGCGGAGGAGCTACGCTCGAAGACAGAAATCGAGGCCAAGCAACTGCGTACGAGCGCAAGTGAAGCCGAGGCAGAGAAGAAACGGGTCAGCGAGCAGTCCTCGAAGGAGATCCGCCGGCTTACCAAGGTCGTGGAACAGCTCACGGATAAGCTCGCCGAGGCTGTGAACATCCGGAACGTGTCGGCGACGCAGGCTCAGGTAGAGCCGTCCCTGCCTCCGGAAAGCGATGGCGTGGAGCTTTCAAGGACCAAGCTTCTCTTGCGCGAGCGGGAGGCCGAGATCCTGAGCCTCTCCGCCGACCTCCAGGCGACTTCATGGCAGGTGGGCGAGCTCCAGGGGAAGCTCTGCCGAGCAGAGGGTGAATGGGCCGTGGCGCCGCCTGCGCCGAAAGGTCAGGAAGCCGCGGAGCTCGTCGCCGAAGCGGCACTCAAGCACGAGCACTCGATGCGCGAGTCGAGGGCAGAGATCGAGGAACGAGACGCATATATCGACGAGCTTCGGGACGAGCTGGCCCGGGCCCAGCAAGCTGTCGCCGAGACAGCCGTGGCCGAGAAACGCCGTGCCGCCACGGCCAGCTCCCTGGAAAAGGAGCTGCGAGAGCTACGCTCCCGAGCAGCCCGAGCCGAAGGGGAGGTGCTCAGGCTCCGAGGTGAGCGAGTGGTGGGACCAGACCCCGCCCAGGTCTCACGGATCGCCGAGCTGGAGGCTTCTGTCGCCGAAAAAACCACGGCGGCAGAAAAGGCTGCGGCACGCTGGAAAGAAGCCGAAAGCAAGACCAACGAGCTGTGGCGCAAGATCGGTGAGATGCAGAGGGAGGCCGAGACCGCGCGTGAGCAGGCCGTGGAGAACGCGCGCGCCCAGAGGCAGGCGGCCCAGGTGGCGCTGACTCGCGCGATGGAAGAGGCCTCGAAGAAGCTCGTGTCGGTTCGTGATGAGGTCATCCGCACGGAGAGGGAGCGAAAGGAGCTCGAGAAGCAGGCCGCCGAGCTCAAGGAGGTGGTCGCTCGAAAAGATGTCGAGCGCGAAGAAGAGCTCGCAAAGCTCCGCGGCTCGCTCGCCGAGAAGGAGTCCGAGCTTCGAGTCGCACGGGACGCGGTAACTTCGGCCGAGCAAGCGCTGGCGGCGAGGCGGGAGGCCGATCATCCACGTGTCGACGGCACGCGGGCGCTGGCACGCGTCGATGAAATCGACGAGCTCGTTCGCATCCTGGACGCCGGAATGCGTGAGGAGGAGCTCAGGCTGGTGGCGCTCGAGGACGGGTTGCGGGCGCTTCTCGTCGAGGCGAAGAAGATCCCCGAGCCTGTCCCCACCGATAGCGAGCTGGCGCGAGCCCGCAAGCAAGTCGACGAGGTGGTAGACAGGCTGCGCTCGGCACGCGACCAGGCGCTTGGCCGCTCAGCCCTCGACGTGGCGGCGATGCTGGATCGGATCCTTGCCGAGGCGACTGCCGCGAGCAGCCGCAGCGACGGGCGGCCGTGACGCACGCGCGCGTTTTCCTATTAGGCTTGGGCCCCATCGGCATTGAGGTGGGCAAGGCAATCCTCACGCGGTCAGACATGAACCTCCTCGGGGCAGCGGATCCCATGCCTGGAAAAGTGGGGGCTGACCTGGGGATACTCCTCGGAATGCCGCCCCGTGGCGACCTTGTCGTAGGGGAGGCGCGAGAGCTCTATGCCCGTACCCAGGGAAGCCGTGGACATGAGGACGTCGCGGTGGTGTGCACCGGGTCACGACTCGACCAAGTGGCGCCCCAGCTGGAGCAGGCTGTCGATGTAGGGTTGCACGTCGTGTCGACCTGCGAGGAGCTTGCGTTTCCCTGGCAGAGGCATGCGGAGATCGCGCGGTCCTTGGACAAGCGTGCGCGGGAACGAGGCGTAGTGGTTCTCGGCACTGGGGTGAACCCTGGAATGGTCATGGATCGCCTGCCACTCGTCATTACGTCGGCGTGCGTGCGCGTGGACAAGGTGCGGGTGCACCGCGTGGTGGACGCTGCGAAGCGTCGTGGGCCGCTCCGGGCCAAGGTCGGGGCAGGGCTCTCTCCAGATGAGTTCCGACAGGGGGTTTCACAAGGGCGGCTTGGCCACGTAGGGCTTGCCGAGTCGGCTGCGCTCCTTGCGAGTGGGCTGGGGCTTCCGTTCTCCGGCGTAGAGGAGACGATCGAGCCGGTGATCGCCCAAGTGGATGCCGCGGGAGTAACCCAAGGCCGCGTGTTGGGCGTGAAGCAGGTCGCATGGGTTACCCACGGTGAACAGCCGGTGGTGGAGCTCGTCCTCGAAATGTACGTGGGTGCGGAGGCGCCGCGTGACCAGGTGTGGGTGGAAGGTGATCCACCGCTGGAAGTCGTCGTGCAGGGAGGCTTCCAAGGGGACCGGGCGACCGTCGGCGCCGTGCTGAACGCCATTCCCATCGTCGCCGCTTCGCCACCGGGCCTGCACACGGTAGCGACGCTACCCGTCGTCGCAACGCTACCTGTCGTGCGCTGAAAGCGCGTGTCGCTTGTCGCGGGGCTTCCTGGCTCGGACGGTAGGTCTCGTGCTGCGGCCATTTGGCCGGCTTGGGGTGACACGACCGTCCTCTAGGGCCAGCTTGTCGAGAAGCCGTCGCCTTTTCACGTCGGCGACGGGGAGGCCTGCCCTTGCCGCCAAGACCTCGCGTGGATCTGGACGCCCATGGGCGTGGAGATCGTGGAGATATCCGTATCGGTCGAGGAGCGGCCCTCGGAACGTGAGGCCGTCCGTGGTCTCGTCTTCCGTCCCGATCCTCATGGCGAGCTCGTGAACGATCCGTGCTGGTGCCGTTTCCCGATCCTCGGGGTACACGAAGCGGAACAGCACCATGTAATGGAGGAGAAGAGGCCAGTGATCGCCAAACCGGACGGCGAGGTCGTCCCAATTGAATGCCTCTCCGCAAGCGTGAATCAGGTGCGCGATGTCTGCGCCGTCAAAGCGCTCGCGGCCGGCCACGTAGGCTTTCGACAAGACGATGTCCTCCGGGCTGGCGACGAGGACGTCGATGCCCAGGACGCGTCCCACGTGTGCCCGTCCAAACCACCCTTCGTCGACGAACGTGGCCCAGTTCCCGCCTGCCCATATCACATCGACGAGCGTGTCGTGGAGGACCGCTTTCCCCAGCCAATGCTTCTCCTCGACATAAGTCTGAAACCCGGCCCGAGCGAGGGCAGAGAGCGCACCCTGGGACGCAATCGGCTCGCAGAAGACGTCGAGGTCTTTCGTGTACCTCCAGACTCCGGTGTAATGATTGAGCGCGAACGCTCCGGCGACCACATAGCGGACACGCTCGCGGTTCAGCGCGGTGAGCGCTCGCCGAAACACCTCACGATCATGCGGGTTAAGTTTCGGCTCCATGGGCCACGACGATGCAAGGCCAATGCCCAACCGATTCACGGCAGAACGATTTTCCCGAGGACTCGTGGGCCGATAGCACCCGTGGCGGCTGGGAGGTTCCCTGGGAGCCCGTACATGGTCTCGTTCGCGAGGATCGCGAAGGCCATGGCTTCCTTGGCGTCAGGGTCTATCCCCGCATCAGACGTGGAGCGAACCGGGATCGGGGCAAAGAGCTCCTGGAGGTGGCCCATGAGGGTGCGGTTGTGGACTCCACCCCCGCTGATGAGAACCTCCGAGACGCGCACGCGCGTATCGACGTACTCAGCGTAGCTGCGGCGGATTGCTTCTGCGGTGAAGCGGGTCAAGGTGGCAAGGAGGTCTTCCCACTGCCCTTGGTGCGTGGTGAGGAGTGGGGCGAGCCACTCCTCACCAAACGCCTCGCGCCCGGTCGAACGTGGTGGCGGACGGTCGAAGAAGGGGGACTTGTGCAGCTCTTCAAGCAAGGCCCTGTCGATGCGCCCGCGCGCCGCCCACTCTCCATTCGTGTCGTAAGACCGCTTCCCGTCCGACGCCACGTGCGCCACCACGTCGAGCGGCATGTTGCCTGGGCCGTTGTCGAACGCGAACACGCCATCCAGGTGGTCGGTCACCACGGTGACGTTCGCGATGCCGCCGATGTTTTGAAGCGCGCGGACACTACCGGGCTGCCTGAATAGGTAGAAGTCGGCGAGTGGGACGAGTGGCGCTCCTTCGCCCCCTGCGGCCACGTCTCGCACCCGGAAGTCGCATACCACCGGGGCACCCACCCGTTCGGCGATGACCGCGGCTTCACCGATTTGTAGCGTAGCGCCGGTCGCGCCGGCCGAGCGGGGCTGGTGCGAGGCGGTCTGCCCATGGGAGCCGACGAGATCGACATCGGAGGGAGGGAGCCCCGCGCGATGGGCCACCGAGAGCACTGCACGCGCGAAGGCTTCACCCAGGGTGAAGTCGAGCTCGCACAGCTCGCTGCCCGTTGCTCTCGACGCGGTGAGGAGGCGCGTGCGGAGGGGCTCCTCGAATGGGGTCGTTTCAAAGGCCAAGAGATGGGCACGCGTGGTTTCGGAAACGCCGCAAACCTCGACGAGCGCGGCGTCGATGCCGTCGGCGCTGGTGCCCGAAAGCAGGCCCACCACGCGTCGGATCGGTCGATTGCGCAAGTCCAGGATGCGAGTGAGTGGGTCAGTCACGGTCGTCTCCTCGGGACCTTGGGCCCGAGGAGACGACGGAGGCGTCCGGCCGATTGATGAAGCAGCACTTCCGCCTCCTTGCGGGAAACCCCGAGCCTGGCCATGACGATCGCGATCTTCGCATTTCCGTGGGCCGCCGCAAGGAGGTCGTCGGCCCGGTCGCCTGGCACTTGCCCGACCTCGACGACAATTCGCTGGGCTCGCGCCCTGAGCTTGGCACTCCCGGCCCGGAGATCAACCATGCGTGGGCCATAGCACTTCCCGAGAAGCACCATGGCGGTGGTCGAAATCGCGTTGAGGGTGATCTTGGTGGCCGTGCCGGCCTTGAGGCGTGTTGAGCCGGCGATGACCTCGGGACCCACGTCCAGCCCGATCACGAGGTCGGCTCGCGCACCTCCTGCCCGCGCGGCCATGGGCGCGCAGGTAATGAGGATCGACGGCACCGAGGCATGACGGGCGAACAAGAGCGCCGCACGTGCGAACGGCGTGACACCAGAGGCCGCAATGGCAATCATCGTGTCCTTGGGGCCGAGGCGGAGCTTGGTGAGGGCGCGCACGGCGTCGTCTCCCCGGTCTTCCGCGCCCTCGACGGCTCGTCGCAAGGCGCGCGGTCCCCCGGCAACAACCGCCACCACCTGGGATGGGCGAACGCCGAAGGTGGGAGGGCACTCGGCGGCATCAAGGGCAGCCAGGCGACCGCTCGTGCCAGCTCCCACGTAGACGATGCGCCCCCCATCTTCGAGAGAGCGTGCGCAAGTTCGAGCCGCACGTGCAATTCGTGCGGCTACTCGGTTGACCGCTCGGACGCTTCGCTCTTCTTCAGATGCGAGGAGGCTGACGATGCGCTTCGCCGGAAAAGTATCCAGGCCCTCTGCCGCTGCCAAGACCCGCTCTGTGGGAAGGGTCGCGTACGCCTTGTTGGAGAGCCCCCGTGGTTTCGTCATGGGATCAAGAGAACCCGAGCACGTCCGCCATGGAGTAAAGCCTTGGTGGCTTGCCAACCACCCAGGCGGCGGCGCGCGCGGCGCCGCGAGCAAAAATCATTCGGGTCGTCGCTCGGTGGGTGAGCTCGACCCGCTCCCCGTTCCCGAGGAAGAAAGCCGTGTGCTCACCCACGACATCTCCTCCCCGAACGGCAAAGACGCCGAGCTCGTCTTGGGAACGCGCCCCCACGTCCCCCTCTCGACTGAACCTCTTGACCTTGTCCAGCGACAGGCCTCGCCCCCGTGCCAGCGCATCCGCCAAGGCGATGGCGGTTCCCGACGGCGCGTCCCGCTTGGCCCGGTGGTGCAACTCGACGATTTCGAGGTCGAAGTCATCCCCGAGCGCTCGGGCTGCTTGCTCTGCCAAGCCCAAGAGGAGGTTCACGCCGAGCGAGAAGTTTGGGGAAAAGACGATCGGAATTCGGCTTGCCGCTCGCTCGAGGGCACCCCGCTCGGTGGGCGAAAGCCCGGTCGTGCCCACCACCGCCGCAACCCCGAGCTCAGCAGCAAGCGAGACCGCCTGGACCGTGGCATCTGGGACTGTGAAGTCCACGTACACGTCTGCCTGGGCAAGCGCTGTGGCCAGGTCGCTCGTGAGACGCACGGAGGGCAAGAGCTCTTGCCCGAGCTTCGGATGGCCGGCCCGCTCGACGGCGGCTGAAGGGCGCATGTCGCTCCGCTCTTGAAGCGCCTGAAGGACCATTTGTCCCATCTTGCCGGCCGCGCCGGGCACCGCGACGCGGATCACAGGAGCCCTTCAGCAACGAGCTGCTTGCGGAGACGCTCGCGTGCCTCGCCTGCTAGCGGATAGAGGGGAGGTCGGATCTCGTCGGCGATCTTCCCCATCATCGCGAGCGCGCTCTTGACTGGGATGGGATTGGCCTCCACGAAGAGAAGCTCCACGAGCGGTTGAATCTTGAAGTGAAGCTCGCGCGCTCGCGCAAGGTCCAAGGATTTCGCGGCTTCCCACATTTCGACCATGGCTCGTGGGTGCAGATGGGATACGACCGCGATGACCCCGCGTCCGCCAACGGCATGGGTGGGGAAGGCGAGGGCGTCATCACCGGCGAGCACGGCCAACCGATCTCCCACGAGGCGGAGGATCTGCGTGGCCCGTTGAATGCTGCCGCTTGCTTCCTTAATCCCGACGACCGTCGGAACCTCGGCAGCGAGCCTGGCTACGGTTTCGGCAAGCATGTCGCACCCGGTGCGGCCTGGGATGTTGTAGACGATGGCAGGAAGGGGTACCGCCTCGCACACCGCGCGGAAGTGCCTCACCAACCCATCCTGGGTGGGCTTGTTGTAATAGGGCGTGACGAGCAGCAAGCCGTCTGCCCCAACTTCGCGCGCCGCCTTGGAGAGCTCAATGGCCTCGGCGGTGCTGTTCGAGCCGGTCCCCGCGATCACAGGAACCCGGTTTCTTGCCTGTTTCACCACCTGGGCGACGACATGAACGTGCTCCTCAAAGGAAAGGGTGGGGCTTTCGCCGGTGGTACCCACGGCCACTAGGCCGTGGATCCCGTGGGCCACCTGCTCCTCTACGAGTTCCGCGAGCGCCTTGTCGTCGACCTTTCCTCCGCGCATGGGGGTAACGAGAGCAGTGAAGACTCCTTCGAACGGCTTGGCACGCTGAGTCATGCAGGAAATCTAGCGAGCCATGCGCGGCGTGTCCAGGTGCGGCGGTACTTCTGTCGGCGGTGCTAACTTCCAAGCAACCTGCGCAGCACCTGACGAAGCCGCGGCCAGTTGACGGGCTTTGGGAAGTGCCCGTCGAAACCTGCGCGCAGGATCCGATGGCCGTCTCCGATGTCGGCAGCGCTGCAGGCAAACACGGGGATGTCACGCGTTTCCGGCTCGGAGCGAAGAGCACGCAGCACCTGAAAGCCGTCCGCTCCAGGAAGCATCAAGTCCAAGAACACGATGTCGGGCGGCGTCCTCAAGGCATGCCACAGGGCTTCGCTCGCGGAACGTGCCTTCATGATGCGGATGCCGTCCGCCTCGAGAAACAGCTCAGTGAGTTCTAAGAAATCCTCTTCGTCGTCCACTACGAGTACGCTAGGCACGCGGTCTTGTCTCCGGCGGGGAAATGCCCCCACGGGCTCATCCACGCGCAGGAACTGCTCGGCTCCACCTTCCATCACGCGTTCCCTCCGTTTTTCACCGTCGCCTCCTTGCAATAACCTTCACAGAGACCTACGGGACTCATGCAACGTGCGTACCCGCAACCCCCGCCAAGTTGGGCGCGGGAGCAGGGCTTGGCGCCTCGGGTTTACGTGCGATTGATCACGCGGGTCGCTGGTCATGTGCGCGAGCCGCACATCGCGTCGCGCATCGGGCGCGGATGCGGCTAACTTTTCCGCACGGAGCGATTGAGCAGGTCACCCAGGGTTCCGAAACCCTGCTTCTGCGATGGGGTCGTCGGCATGGGCATGTCGTCGTCGGGTTCCGCGGAACCTGCCAGCGACAAAGAGAGGCGGCGCTTCTCCACATCAACGGCCAGGATGGTGACCTCGAGGGCCTGCCCCACCTTTGTGCGCTCGCGGGCGTGGTTCACCTTGCGCCCCGTGGCCAGCTCACTCACGTGAAGGAGCCCCTCGACGCCGGGGGAGATTTCGACAAAGGCGCCGAACGATTCTACTCGCACGACGCTCCCCTTGCATCGCGTGCCTTCAGGGAATCGCTCGGTGACATCGGACCACGGATCTCGTTCCAGGGACTTCAGGGACAACGAGATACGCGGCCGCTCCGGGTCATCCCCCTTCTCGATCTTCTTTACTTGGACCTCTAGGTTCTGGCCGACGGTGAGGACCTCGCGCGGGTGGGCGACGCGTGAGAAGCCAATTTCGGAAACATGGAGCATGCCCTCGATGCCCCCGAGGTCAACAAACGCCCCGTAGTCCTTGAGGGTAGAGACGGTTCCTCGTAGCACCGCTCCGACGGTGAGTCGAGCCCTGGTCTCGACCGCGCGGGCCCTTGCTTCCTCTTCGAGGAGGACGCGGCGAGACAGCACGATGTTCGGACCCCTAGGCCCCCCTGCTTCATAGCGCGTGATCCGGAAGGTGAAGCGCTCCCCGACATACTTGGACGCGTCCTCCACGTGCCGCAGGTCGAGCTGCGAGATGGGGCAAAACGCGCGCAACCCGGCCACTTGTACCTCGACGCCTCCCTTGTTGACGGAGGACACCAGCCCCTCGATGGGGATGGCCAGCATGTGCGCCTGCAAAAGCTCCGCTCGCGCCTCGGGGCCACGCTTGAGCACGCGGCGGAGCACGATCATTCCCGAGCCGCCTTGGGTATCGACGACACGGGCCTCGATCTCATCACCTACGGCGACGGTGAGCTTGCCGTCCTCATCGCGCACCTCGCCGATGTCGAGCATGGCCTCGGACTTGAAACCTAGATCCAGGAAGATGGCCTCTCGCCCGATCGAGAGGACGCGGCCACGCACCGTCTCCCCGACCTGGGGGCCACGCCGATTCTTCTTGGGCTCCTTCTGCTCGTACTCCAGGAGGAGCGCGGCGAAATCCTCGGGTTCATCCTGCTTGGACATGGGGTGGGGAGTCTAGCTCGCGTACACGCGGAAGTCGATGTCAGGGAAGACGTTGTCGCGGCGTTCGAGGTCTGCGAGCCAACCCTCGTCAATGCGCTGGTTGGCGATCTCCCGGTCGAGCCGCCGAAAGCGTGCCAGGTGGGCCTTCACGCGGCTTATCGCGTAACCCGTTGCCGTGCCGGTCTTCAAGATGAACGCCCAATCACTCGATTGAAGCAGGAGGAGCTCGCGGGCCGCTTGGTTGAGCGCCCGCCGCGTGAGCTCCGGACAGTCCGCTTGGAACCGGCGCGCCAAGTCGACCATGCGGGCTTCGGCGCGGTGCTGGTGGCGGTAGATCCAATCGTTTGCTCCGTCAATCCAAACCGACGAGAAGCCTCCTTCTCCCCAGCTCGACGGAGATATCTCGCACAAGGCCTGGGTCGGGTACTCCTCCAAGTGCTCGGATGGAGTCTGGAGCTTCACCACGTCCTGGTCGAAGTGCAGCTTGCGGCAGAGGACGTCCAAAAACTGGGGTCCCTCGAACCACCAGTGGCCGTAAAGCTCGGCGTCGTAGGGGGAGACGATTATGGGCCGGCGATCCATGTGCTTGGCGAGCCAGCGGACTTGCTGCTCGCGGTTGAACATGAAGTTGCCCGCATGGGTGGCCGCACGTTCACGCGCCAGGTCGGGATCGTAGGGCTCCTTGTGGGCCAGATCCACCCGTCCGGTCACGCGGAAGTACTTCAGCCCAGTATGGATGCGAATCCCGTCTGGGTGGATATACGGACGGATCTGCTCCATCGGGAGGTCAAAGCCGATGTCGCGGTAGAAATCCCGATATGCTGCGTCCCCAGGATACCCTTCTTGCGCCGACCAGACCTGCTTGGAGGATTCCATGTCGCGGCCGAACGCCGCCACGCCTGCACGCGTGTACACCGGTGCCGCTGTGCCCAGGGGGGGGCGGGGACGCCCGAGCAGCAGCCCGTGCGCGTCGACGAAGAAGTAACGGATGCCAGCCTCGGCGAGGACGTCCTCGATGCCTTCGGTATAGCCGCATTCCGGGAGCCAAATCCCCCGGGGCCAGCGACCGAAATGCTGGCGGTAGTGCTGGGCCGCCACCTGTACCTGGGCCCTCCGTGCGGCGGGCTCGCGGATGGTCGGCAGGTAGCCATGGGTGGCGCCGACCGTGACGACTTCGAGGAACCCGTCGTCCTGCAATCGTCGAAACCCATCGACGAGGTCGCCGCGGATCTCATCGTAGAGCGCCTTGAGGCGGCCGAATCGATCGCCATAAAAACGGGCGAGGCGATGGAACGTCGGATCTCCAGCCGTCCGGCGTTGCTCTTTCTCGGCGAGATCGAGGAGCCGGTCGAGGTACGCCGCGGTCCTCAGCTTGAGATGGTCGTCGCGAAGCATCGACACGAGGGGCGGCGACATCGACATGGTGACGCGGAAGAACACGCCATCCTTGACCAAGTTCCGGAATACCTCGAGGAGCGGGAGGTACGTCGCCGTCACGGCTTCAAAGAGCCAGTTCTCTTCCAGGTGGTAACGATGCTCGGGGTGGCGCACAAAGGGCAGGTGCGCATGAAGCACGAGCGCAAGAGTGCCCATGTGAGGACTTGCTCGCCGCTGATTCGTCATTGGGAAGAGCTCCCGAGCCAACGCCACGGGGACGCGGGCAGCTCTCCCGAGGTAGGCAGGCGCCCCTCTCCAGGCCGCGGCGGGACGCGGCTGCCTGCGAAGTGCTCCCAAGCCCCTTCATGCCATCGTGGCAGCCGCTCCCCTCCGGGAGTCGCGGTCCCCGGCGCGCCAGGTATTTCCCGGGCCGGACCACGCATCCGCACTTGGGGCGGCTCGAGCCTTGCGCCGCGCGATTGGGCCGGCACGACTTCAATCCACTCCACAGGGCCGTCGGGGCCGGGCTCGGCGTGAGGCACGCGGACCCGCGGCGAGTGGGCCATTGGCGCAAATCGTCCATCCACCGACAGGAGGCCAATCGCTGCGGTCACGCAAGCTCCTGGCCTGGGGGCTGGGAAATACTTCCTGCCGTGGTCCCAGCCGAGCGTTATATCTTGAGTGCTGGTCGTGGGCTTTCCGTCGGGGGCCGGGTGGGCCGAGTAGACCCGCAGGACGAGCGTCCCGTTTCCGCCGAGCATCTGGCGTGCATTGTTCCAGCCCTCGCCCGTGACCTCCCAGTACGCGAAGAGCGTGAACGGATCGCGCGCGAGAACGGTCACTTCGTCCACGCCATAGGTTTCAGGGGGCTCCTCGATGTCGAGAATTCCGATGGGCTCGCCCAGAGGCGCTTCCGAGGTCTTCTCCTCCTCCGGATAAGGCGGCGTGGATCGCCATGGGCTGCTTCCCAGCAAGCCCTCGATCGGCGCTGCAGAACCCGCCTGTGGAGCCATATCTGCGGCGAGAGGCGGTGGTGACGCGGGTTCTCGTTCGGGCCCAGGCACTGGCGAACCAGGCGCTTCTTCGCCCGGGATCCTCTGCTTCGGCGCTTCGACCTGCTCGGAAACAGCGACTGGAGGTGGGGCGACGCGTACCATTTCCGGTTCCTTGGCACTGCCTGTTCTCCGGGAGATCTTCTTGGCCGCCTCTGACAGCGCGCGGCGCGCTATCTCTCGCGCTTGGCCGATAATCCCTCGGTCCGGGCGTCTCTTGTCGTTGTCCGTCATGATCGTTTTCCTGAGAGCCTAAGCCTGGCGACGCCGATGTCCTCGTGGATTTGCTCAAGGAGGGATTGGACCGACGGAAAGCGCTCTTCCCCACGCAACCACGAGTGAAAACCCACCCGTACCCGTTGGTCGTAGAGGTCGCGATCGAATTCGAGCACGTGGACTTCTAGGGTGAGCTCACCCTCGGTGACAAAGGTAGGGTTTCTCCCCAGGCTTATCACTGCGTCCCACCGATCGCGGCCTTCGGCGGAAAGGAGCGCGAGGTGGCCAGCGTACACGCCAGGGCGAGGCAGGAGCTCGTTCTCGGTTACGACGTTGGCGGTCGGGAACCCGATCGACCGCCCTCGGCCCGCGCCCTTGACGACGACGCCGTCAACTTCGAGCTCGCGGCCGAGGAGGAGGTTCGCGCCCTCCACGTTCCCCTCGAGCACGAGCTCGCGGACCTTCGTCGACGACACGACCAGGCCGTTGATCGTGACGGCGGGTATCACGTGCACCTGGAAGCCATGGGCGGCGCCTGCCTCCTTCAGGCTCTTGGTGTCTCCTTGGCGCTTGCTTCCATAAGTGAAGTCGTGTCCAACCACCACTTCTCGGGCATGGAGCAACGTGACCAGGTTTTCTGCCACGAACTCGTCCGGGCTCTTCGACGCGAGCTCCCAGGAAAACGGCTCAAGCACGCACGCGTCCACCCCAATTCCCGCGAGGAGCTCCAGCTTCTGCTCAAGGTTCGCGATGAGCGGAGGGGCGAGCTTGGGCGCAAGGACCTTTGCCGGATGGGGATCGAAGGTCAATACCACCGCCTCCCCGCCACGTGCTCGCGCGGCCTGTCTTGCCTTGGACAAGAGCGCCCGGTGGCCCACGTGCACGCCGTCGAAGTTTCCAATCGCCACGACGGGCTCACGGAGGGGGCGCGTAAGATTTTTGGCACCGCGGAATACTTCCATTTGGTTTGACCTGCCCGCGGCATCGGCCTGGTTGTGGGTCGGCCCTGCGCCGCGTCAAGGGGCGAGGGTTGCACCGACTGGCGTCATGCGTCAACTCGCTTCCGCGCAGCGACTGGGATAACCTCACTCCGTGACATCGCCTCGATGCGCTCGCGCAGTCCCCCGCATCGTGGGGCTTCTTGCTTTTGGGGGGCTCGTCGTGGCGGTGGCTCCTGGGCCCTACTGGCTGGACTCCCAGGAGCTCGCCGCGTCCGCCGTGCGGCTCGGCGTTCCTCACCCCACGGGATTCCCCCTGTACATGGTAATCGCGCACCTGGCGTCTTGGATCCCGTGGGGTGAGCTCGCGTTTCGCATTCACCTGGTTTCGTCTGCTTGCGCGGCGGTCGCCGTCGCGATGACGACCAGGATCGTCCTCGAATTGAACGGGGACAACGCGACTTCCCTTGTAGGCGCAGTCGCTGCCGGCGGCCTCCTTTTCGCGTCAGGGACTTTTTTCCGCCAGGCGAGCGTCGCGGAGGTATACACCCCGACGGCTGCATGGATAGCGCTATCGCTGTGGCTAGTCCTTAGGACGATGCGTGGCGGTGGCGCGCGAGCCGGGCTCCTCCTGTCGCTGGCCTTTGGCATCGGCGCCGTCGGCGTGCACGCTTCGTATCGAATCGTTGTGGGTCCGCCCCTTTTCGTCTTGTTCGTCCTCGGCGCTAGGCGACGACGCTGGTTGCGAATGGCGCCGCTCCTGGCTGCGCTCGGCATGTTGGCGATGACCTTGTACCTGCCTGTTCGGTCGGCAAGCGGCCGCGTCCCGGCGCTCGACTGGGGGCATCCCAGCACGGTCTCGGCCCTATGGAGCCACCTGACCGCGCAGCGCATACGAGAGGCCTTCCAGGGCGAGATCATGTCGTCGGTCCCGGAGGTGTTTCTCGAGAATGGGCGAGCGCTCGGCCGCGTTCTCGAGGAGGATCTTGGCCCCATCGCGATCTCCTGCTCGGCGCTCGGGCTGATCGCGCTCCTCGCGTCGCGCCGTGGAGGCGGCGGGCGCCTCTTGGGTGGGATCCTGGCGTGGATGGCGATCGCTGACTTCGCCTACGGCGCCTGGGTCAACCCCATGGGCCTCGAGGATCGGCAAAACGGCGTGCCCATGGCCGTGGCGCTCTCACTGCTCGCAGGCGTGGGCATGTCTTTGGCCGTGCGGCGCCTGGGCCGAATGGCACCCCATGGGACCGCGGCCCTGGGGTTCATGGCGCTCGTCCCAGCGTGGTTCGTCTCGCACGGCGAAAAGCTCTCGACGCGGGCGAGCGATGCCCCGCGGCGATGGAGCGAAGTGGCACTGGCACAGTGCCCTTCGCGCAGCGTTGCGCTCGTACAGGGCGACTCCACGGCCGCAGGTCTCTTGTGGCTTACGCTGGTCGAAGGCGCAAGGCCCGACGTGGCCGTGCTCGCGCGGCAGCATCTTTGGGATCTACGCAGGGACCGGGACGTTCTCGGTGCGGTGGGGGTGCGTCTTGGAGCACGGCCGAAGAACGTGCTCGGGGTGATCTTTTCCTCGGGACGACCGGTGGCTTGGGAGCCGGGCGCCGATTTGCCCCCGGGTGGACGCAAGCTCGCCTGGGGGGTTCCGCTTGCCCTGGTGGACGGTACCGAATCGGAACCTCTCACTTCGATCCAAGTGCTCAAGCGGATCTTCGGAACGGAACGGGACCCGGACCCCAATGCAAGGCGCCAACACGCACAGGCCCTTTCGGCCCTGGGCCGTGGGGTGCTCATGAACGGAGACCGGGCGCAGGCACAGCTCCTGTTCGCCGCCGGACGTGAGGTCGATCCGCGCCACGTGTCGTCGTACGTGAACCTCGGTGTCTTGCACGCGCAAGCGGGGGACCACGTGGCTGCGGCCCTCGTCACCGAGGAAGCCCTTGCGGTGCGACCGAACCACGACGGCGCGCTCGTGAACGCGGCGAGGTATCGCTTGGCGCTGGGGGACGACATGGCGGCCCGGCGTCATGCACTGCGCGCGGTCAAGGTCGCCCCTCACCGGGCAGACGCCTGGTCACTTCTCGGCATCATCGAGGCACGTGCCGGGGAGGTCGCCGAGGCACAACGCCACTTGGAAAACGCCCTGCGCCTGGATCCGAGCGAACCGGACGCCCGAGCAAGCCTTCCCCGCCTCCGAAGAGGCGCAGTGGGTGGGCAAAACTAAGGAGCGACGGAGCCAATTCTAGAGGATTTTCAGCACGTGATAGCTCTTCTTGCCCGCGCGAAGGACAACCATCGTCTCGGTAGCCAAGTCGGCGGGCCAAAGGACACGATTCGGATCGTCCTGCCTCACGTTGTTTACGTACACGCCACCTTGGGACAACAGGCGACGTGCCGCTCCCTTGGAATCAACCAGCTTGGTGCGCGCCATGAGGTCCACGAGCGGCAACCCCTTTTCCAGCTCGGCGCGCGCGAGCTGCGTCCACGGCAAGTCGGCGAGGAGCGGCTCGAGGTCGGCATCCCCCAGGTTTTCAATCGATCCACCGAACATGACTTCCGACGCGGCCTGGGCGCGCCGGGCCGCTTCGGCCCCGTGTACCCACGTCGTGACCTCGCCCGCGAGCCGACGCTGGCCAATCCGCTTGCTGGGGATTTCCTGGTGCTCCCTGACGACCCGGTCGATCTCTTCGAGCGGCAAGAAGGTAAAGATCTTGAGGAGCCGATCGAGATTCGCGTCCTCGGTGTTGACCCAGAACTGATAGAACCGATAGGGCGAGGTCAAGCTCGGGTCGAGCCACACGCTCGTCCCCGCCTCGCTCTTCCCGAACTTGACTCCTGACTTGTCGGTCAATAGAGGCGCGACCAATCCAAATAGCTCTGGACCGCCCATCTTGCGGCATAGCTCAATTCCGCACGTGATGTTGCCCCATTGATCTGATGCGCCAATCTGCAGGCGGCAGCCATGCTGCTTGGCCAGGTACGTGAAGTCGAAGGCCTGCAGGAGCATGTACGAGAACTCGGTGTAGCTAATCCCGTGCTCGCGATCCTCGAGCCGAGCGCGCACGCTCTCCTTGGCCAGCATGTAGTTGATTGTCATGAGCTTCCCAACGTCCCGTAGGAAATCGAGCAAGCTCAATGGGGCAATCCAATCCGCATTGTTTAGAACAATCGCGTTGCCTGCGACCAGCTGCTTTACCTGAGCCGAGATGGCTTCTTGGTTTCGGACGAGCGTCTCCTTGTCGAGGAGTTTCCTCTCCGTGGTCTTGCCCGACGGATCTCCGATCATCCCCGTGGCGCCGCCGATTACGGCGACCATCCTGTGCCCCGCCATGGCCAGCCTGCGCATGATGCCCAGAGGGACTAGGTTTCCCACGTGCAGGGAAATCGCAGTGGGATCGTAGCCGCAGTAAAACGTAACCGGCCCTTCTGCGAGGAGCTTGGCGAGCCCTTCGCGATCCGTCACGTCGTAAACCAGGCCGCGCGCTGTCAGGTCGTCGAGTACATGCATGGGAGTTGGCTATCGTGCGTAGTCCGTGGCCCTGGTCTCGCGTATCACGCAAACGCGCACCTGGCCTGGATAGGACATTTCAGTCTCAATCTTTCTCGCGATGTCCTTCGATAGGAGGATGGCCTGCTCGTCATTGATCTGCCCATTTTCGACGACGACCCGCACCTCCCGGCCTGCCTGGATGGCGAATGCCTTGTCGACCCCCTTGTAGCCCCTTGCGAGCGCTTCAAGATCGTGCAGGCGCTTGATATAGGACTCGAGGGTCTCCCTTCGTGCGCCAGGCCGCTGGCCACTTAGGCGATTGGCCGCGTCCACGACGTGATCGAGCACGCCCTCCTGGGGCACGTCGTCGTGGTGCGCGGCCACCGCCTGGCAAATCCTCGGCGACTCGCCGTATTTCTTGAGCAGCTGCGCGCCCACGACCGCGTGGGAGCCTTCCTGCTGGTGGTCGACCGCCTTGCCAATGTCGTGGAAAAGGCCCGCACGCCGTGCCTGCTTGATGTTGAGCCCCAGCTCTGCCGCCATGATCCCGGCGAGAAAGCCGACCTCGATGCTGTGCGCGAGGAGGTTTTGCGCGTAGCTCGAGCGGTACTTGAGCCCACCCAGGAGCTTGATGAGCTCCGGATGCACGCGGTGCAGGCCAAGGTCAAAGACCGCCTGCTCGCCGGCCTCCTTGCACTGGTTCTGGACCTCTTCCTCGCACTTGGCGACGACCTCTTCGATTCGAGTCGGGTGGATTCGTCCATCCGCGACCAAGCGGCCGATTGCAAGGCGGGCGATCTCGCGCCGAATCGGGTTGAAGCAGGAGATCGTGATCGCCTCGGGGGTGTCATCGATAATGAGGTCGATACCCGTGGCAGCCTCGAGGGCTCGTACGTTTCGGCCTTCGCGACCGATCAGTCGCCCCTTCATGTCATCGGAGGGCAGGGGGACGACGGCGACGGTTCGCTCCGCCACGTACTCGCTCGCAAAGCGCTGGATCGCAGTGCCGATGACCTTTTTTGCTTTTTCCGCCGCTTCCTCTTGGGCCGTGGTCTCGATTCGCTTGACCTCTGCCGCGGCGAGCTTGCGGGCCTCGTCAATCATCTGGTCGGCCAGCTTCTGCCGTGCCTCCGCCGCCGTCATTCCGGCAACCTTCTCGAGTCGTGCCTTGGCCTCGGCGACTGCTTGCTCAGCTTGACGTGCCATGGCCTCTGCCGCCTGCTCGCGAGCCGCGATAGTCTTTTCTTTCTTTTGCAGGTCCTCCTCTCGGCGCCCCGCGTCTCGGGCCCGCTTTTCGGCCTGTTCTTCCCGAACCGACAGGGCCTCTTCCTGCTTGGCGAGATCGGTTCTTCTCCCTCGGATTTCCTCTTCGACCTCCGCCCTGAGCCCAAACGCGAGCTCCTTCCCCTTGACCAAGGCGTCTTTCCGGATGGCTTCTGCCTCGGCGCGGGCGGCGTCGAGGATCTTCTGTCCCTCGGCCTCTGCGCCGTCAGCCGCATCCGCGCCCGCCTTCCCCCAAACCCTGGGGATGACCAGGTACGAAAGGAGGGCGCCGGCCAGCACGCCGAGAAGCAAGTAGATAATGATCAACGTTTCCTCCGCATGTTGAGCTGGGTTCTGGCGAGCGTGAGCCGAGCGCCCAGCTCCGTGACGATGGCGTCCATCCGTTCGTCGTCTGCCGTTTCCGGGACGGAGTGGACGATTTGGAAGCCGTGGGCCAACCCGACGCGCAGGGCCAGCGGCTTGGCCGCAAGAGTGGTGTCGTAGTAAGCGCGTCCCCACCCAAGCCTTCCTCCTCGCGCATCAAACGCGAGTCCGGGGACGATAATCCATTCAATCCGATCGGATGGGACGACGGGCATGTCCTCGGTAGGTTCAGGGATTCCGAGCCGGCTTGGCACCAGCCGGGTTTCATCATCAACAGCGTGGAAGGCGAGCAGGCGGTGGCTTGGCGCCATGCAGGGATAGCACACCGTCTTGCCGCGGGAGCGGAGCTCACTGACGAGCGGAGCGGTGTCGAGTTCTCCGCGCACGGGAGCATACACGGCGACGACACCGGCTTCGCGGAACCCTGGAATCCTGGCGATGTGCCTGGCCGCCATTTCTGCGCACTTCCTCGATTGCTCCATCGAGACATCGAGACGCCGGATTCGCATCTCGCGGCGGAGCTCATCTTTTAAAGCGCGCATCGAAAGGACGGATAGGCTCATGGTAGCGCAAAAGGCGCCGATCGGAACTAATGTGCGACGATAAGGATCGACTCGACTCATAAGTCCCCCGCCTCGGCCGTGTGGGCGACGACTCGAACCAAAACTGGACCAGGGAACCAAAGGCCGGGATCGAACGGCCACTTCAGGCACACCGGGGCGTGCTCACCATGGCCGGTGCGACCCCCTCCCTTTGAGGTGCTAGGTTGACCGACACCTCATCACGAGTCGGGCAGGGGAAGCCCTATTATTGTCGTTCGCTCTCGCCGGTCATGTGGACCGGCTCGCGAGAGGATCCGATCAGCTTTGCCTCCTTTTCCAAGAGTTCCAGGATCGTATGTGACTTGTCCCGAATCCGTCGCTTCAAGTCCGATTGCTGGCGCCTTGCCTGAAAAAGATCGTCGGCAATGTTCATTGCCGCCAAGATTGCCAGCGACTGGGTCGTGACGGCCTTGGCGTTTTGCCGCGCTTCGTCGATTTTTTCGGTCACGAACTGGGCCAAAGACCGGACGTAGGCCTCGTCGGCATCGGTTTTCAAGGTAAACCTCTGCCCGGCGACATCGATGTTCAGAGACTTCTTCACGTCGACGATCCTGCGCTCCGATCCATCTTACTGTGCATCTAGGGGGAGTCAAGCGGGCGAAGAGCCCGACGACGAGTGGTGGTACGTCCGGCGGAGCAAGTAGTTCGCGAGGAGCTGACGCTCGAATCGGGCAACGTTCACGAAGCGAATCCCCATGCCGAAGTGAACGGGTCCTTCTTCGACCCACCGGACTTCACCAGCCAACATGAGCGGGCTGAACTCCGGGAGTGCTATCTCCACGCGAACGTCCCCGACCCCCCTGTCGATGGCTGGGCCGACGAAGAACATCCCCCCCTGACTCAAGTTGCCGGCCCACCCTTCGAGGAGAATTTCGCTCGTCTGGTACCGGGCCGGAAGATCTGAGGCCACGCGCGTCGCACGGCGTTGGTCAATCACGGGAGCGACAGTAGCACGATGGGGCAGCCAGGAAAAAATTTACGCTCGGGCGTAGGCGCCTTGACTTGCCGGATCCGCAATGATAGGAAAACACGCCTTGACCGGAAGGGGAGCCCATAGCTCAGCCGGTAGAGCAGCGGGCTTTTAACCCGTTGGTCGCAGGTTCGATCCCTGCTGGGCTCACGGCGAAAAGTTTGGTAGAAGAAATCACTTAAGACCCCATCGTCCAGTCGGCCTAGGACACCAGCCTTTCACGTTGGTGACGCGGGTTCGAATCCCGCTGGGGTCGCTTCTGTTTTTGGCAGGTGCAGGACACGCGTCTTTGTCGTTTCGGCGTTGGTGACGCGGGTTCGAATCCCGCTGGGGTCGCCATCGTTATCCCCTGCATGGACGCCTACGCTCTCGGCGGCGTCCCCGGCAGCCAAGCGCGGTAGGCCACCACGGCAGAGCGGAATACGGCCGCCTCGGAAAGCGCGAGGCCCACCTGCTGGATGAACGACGGTATCTTACCCCTCAAGTTGTCGGCCTGTTTTTCGAAGAGGTTGAACCGCAGCGGGTAGAGAAGAACCTTGGTAGTCAGGGAGCGCGGCTCCCCAAGGTCAACCAGGACGATTTGACCGCCAGGCCTCAAGACCCGCTTCCATTCCCTCAGAGCGGCGATCTTACTCTCGGTGTCGAGGTGGTGGAGCATGAGGCTCGACAGCACCAGGTCGAATGAATGGTCTGGGAACTCGAGGGACTCGGCACGCCCCTTGACCAATCGGATGTCGCGCTCGGGAGGAAGCTTCTTGGCCGCAATCCGGAGTGCGCGCGGGTCGGGGTCGATACCGACCACTCGGGCTGACGGAAACCGCCGGGCTACTCGAAGGAGGAGCTCACCCGTACCGCAACCCACCTCGAGAATGTCAGATGCCTCGACGGACTCGAGGAGTTCGAGCTCGAAGTCCCGCAGCGCGGCGCCCAGCCCGAGCAAGCGGCAAAGTGAATCATAGACCGGCGTGAGCCAATGGAATCGGGCGGCCGGAATGAAGGCGCGGTCGGTTGTGGGCATGCAAGTCTAGCCAGCAATCTTCATGCCGTTTTTGTGCCTTCGCCAAGTGATGCCTCCCATGGGGCATTCTAGGCGTGATAACCTCACAAAAGCGTCTTCATGCCGCGTTCTCTAGAGGTGTTCGAAGTGATCCGGTCGCCCGGTGGCGCGGCGCCTTGCTTGCTCAGGTTCCAGAATTTCGCCGACCTTTTGTTCGGTCGCGCGGATGGCGGGTCAGATGCTGAGCCCGTCATCATGGGCACCATTGACGAGGGGGGCGTGCGTGTATCCCTGCGTGCACTTCGGCACGCGACGCTTGGCCTCATTGCCGATCTTTCGCGCCGCGGAGTGAAGCCGGGAGACACGGTGTGCGTCCTCAGGCTGCCACGCACGAGTGAAACGCTCGTCGCCTTGTCGCTCGTGGCGCTCTCTGCGTGGGGGGTGCGGGTATTCCTTCCCATGTACATCGAGTGCGACCGCCTCGAAGCCTGGCTCAAGGCGTCGGGAAGCAAGCTCCTTCTTTGGAATGCTCACGAGGTGGAAGACCTCGTGAAGCACGAGGCAGATCTTGCGCTTCTTGGGCGCCTGCGTGCCATGGCTCGCACGCTCGGCATCCCTGCCCTTTGCTTGCAGGGGGACTTGAACCTGGGAGCACGGGCTGTCGAGACGCACGAGGAGAGCCCGCCCGCGAGCGATCCGCTCATTGCCACCCTCATGGGAGCGACTTCGGCCGAGACGGAGGCATTGCTCCTGACGACCTCGGGGACGTCCGGCCGCGCGAGGCTCGTTCGCTATGCACAAGGGGCGTTTCTTCGCAGCGCGGCGAGCTGGGAGGCGGCCGGGCTTCTCGGTGAAGATCGACTCGGAAACCGTGGTCTGAGCCTCCTCCTCGGTCATTCCATGGGCGTGCGCGCGCTCTGGAATGCGCTGTGGACGCGCAAGCCCTTGTGCCTCCTGACTCCCGAGAGAGTGATCGAGCATCCTGGTCGGGTGCGTGACCTGCTTCTCGAGATGCGGCCAGAGCACGTGCTCGCTGGTCCTGCCACGTATCGCGCGCTCCTCGAGCTCGCGCGGGTCTTCCCCCAGCTCAAGGAGACCTGCTTCCAGGATCTCAAGTGCCTTGTCTCGAATGGTGCGCCCTACGACGGAAGCTTGGCCAAGCGGCTCCACGTCGCCCTCGGCCTCCCCTTGGAAAACGCGCTTGGCACTACCGAGACTCAGATGATCGCCTGCACGCTTGTCGGAGGTCCCCACGAGCCTGGGAGTCTCGGGTCGCCGCTTCCCGGGGTGGAGCTGGGACTCGCGCCAGAACCCTCCCAAGGTGAGGGCGTGTTTCGCTTGTGGGCCCGATCTCCATTCGCCTCGCTCGGCTATCTTGCCCACGAAGATAGCGCCGCTCAGGGCGGGAACTTCCCGGGCCCCGGTGGATTCATGGATACGGGCGATCTCGTCGTGAAGTCGAAGGCGGGGCTCAAGTACTTTGCCCGGGCGAAGGGGGACTTCGTCAAGGACAGCTTTGGCGTCAAGGTATCGCGAGGCCGCTTGGAGGAGCTGTACGGGGGGCTCATGCCGCCCGTCGCTCATGTGGAGTGCTTCCCGCTGCGCGAGGAGCCAGGGCTTGCGGCCCTGGTGTTTCTCTTGGGCGAGCATGCGCCCGAGGCGGGATGCCTCGTGACCGCCCGGGCGATCCTTTCATCAGTGCAAGGCCAGCTCGAGGCCAGGCACGAGCATTTCCTGGATTCCCTCGAGGAATTCGAGTTTCGCCACCTCACGATCAAGCGGTTCGCCTGCGTTCGCGACCAGGTTCCCCGCACGCGAAAAGGGTCGGTCGTCCGAAGTGAGATTGATAGGCGTTATGGCCCATTGCTCGCGAACCTGTGCGGGCCCTACTCCAAGCGTGCAGGCATCGTGCTCTTGCCTGAAGAGCATTTCTTCCAGCCCACCCACGTGCGGCTCGCGAGCCCACGCCGTGGGGCGCTTCTTCGCTCGACGCGCATGGACAAGCACTACGTGTCGGGAAAGGGGGATCGCCTCGTTTTTCTCGACGGTAGTCGTCCGATCGAGGTCCTCGACGCCGTCGGTGGCTTCGGTGGCAACTTGCTCGGCCATTCGCATGAGGCCGTGCGAGAAGCGGCATCCGCGGCCCTGGAAGACGACTCGGTTCTTTTCTGGGACCAAGGGGCTGCGCGTCCCGAGCAGGGCGAGCTGGCCAGGAAGCTCGCCCTGAAGGTCGCGGAGACCACCGGACAAGCCTACGTCGTGCGTTTCGGTTCAACCGGGTCGGAGGCGGTGGAGATGGCCATCTCCCACGCGGCGCTCGAGCGAAACGAGCGCTGGCGGAGGATCGCCCGAGACCAGAAGCGGCGTTTTGGGGGCGCCCAGCCCGAGCTCGTCTCGCACTGCCTGGCGGAGGCCGAGCGGATCCTGGGGGCGTCGAGGCTGGCGCTCATTGCCTTGGAAGGGGCGTTTCATGGCCATTCCTTGGGAGCAAGGGCCGTCTTGGGAAATGCGCGCAAGCGGGCGCCCTACGAGAGCCTCATGGGGATCGAGACCCGGTTCGTGCCGAGGAGCGGGGAGATTGACCTCGACGCCCTTGTTTGCGAGTACACGGCCTGCGTGCCCATCCTCGTTCCACGTGGTCATGGCGCGGCCTTGGGAACGCTCTCCTTCGTGAATGTCGTGGCGGCGATCGCCGAACCCATCCAGGGGGAGGGCGGGGTGACCGAGATCGATCCTCGCCTGCTCGCAAGGCTCGGCGGGTACGAGTTCCCGCTCATTTTGGATGAGATCCAGAGCGGCCTCGGCCGGGTGGGGACCTTCCTCGCCTCCGAGGGGGTGCGTGGGCATTACTATCTTTTTGGCAAGGCGCTCGGGGGAGGTGCGGCCAAGATCTCGGCGCTGCTCGTGGAGCGGAGCCGCTACTTGGATCGCTTTGACGAGCACTACTCGTCGACCTTTGGGGGCGACCCGTTTTCCTGCCGCGTGGCGCGCCGGGTGCTAGATGTCATCGAAAGGGAGGACATTCCCAGGAGGGCGAGGGAACGTGGCGAGGCGCTAAAGGCTGCGCTCGTCGGCCTGGCGCACGAATACCCTGACGTGATCGAGCGGGTCTCGGGTCGGGGGCTTCTTCTCGGGATCAAGCTTGCACCGAAGGCTACCGAGGACTCGCTGGTTCTTCGGGCCCTCGAGACGCATGACCTCCTGGGGGCCGTGGCTTCCGCGTTCCTCCTTCACGAGCATCACGTCCGTATCCTGCCGACCTTGTCGGCGCCGAGCACCCTTCGAATTCAACCGAGCGCATTCCTCGATAGCCATGGGCAGGATCAGCTTGTGAACGCACTCCGGGGACTTTGCGATGTGCTCGTTCGCCGTGACCTGGGCGTCTTGCTCCGCGGCATTCTTCCGCGCGAGGATCTCGCCGAGCAAGATCGTTTCCCAGCGCAGGCGCTTCCAAGGTTCTCGGGGCGGGTGGAGCGACCTGCCGAGGGCGCCGCGCGAGTGGCCTTCATTTCGCACTTCGCCCTGCCGGAGCGGGAAATCGCCATGGCCGAGCCGTCCCTCGCCGCCCTGGGGCGGGGCGCCTTGCGGGCGCTATTCCAAAGGCTCACCACGTTCCTCGAGCTCAAGCCCATCCTGGGTTTCTCGCGAAACCTGTTCGGCGGGCGACTCTGGTTTGTATCCATCGTTATTCCAGCCGACGCTGCGTTCTTGGAGGAAAGGCTCCGCCGCAACTACCGCTACCTAGAGACCGAGCGGCTCCAGGACGCGGTCAACCTGGCTGCGTCTCTCGGCTGCGGTCACGTGGCGCTGGGCGGGTACACGAGCATCCTCGCGCGCGATGGGTTGGCGTTGCTTCCACCAGATGGGGTGCGAATTACGTCGGGGAACAGCTTCACCGTCGCGGTAGCGGCCCGTCGCCTGCAAGGCGCATGCGCGGGCATGGGCGTGGCCGTGGGCGACGCGGTGCTGGGCGTCGTCGGTGCCACGGGGAACATCGGGTCTGCGCTCGTGCACAAGCTCGTCACGGGCTTGCCGCGGCCTGGCCGCGTGGTGCTCCTCGGCCGCGACCAGCGGCGGCTCGCGGCCTTGAGAGACCAGGTGCTCTCCGAGGTGGGCAGAGGGGCAGGCGGCGCCATTGACGTCCAGGTGGGCACGGACTTGCACCTGCTTCGCGCCTGCCACGTGGTGACCGTGGCCACGAGCACCAATGAGCCCCTGGTGTTTCCACACCACCTGGCCACAGGGCACCCGGTCCTTATTGCCGACGTCTCGGTCCCGAGCGCCGTGTCGCCGCTGGTACAAGGCATGCCGAACGTGCGGGTAGTTCCTTTTGCTGGCACCGTCGCGGTTCCTTCTGCGCCGGATTTCGTCGTGAGCTCTCACACTCCAGAGGGGAGCACGTTCTGCTGCGCCGCCGAGGTCATGCTGCTCGGCCTCGCGCCCGAGGAGACGCGTGACCTGAGGCTCGTCGGCGACATCGATCCGCAAAGCGTGGCAGCCCTCGATGCGCTCGGGGAGCGGCTTGGGTTCTACGCCGCGCTGGGCGGGGGCGGGTTTAGGGCCTCCGCGGCTTCCATGGTATCCAAGGAGGAGTGAGCGCCCTTTACAACTTTGGACTGTCCCAGGAGGACGAGCGCACCGAGGCACGGGCGCTCAAGCTGTGCGACCGCGACCACATCCTGTGCGTGGCCAGCGCCGGGGAGATGCCCCTTTCGCTCCTCGCGCTCGGGGCGAGCCGGGTGGTCGCCGTGGACACGAGCAAGCCCCAGCTCTTTCTCGTCGAGCTCAAGCTCGCGGCGGTGCGGGCGCTCTTGCGTGAGGATGCCCTGCGGTTTCTCGGATACGTGCCATGCAGCGGCGCCGCGAGGAAGAAGCAGCTTCGCCAGGTCCTGCCGCTCGTGTCCGACGATGCACGCGCGTTCTGGACGCGCCACGAGAGTGCTGTCAAGAAAGGGGTCATTTGGGCGGGCCGGTACGAGCGCTACATGGGCCTCGTGCGAAGGGCTTTTGGCCCGCTCGTGGGGTCGCGCAGGCTCGAGGGCCTTTTTCGTGCCTCCACCCTCGAGGAGCAGTGCGCTCACTTCGACCGCGAGATTGCCCGTCCATCCTTGCGGCGCGTCTTCCGCCTGGTGTTCCATCCTCGCCTGTTTCGCAAGCGTGGGATGGACCCGAGGTCGCTTAAGTACCGCGACTCGCAGGTCCCACTCGGCGATCAGTTCTTCGAGCAGTTTCGCAAGCTGTGCACGGGGCACTTGGCTTCCGACAACCCACTCTTGGCGCTGTCCCTCCTCGGTCGCCTGACGAGCGCCGACGCGTGCCCATTCTATCTTTCTCGTGCGGGGGTCGAGACCCTCCGCGCGCGGCCTGGTTGCTTGGACCTCAGGCACGAGGATATCGGCCAGTGCCTCAAGCGCGAGCCCGTCGGGACATTCCAAAAGGTCCAGCTTTCGAATCTTCCCGACTGGCTTTCTCAGGAGCAGTGGGGTGACCTCTTGGACGCCGTGGCCACCCGCATGCCCGACGGGGGGCGGGTCGCGTGGCGTTACATCCACGTGAACCGTCCTTTACCCGAGCGCCTCCGCGAGACGGTGTGCGTGGATGATGCCCTTGGTCGTGAGCTGACCCAAAGAGACCGCTTCCCCTTTTACCAGGTGGTGCCCGCCAGCGTGGCGCGGCGTCGTATCCCATGAGGGATGCGCTCGCAATCAGGCTGCTTGATAGGAGCCTCGAGGGCAGAATGCGCGAGATCAACCGCGCGTGCCCGATCCGAGCGGACTTCACTTTCTTCTTCGATCGGGCCCCATGCTTCTTTGGCTGGCCCGACGCCGTGTTTGATCGGCACCTGTACCTCGGCGGATTTCGCGACGATGAGCTTTGCGCCTATTTTCTTTTCGGGTGGGCACGAGGCTATACAGGCGCCGGGTGGGGTGCGTTCTATTACGGCGGGGACGCGCGGGTACTTCCTAGCGAGCGCGGGCACAGGTTCACAGAACGCGCTGCCGCCCATGCCATCGCCGTGGATCCGCGGTCGCTTGCCCTCGGCTTCTGCCTGGTGAAGAGGGGGAACACGTCGGCCAGGCAAGTGATGGATCGGTTGGCCATTCCGAGCATCCGAGTCCGCAGGTTGTGTGCCTTCGAAGCAGCGAACGTCCTCGTGCTCCGCCCTCTGGGAGAGCCGAGGCGCTGCAAGGTGCGGCGTGCCCAAGTGGAGGATCTCCCCGCCATGGCCAAGCTAATGGCCCGTGCCTACGAGGGGCGGCTCTTCGCGCCCGCTTGCACCGACGAGGATCTCTCGGACGACGTCCGGCGTCTTCCAGGGTTCTCGGTTGGGGATTTCTATCTCGCTCACGTGGGTTCGGAGCTCGTCGGGGTCATGGGGGCCTGGGACGCGGGCGCCGTGCGCCGAACCACCGTCCTCGGCTTCTCCCCCAGGGGACACGCGATTCGCTTGGCCCACCGCGCAGCCCGCCTTTGGCTGCGGCGCTCGGCTCCCCTTCCACGGCCTGGCGAATCCTTCCGCACAGTGACCACGACGCGCGTGGCTGTACCGAGCGGGGATCCAGCAATCCTGCGGGACCTCCTGGCCGTCCTCCACGACGACCTCCTCGGGACCGGGGTCCACATGATCCACGTGGGCTTTGCCGGGGATGACCCATTGCGCCCGGCGATGAAAGGGATTCCCTTCCAGTCGTTCGTCTCCGACGTGGATCTCCTCGAGTGGGCGGAAGCCCCACCGCTTGGAGCCGCCGCCACCGCGCGGCCTTACCTGGACCTGCGGTGGATTTGAAAACTACGTCTCTCCTCTGACTCATTCCCTGCGGTCAACACAGTGGCACCGTGTCAGTCCCCGGTCAGCGTCACGCGGCGTTTTATCGCAGTTTCGGAACCTTGCAAGGCGCTCGGGATAGGCACGCCCGCTGCAATACGCCCCGGCCAACGCGGGCGAAACTGAGCGCCCCAATAGGAGAAACGTCATGTCGAACAAGACCACCAAGAAGCTGAGCCTGAACAAGGAAACCATCAAGTATCTCTCGGACGCGCAGCTCGCCGACTTGAATGGGGGCGCCATCGCCTGGCCCAAGGGGCCAAGCGAAGGCTATACCAAGTGCGGCGGCTATGCGTGCGGCGACTGCGTCAGCGTGACCCAGGGCATTCGGCGCTGCTGCGGTGTTTATTTCTAGCTTTAGGCTAATCACGGACAATTGGGACAACTCATTAGAAAAAAGAAAAGGACCGCCATGAAAAAGCTACTCTCGCTCTCTTCGATGTTGGTCGCTGCGTTCGCATTCGGGGGATGTGCCTCCGACCAGGCCCCTTCCACGGAAGGCGCGTCCACAGAGCAGTCGGTCATCGTGGCTTCTGGTGAGAAGCCGAGGGCCCTGGGGATTGGGAGCTATGAAATCTACGCGGGAGCCGAGACGTTTATCCACTTGCGCGATTTCTCGGGCGTCGAGATCGGGACCGTGCGTGGTGTGGAGTCGGCCGGGACCCAGGAGTCCTCTATCCAGCTCGATAGCTCGGACGCACCCCTCGTGGTGCGGCGTGAAGGACAAGAGCTGGCGGTTATCGTCGGGACCGTCGAGAAGGTCCGGGTCAGGTTCAGCGAGGCTGGCGTCGAGGTGCTAAGCGGCGAGTTCCCCCGCGAGCTCACGCGCGAGATGGAGGTCCTGCAGGCGGTCCTGAACGACCCGGTCCTGGGCAGCAACCTGGCCGATCTAGGTACGAACATGTGCACAGCGACCGAGGATGGTCAGATCTGCTCGTCATTTGCCTCGAAAATCCCGAACTGCCCCTGGTGGGTGACGCTTGGTGCCTGCGCCACGTTCCCTAGTTTTGCCGGAGCCGTGGTTTGCGGAGCCTGCGTGGGCGCTGCCATTGGCAACGCGATCAACTAACCGGCGCTAGTGACTTGCTCCAATCCTCTCTGCGCAGGGCGCCCTGTCCTGACTTGCGGCATTCGCGAACCGGCGAATGATCTCCCCCACGGGCTCCACCCCATGAATCCCTGCCACGCTCTTGCCGGCCTGGAAGTAATCCTTATAGGCCGTGCCCTTGATTGACGCCCGCTTTAGCTGCCAAATCGACTTGACAGCGTAGTACGTGCGCATCCAGTGCTTCGCCCTGGGGTGGCGAAGCAGGCGCTTGGCAACAAAGCCTGCCTTGGTCCCCATCCGCTCCACGTGCCTCGTCTTGATCACCGCCGCCGGGACGCCGGAGAGCTTCTCGGTGAGGACAATGTCCTCGGCGCGTGCCTGGACAATGGCGCGCTTGTAGTCCTCATGCGCGTTGCACTCCGTCGTGGCAATGAAGCGCGTCCCCATTTGGACCCCCGCATAGCCCATGGAGAGGGCTTCGATGAACGCGCGCTCGTCGCCGATTCCTCCGGCGCAAACGAGGGGCACCTTGAGGTCGGCCATGCTTTCGTAGAGCGCGCGGGGCGTGAGGCGGCCCGCATGCCCACCGGCGCGGTCGTTGACGCAAATGAGCCCATCAACGCCTTCTTCGAGGGCTCTCTCGGCCCACCTGCGTTCGGTTACGTCGTGGTAAACGATCCCCCCCGCGGCGTGGACTTTCTCCACCACCCACCGTGGCTTGCCGAGGGCAGTGACGAAGAAGCGCACCCCTTCTTCGAGCGCGATATCGACCCAGGCGCGCATCCGTTCCTCGTAGATCTTCGAGGTCTTTTCGACGATGGCGTTGAAGCCGATGGGCTTGTCGGTGATGGCCCGGATCCGCCTGATCCCGGCGCGGAGGTCCACGCCGTGGACAAAGCTCATCGAGATGGGCTGGATAATGCCCACCGCGCCAGCCTTGGAAACAGCGGCGATGAGCTCGGGATTGGAGCAGGGGTACATGGCGCCGCAAATGATGGGAACCTCGGTTCCCACGTGGCGCGTGAGCGGGGTCTCGATTCGCGTCATGGCAAGGAAAGGTACACCAGGGTTGGCTGAGCGGGTAGGGTCGAGCGGGCGGAGCGGCATGTAGCACCGGCCTCGCGCGGTAGCTGGAGCTGTCCTTATCGACGCGCAGTCTCTGTCTGAACGCACCGCCCTGGCGTTGACTCATCCGCGGCGACTGACACAGTGGCACCGTGGCAGCCCGAAGTTGGTATCCCTCGTTATTCCCTTGCAGTTTCGGATGCTTGGACGGCGCTCGAGATGGGCACGCCTGCTGCAATGCGCTCCCCGCCAACGCGGGCGAAACGGACCGCCCCAAAAAGGAGAAGCGTCATGTCGAACAAGAGCACCAAGAAGCTGAGCCTGAACAAGGAAACCATCAAGTATCTCTCCGACGCCCAGCTCGCCGATATGAACGGCGCGGCCTTGGCCCTCCCCCGACCCAGGGGGGCGTCCGAAGGCTACACCTTCTGCGGCGGCTATGCGTGCGGCGACTGCGTCAGCGTGACCCAGGGCATTCGGCGCTGCTGCCTCGGCGGCACCCTTCGCTAATTACCATTCATTTCATTGGGACGACTCATTAGAAAAGGAAAATGACCGCTATGAAAAAGCTACTCTCGCTCTCTTCAATCGCTGCTTTCGCATTCGCCGGGTGTGCCTCCGACCAGGCCCCTTCCACGGAGCGTTCGTCTACCGAGCAGTCGGTCATCGTAGCCGCGGGCGAAAAGCCGATGGCCCTGGGGATTGGGAGCTATGAAATCCACTCGGGAGCCGAGACGTACATCCACCTGCGCGATCTCTCGGGTGTCGAGATCGGAACCGTGCGCGGTAGCGAGGCGAACGGGATCCAGGAGTCCTCGATTGAGCTCGATAGCTCGGACTCGCCTTTCGTGTTGCGGATGGAAGGAAAAGAGATGGCAGTTTTCGTCGGTACCGTCGAGAAGATCCGCGTTCGGTTCATCGATGGCGGCGCCGAGGTGGTTCGCGGCGCCTTCCCCCGCGAGTACACGCGCGAGATGAACATCTTGCGGGCAGTCCTGACCGACGCGGTCATTGACATCAACCTGACCGATTTTGGCTCGAACATGTGCACCACGACCGAGGACGGGCGAATCTGCGCCTCGTTCAAGCCCAAGAGCGACAACCGCGTCCCGAACTGCCCCTGGTGGGTGACGGTTGGCTCCTGCGCCGGAGGAGCGACGGGCGCCGGCGGCGTGGTCTGCGCAGGCTGCTTGGGCGTGGGCTTCGGCAACGCGCTCAACGATTTGTTGGACGCGATATTCTAGTCCAGAGCCTCCCCGGCGCCGCTACCGAACCGACGAATGATCTCCCCCGCTGGTTCCACGCCATGAATCCCTGCAGCTCGTCTCGGTGAGAACAATGTCCTCGGCGCCTGCCTCGATAATGGCCGCTCGTATTACCACCGCTGACACATGCTGCGCGCCTGACACGGTGGCACCGTGTCGGGTTCCATCCAGCCTCGCCCGGCGATTCCTGGCAGTTTCGGCCGCTTGCGAGGCGCTTTGAACAGGCACGGCCGCTGCAATGCGGGCCGGCCAACGCGGGCGAAACGGATCGCCCGAGAGGAGAAACGTCATGTCGAACAAGACCACCAAGAAGCTGAGCCTGAACAAGGAAACCATCAAGTATCTCTCCGACGCGCAGCTCGCCGACTTGAATGGCGGCCTCATCGCCTGGCCCAAGGGGCCAAGCGAAGGCTATACCAACTGCGGCGGCTATGCGTGCGGCGACTGCGTCAGCGTTAGCCTAGGCTACAGGCGCTGCTGCGGTGTTCGTTTCTAGGTTTAGGCTAATCACGGACAATTGGGACAGCTCATTAGAAAAAAGAAAAGGAAAAGGACCGCCATGAAAAAACACCTCTCGCTCTCTTCGATATTGGTCGCTGCTTTCGCATTCGGGGGATGTGCCTCCGACCAGGCCCCTTCCACGGAAGGTGGATCCACGGCCCAGTCGGTCATCGTGGCCGCAGGTGAGAAGCCGATGGCCCTGGGAATCGGCAGCTATGAAATCTACGCAGGTGCCGAAACGTTTATCCACCTGCGCGATTCTTCGGGTGTCGAGATTGGGACGGTGCGCGGTGGTGAGGCGAACGGGATCCAGGAGTCCTCGATCCAGCTCGATAACTCCGCCGCAGAGCTCGTGGTGCGCAGCGAAGGCCAAGAGCTGGCAGTTCTCGTCGGTGCTGAAGAGAAGGTCCGCGTCCGGTTCAGCGAGGTCGGCTCCGAGGTTATCCACGGCGCCTTCCCCCGCGAGTACACGCGCGAGATGAAGATCTTGCAGGCGGTCTTGACCGACCCGGTCATTGACATGAACTTGGCCGACTACGGCTCCAACATGTGCACCGCAACCGAGGACGGCCAGGTCTGCGCCTCTTTCGCCAAGAAAGGAGAGCATGTCGGGGAATGCCCCTGGTGGGTGACGGTAGGCTCTTGCGCTGGAGCCGGCACAGGCGCCGGTGCCGTGGTCTGCGGCGGCTGCATAGGCTCGCACGTTGGCAACTGGATCGCTGATTGGCTGGGCTGGTAGCTTAGGCCTTGCTAGCGGCGCCAGCGAACCGGCGAATGATCTCCCCCGCAGGCTCCACCCCATGAATCCCAGCAACGCTCTTGCCGGCCTGGAAGTAGTCCTTATAGGTCAGTCGTTCACGTGAACATCGAGACACGTGAATTCCGGGTTTACCCATATGGGTATGGTTAACTCGCCGAGAAAGCACTCGATCGCGGGTGCCGCGAGCCGTGCCCTACTTAGGCCCGCCCCACCCCCACGGCAACAAAGAGGAGAGGCAGGTATGCCAGGGACGAAAGCAGCAGGCGGCGAACAGCACGTCGATCCCGGCTCCGGTGGATGCACCCGCCGCATGCCGCGAGAAAACCAATCCCGAGGACCAGGGCAAGGGCGACATAGCTTGCGCCCAAGCCCACGGCGGGAGCCAGGGCGAGCGACGCGGGCACGAGCGCAGCGGTAGCCAGTGAAGCCACCCAAAACGCGGCTTGGGGTCCAAAGACCACGGGCAACGTGCGATACCCGGCCCTCGCGTAATCGTCCAGGTGGAGCACGCCAATCGCCACGAAGTGCGGTACTTGCCACAAGAACACGATGGCCAACAAGATGAGCCCCGGGACCTCGATTTGCCCCGTGGCGGCTGTCCAACCCATGAGTGGCGGAATTGCACCTGGCACGGCCCCGACGAGGAGGGCCATGGGGCTCCGCTGCTTGAGCGGAGTATAGGCGACGACATACGCGGCCAGGGCGATCAAGGCCAAGAGTGCGGTAACCAGGTTTGTGGTCGCCCCGAGCAACAAGAGGGAGCCAACGCCCAGCCCAATCCCGAAGACCAACGCTACGCGCGGTGACAGCCTCCCCGACGGCAGCGGGCGCGTTCGGGTGCGCGCCATTTCTCCGTCGAGATCCCGTTCCATCCAGCAGTTGAGCGCGTTGGCCGCACCCACGACCGCAAAGGTCCCGATGAGAGCGAGCAGAGTCACCATGAGACCAGGACGCTTGGGCGCGAGGAGCAGCCCGACCAATGTCGTCGCCGCCACGAGGATCGTTACCCGTGGCTTGGTCAGGGACAGGAGATCGCGCAAGCCCACGAGGTTCATGAAGAGCGCCTCCGCCGGGCTCGTGGCTCTGTCTTGGCGTCGCGTGCGAACCACTTCAGGGCGGCGCGCAGAGTTACCACTTGGCCGATCACCGCCATGACGGGGGACTCGAGATGGCTCCCCTTGATGTCCATGAGGGCTCGACCCACCGTCGTGGTGAGCACCTTCTGCTCCTCGGTGGAGGCGGAACTCACAAAGGCCACCGGAAGGTCGGCCGGATAACCGTTGAGGCGCAGGAGCGGGATCCATTTCTCCACGGTCTGCGCGGCCATGAGCAGAACCAGGGTCGTGCGGTCGTGGAAGGGGGGAATCGACAGGTTCACGTCGTCTTCGCGGCGATGGGCCGAGACCACGCAGAAGCTGTCCGCCAAGCCGCGGTGCGTGATCGGAATCCCTGCAAAGGCCGGAGCTGCCACTGCGCTGGTCACGCCTGGGACGATCTCAAAGGGGATATCGAGCTCCACCAGGCGGAGTGCTTCCTCACCAGTCCGCCCGAGCACCGTTGGATCGCCGCCCTTCAGCCGAACCACCTTGTGGCCACCCAAAGCCAGGCTTGCCAAGAGCTCGGTGATCGCTTCTTGCTTCATGCTGTGACGCCCGCAGCGCTTGCCCACGAAGATCCACTCCGCCTTCGATCCCTCGCGGATGCGCTCGTCGACCAGGCTGTCGTACAGCACGGTGTCGGCTTCCATGAGGGCAAGGTAGCCCCTCACCGTGATGAGATCGGGCGCCCCAGGGCCCGCGCCCACAAACACGACCCGCCCCTTCATGACGCAAGCTCCTCTTGGGCGTTCCACCATTGATCCAGCTCAGGAAGGAAATACCTAAGTCGGCATTTCTTGTACTCGCGGGTGCTAAAGAGCACCCGGTAGTCGGGCACGCCTGCTCCGGCGGCGAGGCGCGCCGTGGTTCTCAGGCAGCTCTCCTCGTCCGGCCCATGGACCATTGTGTAGAGGCGATAGGGGAAGTCCGGAATTGACTCCCTTGCGTAGCAGTGGCTCACCTCGGGTGCGAGCGCCAGGGTGCGCCCAACTTCCACGATCTTGTCCTCGGGTACCTGCCAGGCGACGAGACCATTGCCCCGCACGCCAAGGGCGCGATGCCTAAGGGTGGCCACGTAGCGCCTGATGGCGCCCCCCAGGTGCCGGCGGCCGAACTCGACGAGCTCGTCCTCACGGAGGCCCATCGCGGCGGCCTGTGCGTAAAAAGGCCTGGGCTCGAGGGGGAGCGGGGCTTGCAATGCGCGGAAGAGGCGGACCGACCGCGTGCTCACCGCGATTGGCGCGACTTCCGAAGGAGCGCCCTGGGCCTCGGCTGCGTTCTTGCGCGTCTCCAGGTCAAAGCCCACGGCGATCTTGAACGCGTGGGTGCGCGGCAGCGATACGAAGTGCGTGCCACCTGCAGCTCGAGAAAGCCGTTTCAGGGTGGCCGTTATCCCCATGTCGGTGGGGACGCCCAACGTGAACCAAAAGTTGTAGCGGTGATCGCGGCGGTAGCAGTGAGTCACCGTTGGGTGCTCGCAGGCGATTCGCGCCACCCGCTCCAGATCGCTGTCAGGGACGGCCGAAGCGACCAAGGTGGTCTCGTAGCCCACGGCGCTTGCCTCGAGAACCGCCGAGATCTCCCGAAGCTTTCCCTCCTCTTGCCAGGCGCGGAGAGTGCCGAGCACCTGTGACTCCGAGAGCCCCACGCCGGCTCCAAGGGTTGCAAAGGGGATATTCTCGAACGGCACGGCTGCCTGCACCGCCTTGGCCAATGCCGCGTTGTCGCGAGCGACCTTCTCAGCGTCCATTCGAGGTCCTCCTAAAGCCCAATTGTGAAGGCACGCCACGGCCCGAAAATCCCCGACGGCGACTGAAGATCCTCTACGTCTTCGACGGCATGCGTGGTCCCGTTCACGAGGACGAGCTTGTTGTCCTTGTTCGCGCTCACGAGCACGTGGCTGCCGCGTGGCGTGAAGTCCATGTGGTAGATGCGGCCGCCGACGTCGATCGTGTCCTTGATGGCCAGGGTCTCGACGTCCACCACCTGCACGTAGCGATCGTTCGCTTCTCCCGAGAAGCTCACCCAGATCTCGCGCTCGTGGGG